>JBARRR010000061.1:0-90652 GCA_049644325.1 Candidatus Dormiibacterota bacterium
CCGAACGCTTCCTCCGGGACATCCCGACAATCCCAAGTCACGAATGACCCCCGATGAGTACCTGCGCAAGCGCCGGGAAGCCATCTTCAGGCGAATGGCTGCCCGAGGAGAGAAATCGCGACGCCGGCGCTCGCAAGGACCGGCGGCCGTGCGGTCTCAGCCGGATTCGTCGCCGGGCATCGCTCCAGAGCGGGCCGGCCCCGAGCCTCCAGCCAGGTAGAATTCTCGGCCGTCTAGCCGGAGTTGGCTGCGAATTCCACCGTTACGGCGATACGCCCGGAGAATTCGTAGTCGCGGGTCTGGCCGTCTGGGTACGTCGTCCGGATGGTGTAGTCGAGGTCGATAGCGTAGGGGGTCGGACCGCGTGCGCCGAGCTCGTCGGGCGAGTTCCATTGCTGGATCACCGGGCGGTCGCCCCCGCCGCCATCGCCGGGCGCGCTTACCTCGCCGGGCGGCCCATCGCGGCTGCCTGACGCTAGCCGCCAGTTCAGGACGACGGAGTACCCATCACCGGCGGGCCTGCCATCGAGCGTCATCTGTCCCTCGGCGTCGATGATCGGCCGAACGTACAGGTACACCGGCGTCCCGCGGGGCGCCTCTAGCGCGGCTAAGCCTCGATCCGACAATGGTGCTCCGTCCGATCGCAGCCGCGCCAATCCGGCCGCTCGTGCATGCGGCGGGGTGTAGGCCACCACGGGTGCGGCTGCGACCTGGCCGAAGGTTGAGTTGGTGACATCGACCGCGAATGGCGCGGTTAATAACACCAGGTTCCCGGAGAACGGATCGAAGTCAGCAACATGGGCGATCCCGGTGACGTGGGCGGTGACGACCGGGTTGATGTTCGTTGGTGTGACATAGCGGTGCGGGATCTGCATGCTGGGCTGGCCGCCGGGGAGGGTGGCGGTCTGGCCGTCGCCAAAATCCACGGACCAAGACGCCACCGACCATGCGTTGGGCTCGACCGAGATGTTCAAGGTGCGATCGGCTTGGGATATGAAGTCGTCGGCGATGCTGGCCTGCAGGGTCGTGCCTTGGTTCGGTAGGACGACTGGCGGGCTGAGGTTGACGTTCAGGGCATAGATCAGTTGCCCGTTCGCGAGCTGGCTGGTGCCGGCCAGCAGCGGCCGGCTCCCGGGGACCCATCTCAGTTGACCTGCCCTGCTCACTCCGTCGTTGACCGGCTGGTTGGTATTGCAGTCGACGATCTGGACGTCGTAGCTCGTGGTGCCATCGGGGCGGGTGACCACGTTCAGCCAGCGCATGTAATAAGGAGTCGGGCAGCCGATGAACCTACGGGTTGGGACGGTGCTGGTTCTTCCGGAGGACGTCTCTGTTGCCTGGAAATACACGTAGGAAGTCCCACTCGTTCCGGGCACGCTGGTCGTATTGAACGTGATGTCGCCTTTGCCATATGCGTAGACCGAGACCATAGATGTCCACAGAAAGACGAGAGAGAGTGCCAGAGCTGAGGGCTTATGGGACATTGTTTTGCAGCAGTTGTCGTTGGTCCGTTTTCCAGGCCCCGCTCCCTAGTCGCAGGTCCATTCGATAGGCACCCTTCGTTGTGTTCTGGTCTGGCTCCACAGCATCTCCGGTCAGCGAATCCGTATCGTGGCCGCGTAGCCAGAGCACGTAGGTCGCACTCGCTCTATCTGCGTCCAGGGTTACGGCCCACTTCTCGAGATGGGTTTCGAGAGTGACGCTCCGATGCTTCTTGATGGCTTCTTGCTGAATGAACAGCCGGAAGTTATAGCTGGCGATGGAGTCGTGCCCACTGGTCACGGCGTCAATCAGATCGCCATTACCCGTCCTCCGAGCCTCAGCCTCGACCTCGTAGTAGTGACGAACCGCCGCCATGACCGCCTCTGGCGAGTGAATGTCCACACTGGCCGAAGGAACCACCACCACCCGCGTATCAGCCTGCCGAAGCCCAAACCAAGCCGCCACTCCCAGGAGCGCAGCAACCACCAAAGCCACAAGGGCCGCCGGGATCCAAGTCCGAACCGAGCTGGCCATGCTCCCTCCGACTGATCGCCGCCGGCGCACGCCGCGGCCGCGTGGGGGGAGGAGGCCATTTTAGCCCCCGTAGCCGCCTCTCGGCAACCAACATGTATGCTTGCCTTCGCCTAAGCTCCCGAGTTCAGCCGCAATTGACGGCGATCTCAGCCTGCTGCTACAATTCCCCTTCGCGCCTCTAGTCGCCCTGGTATTCCTGTGCGCCCAAGAGACGTCGATCCGAAGCCTGAGCGGCCTCGCTCGAAACGAACGGTAGGGTACCCGCCTCGGGTGCCGCGAGACGAGGTCCTCGCACTCACCATTAGGAATAGCTTGCCCACAATCAACCAGCTGGTCCGCAAGGGCCGGCATCCCGTGACCAAGAAGACCAAGGCCCCCGCGCTGAAGGGCTCCCCCCAGCGACGGGGCGTTTGCGTGCGCGTATACACGGTCACGCCGAAGAAGCCGAACTCGGCGCTTCGCAAGGTCTGCCGGGTACGCCTGACCTCCCGGATCGAGGTCACCGCGTACATCCCCGGCATCGGCCACAACCTCCAGGAGCACTCGGTGGTGCTGATCCGTGGCGGCCGTGTCAAGGACCTCCCTGGCGTTCGCTACCACGTGATCCGCGGGACCCTCGACACCTCTGGCGCCAAGAACCGCAACCAGGGCCGTTCCAAGTACGGCGCCAAGCGGGAGAAGAAGTAATGCCGCGCAGAGCTCGTATTCAGCGGCGCGTCATCACGCCTGACCCGGTGTACACGCACGGGGGCGTGGCAAAATTCATCAACTGCGTGATGCTCCGAGGCAAGAAGAGCACGGCGGAGCGGATCGTCTACGGCGCGTTCGACATCATCAAGGACCGTTCGCGCGGTGGCGACCCCCTCGAGATCTTCGACAACGCCCTGCGGAATGCCACGCCGATCCTCGAAGTTAAACCTAAGAGGGTCGGTGGCGCCACCTATCAGGTGCCAGTCGAGATCCGTCCCGACCGCCGGGCTGCGCTGGCCCGCCGCTGGATCATCCGCTACGCCCGCGCCCGCGGTGGCAAGTCCATGTCGGAGAAGCTCGCCAACGAGTTGATGGACGCCAACAACAACCTCGGCGCCGCAGTCAAGCGGAAGGAAGACACCCACAAGATGGCGGAGTCCAACAAGGCCTTCAGCCACTTCCGCTACTGAGCGCGGAAGGCAGCAACAAGAGGATTCGAATCAGGTTTTGAGCCAGGTTATTGAGGAGTCAACGTCTGCCCCGGCAGCGCCGGGGTCGGCAAAGAAGATGAACGTCGCGACAAAGGCAAAGGGAAGGACCTTCCCGATCGAGAAGACCCGAAACATCGGGATTATGGCGCACATCGACGCCGGTAAGACCACGACCACCGAACGGATCCTCTTCTACACCGGTCGCATCCACCGCATGGGCGAGGTCCACGAGGGCGCCGCAACCATGGACTGGATGGTCCAGGAGCAGGAGCGCGGCATCACCATCACGTCGGCGGCGACCGCCTGTGAGTGGCGCGGCCACCGTATCAACATCATCGACACGCCCGGACACGTGGACTTCACGGTAGAAGTCGAGCGCAGCCTGCGCGTGCTCGATGGCGCCGTCGCGGTCTTTGACGCTGTCAGTGGCGTGGAGCCCCAGTCGGAGACGGTCTGGCGCCAGGCCGACCGGTACGACGTACCCCGGATTGCCTTCATCAACAAGATGGACCGCGTCGGGGCGGATTTCTACGGCTCGCTGGAGTCGATCCGGGAGAAGCTCGGCGCCAACGCTGTCGCCATCCAGATCCCGATCGGCCGCGAGGGCGGCTTCAATGGCATCGTCGACCTGGTCGCACAGGAAGCCCACATCTACACCGACGACCTCGGCACCACCCTGGAGTCGGCCGACATCCCAGAGGAGCTCAAGGGCCACGTCGAGGAGTACCGCCATAAGCTGATCGAGGCGGCGGCCGACTACGACGACGACGTCATGCACGCCTACCTCGAAGACCGGCCCATCGAGGAGAAGGCCCTGCGCGAGGCGATTCGCAAGGGCACGATCATGACCCAGCTGGTGCCCGTGATCTGCGGTGCGGCGCTGCGCAACCGCGGCGTCCAGCCGATGCTCGACGCGGTCGTCGACTACCTACCCAGCCCCTCTGACATGCCCGCGGTCGAGGGAACCAACCCCAAGTCCGAGCGCATCGAGGTCCGTGGCGTCAGCGACGAGCAGCCGTTCTCAGCCCTGGCCTTCAAGGTCGCCACCGACCCGTTCGTCGGCAAGTTGACCTTCTTCCGGGTCTACTCGGGGACGCTCAAGTCGGGCAGCTACGTGCTCAATGCCACCAAGGGCAAAAAGGAGCGGATTGGCCGGCTGCTGCAGATGCACGCCAACCACCGCGAGGAGATCGAGGAGGTCTACGCGGGCGACATCGCCGCCGCCATCGGCCTCAAGGACACCACCACCGGCGACACCCTGACGGTTGAGAACCACCCGCTGGTGCTGGAGAACATCACCTTCCCGGAGCCGGTCATCGCGGTCGCGATCGAGCCCAAGACCAAGGTCGACCAGGAGAAGATGGGCGTCGCCCTTCAGCGCCTCAGCGAGGAGGACCCGACCTTCCGCGTCCATACCGACGAGGAGACGGGCCAGACCATCATCGAGGGCATGGGCGAGCTCCACCTCGAGGTCATCGTCGATCGCATGCTGCGCGAGTTCTCCGTGGACGCCAACGTGGGCAAGCCCCAGGTCAGCTACCGCGAGACCGTGCGCAAGGAGGCCCACGGGGTCGGCCGCTTCGTCCGCCAGTCAGGTGGCCGTGGCCAGTACGGCCACGCCGAGATCGACGTCGAGCCCAACGAGACCGGCGCGGGGTACGAGTTCGTCGACAAGATCGTGGGCGGCAAGATCCCGCGCGAGTACATCAGCGCAGTCGACAAGGGCATCAAGGAGGCGCTCGAGAACGGCGTCCTCGCCGGGTTCCCGATGGTCGACGTCAAGGCCACGCTGGTCGACGGCAGCTACCACGACGTCGACTCCAGCGAGATGGCGTTCACGGTTGCCGGCTCGATGGCGCTCAAGGACGCGGTCAAAAAGGCCAAGGCCGTGCTGCTCGAGCCCATCATGAAGGTCGAGGTCAACATGCCCGAGGAGTTCATGGGCGACGTGATGGGCGACCTCAGCGCCCGGCGCGGCCACATCCTCGGCATGGAGGGCAAGGGCAGCACCCAGATCGTGCGGTCCTTCGTCCCGCTGGCCAACATGTTCGGCTACGCCACCGAGCTGCGGTCGATGACCCAGGGTCGCGCCAGCTATTCGATGGAGTTCGACCACTACCAGGAGGTCCCCCAGTCGGTGGCCGAAGAGATCATCGCCAAGTCGACGGCATGACGGAGACAGCCAAGAAATGAACACCACAGCAATAGCGCTTCGGAGGAGGAGCAATGGGTAAGCAGAAGTTCGATCGGTCCAAGCCGCATATGAACATCGGCACGATTGGTCACATCGACCACGGCAAGACCACGCTGACGGCTGCCATCACCAAGGTGCTGGCGGAGAAGGGCGGCGCCGAGTTCGTGCCCTTCGACAAGATCGACAACGCGCCCGAAGAGAAGCAGCGCGGCATCACGATCTCGACGGCGCACGTCGAGTACTCAACCGACAACCGTCACTACGCCCACGTGGACTGCCCCGGTCACGCCGACTACATCAAGAACATGATCACCGGCGCCGCCCAGATGGACGGCGCGATCCTGGTGGTCGCGGCGACGGATGGTCCCATGCCCCAGACCCGTGAGCACGTCCTTCTCGCCCGCCAGGTCAACGTTCCCTCGCTGGTGGTGGCTCTCAACAAGGTCGACGCCGTCGATGACGAGGAGCTGCTAGAGCTGGTCGAGCTCGAGGTACGCGAGCTGCTCAACCGCTACGAGTTCCCCGGCGACGACGTCCCCATCGTCCGCGTCAGCGCGCTCAAGGCGCTGGAGGACGACGCCGACGCCAAGGAGGGTGTCGCCAAGCTGATGGAGGCGGTGGATTCCTACATCCCCGTGCCCGAGCGGGCCGTGGACAAGGCCTTCTTGATGCCGATCGAGGACGTGTTCTCGATCGAGGGTCGTGGCACCGTGGTCACCGGCCGCATCGAGCGTGGCCAGGTCAAGGTCAACGAGGAAGTCGAGATCGTCGGCATCAAGGACACTCGCAAGGTGGTCGTGACCGGCGTCGAGATGTTCCACAAGCTGCTCGACTCCGGCGAGGCCGGCGACAACGTCGGCTGCCTCCTGCGCGGCATCAAGCGCGAGGAGGTCGAGCGCGGCCAGGTGCTGGCCAAGCCCGGCTCGATCAAGCCCCACACCAAGTTCGACGCCGAGGTCTACGTCCTGACCAAGGAGGAGGGTGGTCGCCACACTCCGTTCTTCAAGGGCTACCGGCCGCAGTTCTACATCCGCACCACCGACGTCACCGGGGAGGTCATCCTCCAGGAGGGCGTCGAGATGGTGATGCCGGGTGACAACACCAAGATGACGATCGAGCTGATCACCCCGATCGCCGTCGAGGACGGCATGCGGTTCGCCATCCGCGAGGGTGGTCGCACGGTCGGCTCCGGTGTCGTCACCGGCGGCGTCAGCTAGGTCCGCGGGTAAGAGGTCTCCGAGGCAGCGAGATGGCGCAACGAATTCGAATCCGGCTGAAGGCCTACGACCACAAGGTCCTGGACTCGGCCGCGGACAAGATCGTTGACACCGCGCGGCGCACGTCTGCGTCGATCGCGGGCCCCATCCCGCTGCCCACGGAGATCAACAAGTACACCGTGATCCGCTCGCCGTTCATCGACAAGGACTCGCGCGAGCAGTTCGAGATGCGGACCCACAAGCGGATCATCGACATACTCGACCCCAACCCCAAGGTCGTCGACGCTCTGATGCGGCTGTCCCTGCCGAGCGGCGTCAACATCGAGATCAAGCTGTGAAAGGCCTGCTCGCCCGCAAGCTGGGGATGACCCAGATCTTCGACGACAAGGGCATCGCCGTGCCGGTCACGGTGCTGGAAGCCGGCCCATGCCAGGTAATCGGGCTGCGCACCCAGGAGAAGGACGGCTACGCCGCCACCCGCCTGGGCTTTGGCGCGGTCGACGAGAAGCGCCTGACCAAGCCCCGCCTGGGCGAGATCAAGAAGGCCAAGGTCAAGCCCATCAAGCAGATTCACGAGTTCCGCGGCGAGCCCGCCGAGGGCGTCGAGGTGGGCGGCGAGCTCAAGGCCGACGTCTTCAGCGAGGGCGACATGGTCGCGGTCACCGGCACCTCCAAGGGCAAGGGCTTCGCCGGCGTGGTCAAGCGCCACCGCTTCGGCCGTGGCCCGGTCACCCACGGCTCGCACAACATCCGGCAGCCGGGTTCGGTGGGATCGGTCGACGCCGCGCGAACATGGAAGGGCGTCAAGCTCCCCGGCCAGATGGGCAATACCCAGACCACCACCCGCGGCCTGACCGTGGTCAAGGTCGACGCCGAGCGCAACCTCCTGATGATCCGTGGCGCGGTCCCTGGGCCGAAGAACGCCGTGGTCGTGGTCAAGGAGCACAAGTAGTGGCGGTCGAAGTCGACGTCCGCAGCCGCGACGGCAAGAAGGCGGGCAAGCTGACGCTCGATTCCCACCTCTTCGAGGCGCCGGTGAACGAGGCCGTGCTGCACCAGGCCGTGCTCCGCCAGCTGGCCAACAACCGGCAGGGCACGGCCAACACCAAGACCCGGGCCGAGGTCCGGGGCGGCGGTCGCAAGCCGTACCGTCAGAAGGGCACCGGCCGGGCCCGCCAGGGCTCGATCCGGGCGGTGCAGTGGGCCGGCGGCGGGATCTGGGGCGGCCCCAAGCCGCGCGGCTACACCCAGGACATGCCCCGGAAGCAGCGCCGTCTGGCACTGCGCTCGGCACTCAGCGTCAAGGCCCAGGAGGGCCGCATCCTGGTGCTCGAGGACCTCGAGTTCCCGGAGCCCAAGACGAAGGAGTTCATCGGCATCCTCGCCGACGCCGGCATCGACGGGACGGTGCTGGTGGTGCTCGAGAACCACAACGTCAACGCCGAGAAGTCGGCTCGCAACCTGGTCGGCGTCCGCGTCATCCTCAGCCGCAACCTCAACGTCCGCGACTTGCTCAGCCACGAGTGGCTGCTGCTGACGAAGGCCGCTGTCGACCAGATCGGCGAGGTGCTGGCATGAGGTCGCCGGACGAGGTGCTTCTCAAGCCGTTGATCTCCGAGAAGAGCTATGCCGCAATGGCCTACGGCAAGTACACGTTTGACGTTCACCCCTCGGCCAACAAGGTCGAGATCGCCCACGCCGTCGAGGAAGCCTTCGACGTCAAGGTCGTGGCCGTCAACACCATGAACCTGACCGGCAAGGAGCGGCGTCGCCGCACCCGTCAGGGCACCGGTCGCGGCTTCGATCCCAAGCGTAAGAAGGCGATCGTGACGCTGGCCCCCGGGCAGCAGATCGCGCGCCTCTTCGAGACGACCTCGGGTTAGTCGATGGCAACCAAGAAGTACAAGCCGACCAGCCCCGGGCGCCGCTTCATGAGTGTCTCCACCTTCGATGACGTGACCAAGGGCAAGAAGCCCGAGAAGTCACTTATGGTCGCGTTGCCGAAGGCGTCCGGCCGCAACAACAGCGGCTCAATCACGGTGCGGCATCGTGGTGGTGGCGCCAAGAAGCAGTACCGGATCATCGACTTCAAGCGCAACAAGCTCGAGGTGCCGGGCAAGGTCAAGGCCATCGAGTACGACCCCAACCGCAGCTCTCGGATCGCCCTGATCAGCTACCTCGACGGCGAGTACCGGTATATCCTGGCGCCGGTCGGGCTCAAGGTTGGCGACACCATCCAGGCCGGCCCGGGCTCCGACATCAAGCCCGGCAACGCCCTTCCCATCAGCGGCATCCCGGTTGGCACGACGATCCACAACATCGAGATCAAGCTCGGCCGTGGCGGCCAGCTGGTCCGCTCCGCCGGCGCCTCGGCCCAGCTGCTGGCCAAGGAGGGCGCCTACGCCCAGGTCCGCATGCCCTCGGGCGAGGTCCGGCTGGTGCCGGTGGCGTGCACCGCCACCATCGGCCAGCTCGGCAACCTTGACCACGAGAACGAGAACGTGGGCAAGGCGGGCAAAAGCCGGCTCCGGGGCAAGCGCCCCGCGGTGCGCGGCATGACCATGAACCCCTTCGACCACCCCCACGGTGGTGGCGAGGGCCGCTCCGGCGCTGGTGGCAACCCGCAGACACCCTGGGGCAAGCCGGCGCTTGGGTACCGCACCCGCCGCAACAAGTCCACCAGCAAGTTCATCGTCCGCCGCCGCGGCGGGAAGCGAGGTTAGTCGGTGTCGCGTTCTGCCAAGAAGGGCCCCTACTGCGACCAGCGCCTTCTCGATAAGGTGATGAAGCTGAACGAGACGCGCGACAAGATCGTGATCAAGACCTGGTCGCGGCGATCGACGATCTTCCCGGAGTTCGTGGGCCACACCGTCGCCGTCCACGACGGTCGCAAGCACGTCCCCGTCTTCGTGACCGAGGCGATGGTCGGGCACAAGCTCGGCGAGTTCGCGCCCACCCGGCGCTTCCGCGGCCATGGGCACCACACCGAGCGGAGCTCGTCCCTGAAGTAATGGAAGTAGAAGCAAGAGCTCGCTACATGCGGATTCCGCCGCGCAAGGCCCGGCTGGTGGCCAACACCGTCATCGGGATGCCGGTCAAGGACGCGCTTGTGGTGCTGCAGTTCACTCCCCGGGCGGCCGCCAAGGAAGTCGCCAAGGTGGTGAAGTCGGCGGCCGCCAACGCATCCAACAACTTCAGCCAGGACGAGGACGCGCTGATCGTCAAGGCCATCATCGTGAACGAGGGCCCGACGATCAAGCGTGGCCGCCCCCGTGCCCGCGGCATGTACTTCTCGATCTTCAAGCGCACCAGCCACATCACCGCCATCGTCGACACCGAGGTGCCCGTGGTCCAGCCCAGGCGCCGCCGTAGGCCGGCCGCTGCGGAAGAGGCTGCGCCCAAGCGCGCCGAGAAGGCCGAGACCAAGGCGCAAAAGGCCAAAGCTGAGGAAGCCAAGGCGGAGAAGGCCGAGACGGAGGAGCCCAAGGCTGGGAAGGCCAAGGCGGAGCAGGCAACGGCTGAGAAGTCCGGGGCCGAGGAGACCAAGGCCGGCACGCCGAAGGCTGAGCCTGAGAAGGGCGAGGCTGAGGTTGGGGCTGAGCAGGCTGAGAAGGCCGAGGCCGCCGAGGTGGCAGAGGAGGCCCGCGCCGAGGAGGCGGAGACCGACGCAGCCGAGGTGGTGCCGGACGCCGACGCCGCGGCCGGGGAGGAGCCCAAGTCTAGGGCCGAAGCATCCACGGACGACCAGCCCGCCGACGAAAAGCCTAAGGACGAGAAGGAGACAACCTAGTGGGTCAGAAGGTTCATCCCAACGCCTTCCGTCTGGGCATCTACAAGCCCTGGCAGGCGCGCTGGTACGGCGACAAGGACTACACCGACATGCTGCTCGAGGACATGCGCATGCGGCGTCTGATCCTGGAGCGCCTGCGCAACGCCGGCATCAGCAAGGTCGAGACCGAGCGCTCCGCCAGCCAGGCCACGGTCATCATCTGGACCGCCAAACCGGGCATCGTGATCGGCAAGGGTGGCGCCAGCGTGGACCAGCTTCGCGATGACCTCGAGAAGATGACCGGCAAGAAGGTGCGGGTCACGATCCAGGAGATCAAGCACCCCGAGCTCGACGCCATGCTGGTGGCCCAGAACGTGGCCGCCCAACTGGAGCGCCGCATCGCCTTTCGTCGCGCCATCAAGCAGTCGGTGCTGCGCACCATGCGCGCCGGCGCCAAGGGCGTCAAGATCGCCGTCTCCGGCCGGCTGGGCGGCGCTGAGATGTCCCGCCGAGAGTGGGACCGCGACGGCCGGGTGCCGCTGCACACGCTGAAGGCCAACATCGACTTCGGCCAGACCGAGGCGCGCACCACGTTCGGCCGGATCGGTGTCAGCGTCTGGGTCTACCTGGGCGACTTCGACCTAACCCAGCCCGAGGAGAGCTTCGACGAGATCCCCGCCCGCCAGCTGCTCGAGGACGCGCGGCCCGCCGTCATCGCTGCCGCCGCCGCCACCGATGCCGGCGCGGCCACCAATGGCGCGGCTGCAACCGCCCCAGAAGCGGCCGCGGCTGGCGAAGCCGCTGCCCCCGCCAAGCCGGCGCGCCCCCGCGCCCCACGGACCAAGGCTGCCGAGAAGCCTGCTGAGGCCGTCGTCGACACTACCGAGACCGCTGCCGACGCTGCTGCCACCGAAACGCCCGCGGCGGAGGCTGCCGCTACCGGGACGCCCGCGGCGGAGGCTGGCGCGCCTACAACTGAGAAGCCGAAGCGCGCAACACGCGCCCGGACCAAGGCCGCCGCCGATGTGGCGGCCGAGGCCAAGCCGGCCGCCAGGACTGCCCGCGGCAAGGCCAAAACCGCGCCAGCCGGAGCCGCGAAGGAGGACGCAGAGGCGGCTGCTGAGGCTGTTCTCGCCGACGCACCGGCGAAGCCGCGCAAGACCGCTGCCAGGAAGGCCAGGGGCGCCGCCAAGTCAGCCGCCGGGACCGCCGACGAGCAGGCCGGTGGTACCGACGCCGCTCCTGCCACTGAGAGCGAGTCCACCCAGGCGACGCCCGCCGCGGGCGACAGCGACACGGAGGAAGGCTCCTGATGCTGCTGCCCAAGCGCACCAAGCACCGGAAGATGCAGCGCGGCCGGCGCCGGGGCGTGGCCACACGCGGCAATGACATCGCCTTTGGCCAGTTCGGCCTGCAGGCGGTCGAGGACTGCTACATGAGCAATCGCCAGATCGAGGCCGCCCGGCGCGCAATGACCCGCTACGTCAAGCGCGGAGGCAAGATCTGGATCCGCGTGTTCCCCGATAAGCCGATCACCAAGAAGCCGGCCGAGACCCGCATGGGCAGCGGCAAGGGCAACCCCGAGGGATGGGTGGCGGTGGTCAAGCCCGGGCGAGTGCTCTTCGAGATGGGAGGGGTCTCGCCCGAGGTGGCCAAGGAGGCCATGCGCCTGGCCGCCTTCAAGCTGCCGATCAAAACCCGCTTCCTGACATTGGTCGAGACCACCGGGCACGGCGAGGTGGCCGGATGAAGTCGACCCAAACGCTCAACGAGCTGCGCACGATGGACATCCCCGAGCTCGACGCCCGCCTCAAGGAGGTGCGCACTGAGCTGTTCAACCTGCGCTTCCAGGCGGCGACCGGCCAGCTGGAGAACCATCGCCAGATCCGCAACGTCCGTCACCAGATCGCCCAGGTGCTGACCGTGATGCAGGGTCGCCGGCTGGGAATCGAGGACATCGTCAGCGCAGATGCGGCTGCCGCAACGCCGGCGCCGGCGCGAGGCGCCGACCGGGCACAGGCTGCCGCGGCCGCGGCGACTGTGGCGGAGGCCGAGCTCGAGGCGACCGAAGCTGAGGCCACGACCGCGGAGGCTGAGGCCACGAGTGCGGAGGCTGAGCCCACAACCACCGAGGCTGAGGCTGCCCCGACCGAAGCTGAGGCCACGACGACCGAAGCGGTGGCTGACAGCGACGCAGCCGAGACCAGCGAACCTGCCGCTGACGGCGGCCCGGTCGAGACCAGCGAGGAAAAGAAGTGAGCGAGGAGCGCGCGTTGCGCAAGATGCGGACGGGCCTGGTGGTCGGTGACGCCATGGAGAAGACCGTTGTCGTGCGTGTCGTCGACCTCAAGCAGCATCCCCTCTACCGCAAGGTTGTCCGGCGCTCGGCCAAGTTCAAGGCCCACGACGAGAACAACGAGGCCAAGGTGGGCGACCGCGTCCGGATCATGGAGACCCGCCCGTTGAGCAAGCAGAAGCGCTGGCGCGTGGTCGAAATCGTGGAGAAGGCCCGGTGATCCAAAAGGAAACCCGTCTCCGCGTCGCCGACAACAGCGGCGCGCGCGAGATCCTGACCATCCGTGTGCTCGGCGGCAGCCACCGCAAGTACGCCTCGGTGGGCGACGTCGTCAGCGCCACGGTCAAGGTGGCCCAGCCTGGCGGCGGCGTCAAGAAGGGCGAGGTTGTGCGTGCCGTCGTGGTCCGGACAGCCAAGGAATACCGCCGTCCCGACGGTTCCAGCATCCGTTTCGATGAGAACGCAGCCGTGCTGTTGGCCCAGGGTGGCAACCCTCGTGGCACCCGCATCTTCGGCCCCGTGGCCCGCGAGCTGCGCGAGAAGAACTACATGAAGATCGTGTCCCTGGCCCCGGAGGTGCTCTGATGGCGCGCGCCGTCGCAACTCGCAAGCGTCCCGACATCCGCGCCGGCGATACCGTGCTGGTCAAGGCTGGCAAGGACCGTGGCAAGCGTGGTGTTGTCGACCGGACGCTGCCCGGCCAGAACCGGATCGTGGTCAAGGGCGTCAACCTGCACAAGAAGCACGCGCGTGCCGGCACGCAGAGGAGCGGGGCCGGCTCGACGACCTCAAATCTCCAGGGCGGGATAATCGACTTCGAGGCGCCGTTCGACTACTCCAACGTCATGCTCGTGTGCCCCAACTGCGACCGCCCCACCCGCATCCGCCACCAGGAGCACGATGGCCGCCGCGGCCGCGTCTGCACCCACTGTGGCGAGATCACCGAGGCGGTGACGTCCGAATGAGCGCCGTGGCCGCTGCTACTTCTGAGAAGCCGCGCCTGCGCGCCCGCTATGAGGACGAGATCGTCCCGGAGCTCCTGCGCGAGTTCGACTACAGCAACACCATGCAGGTGCCCCGGCTGGAGAAGATCGTGGTGAACATCGGGATTGGTGAGGCGATCAGCGACAACAAGGCGCTCGACGCCGCCAGTAACGACCTTCGCATCATCACAGGCCAGCAGCCGATCCCGATCAAGGCCCGCAAGTCAGTGGCCGCCTTCCGCCTCCGCGAGGGAATGACGGTGGGCCTCAAGGTCACCCTCCGTGGCGCCCGCATGTGGTATTTCCTGGACAAGCTGATCAGCGTCGCGCTGCCCCGGATCCGCGACTTCCGCGGCGTCCCCGAGAGCGCCTTCGACGGCCACGGCAACTACACCCTCGGCCTTCGGGAGCAGCTGATCTTCCCCGAGATCGACTACGACCAGATCGACAAGACGCGAGGTATGGAGGTGTCGATCGTCACCTCCGCAGACACCGACGACGAGGCGCGCAGCTTGATGACCAAGCTGGGCATGCCGTTCCGCAGGAGAGATAGCTAGTGGCCAAGAAGTCGATGGTCGCGAGAGCGGCCCGTAAACCCAAGTTCCCAGTGCAGGCTCACAGTCGCTGCGGACTCTGCGGTCGTCCGCGCGCCTACATGCGCAAATTTGGGATCTGCCGCATCTGCTTCCGCCAGCTGGCGCAGCTGGGCCAGGTGCCGGGCATCCAGAAGTCGAGCTGGTAGGAGGAGCACATGGTTTCTGATCCTGTCTCCGACATGCTCACCCGGATCCGGAACGCATCCAAGGCGGGCCACGGCGTGGTCATCGCGCCCGGGGCCAAGATGCAGGTTGAGATCGCGCGCGTCCTCAAGGAGGAGGGCTACATCCATGACTACAAGGTCGAAGCCGACGGTCCTGGTCAGCGCCTGGAGATCTCGCTGAAGCCGCGCACCGACAGCGGTCGGGCCATCAGCGGCCTCAAGCGCATCAGCAAGCCGGGCCTGCGGGTCTACGCCCGCAAGACCGACATCCCGCGCGTCCTGGGCGGGCTCGGCACGGTCGTGATGTCCACCTCTCATGGCCTGATGAGCGGCCGCCAGGCGCTCCGCGAAGGGCTCGGCGGCGAGGTCGTCTGCTACATCTGGTGAGATTGGGAGATAGATGAGTCGCGTTGGTAAATCGCCCATTCCCGTCCCCCAGGGGGTCGATATCGACCTCACGGGCACCCACATCGTGGTCAAGGGCGGCAAGGGTGAGCTGGAGCTGGACGTGCACCCCGAGATGAAGGTGGTGCTCGAAGATGGCGTTGTCCTGGTGCAGCGGCCAACCGACCAGACACGCCATCGCGCGCTGCACGGTCTGACCCGGTCCCTGATCGCCAACATGGTGATCGGCGTGTCGGCCGGCTACACCAAGGAGCTGGAGCTGGTCGGCGTCGGCTACCGGGCGCAGATGCAGGGTACCGCCCTGCGTCTCAACCTGGGGTTCTCCCACCCGGTCGATTACACGCCGCCCGCCGGCGTCACCATCGAGGTGCCGGAGCCCAACCGGATCGTGGTCTCGAGCCACGACAAGGAGCTGGTCGGCCGGACCGCCTCGCAGATCCGCAAGTTCCGGCCGCCGGAGCCCTACAAGGGCAAGGGCATCCTCTACAGGGGCGAGCGGGTCAAGCGCAAAGCCGGCAAGTCCGGCAAGGCGGTCGCATGAGCAACGTGAGCCAGGCGCGCCGTCTGGGCCGCCAGAAGCGACATCGCCGGGTGCGGAGCCGGGTCGTTGGTGTTGCCGAGCGCCCCCGGCTGTCCGTGTTCCGCTCGCTCAACCACATCTCGGCGCAGATCATCGACGACGGCAGCGGCCGCACCCTGGTGGCCGCCAGCACGTCGGAGGGCGACCTGCGCAAGTCCGCCAAGTCGACCGCCAACCTGTCGGCGGCGGAGGCGGTGGGCAAGGTTGTGGCCGAGCGCGCGGCCAAGGCCGGCATCAAGACCGTGGTGTTCGACCGCGGCGGGTACATCTACCATGGGCGGGTCAAGGCGCTCGCCGAGGCTGCCCGCTCGGCGGGACTGGAGTTCTGATGGCTGACGAAGAAGAGAAGAAGAACGACGACACGCCCCTGACCGCGCCCGGCGAGGCCGAAGGCCCCGTGGCGGCGGAGTCGAGCACGCCCGCACCTGAGGAGGGGGCGGCCGACCAGCCCGCAGCCGAGGCCCCCGCGGCCCAAGCGCCGGCTCCGGGGCAGGCTGCGGCTGAAGCGCCTGCCGCCGAGCAGCCCCCATCCGAGCAGCCGGCCGCTGCCGCGCCCCCTGCGGAAGCCCCCGCCCCCGCTGCTCCCGCGCAGGCTACTCCAGCAGCCCCGGAGGAGCCCGCCGGCCCCATCGCGGCTTCGGTGGCGGAGTCGATCAAGGCTCAGCTCCAGGCCCCCCAGCGGCCCACTCCGCCGCCGGTCCAGCAGCAGCGCGGCGGCCCGCCGCAGGGCGGCTTCGGTGGCCGCCAGGGTGGCTACGGCTCCGGCCGCTGGCAGTACGGCCAGTCCGACGACGTCAAGCCCGAGTTCATTGAGAAGGTGGTCCACCTCAATCGCGTCGCCAAGGTGGTCAAGGGTGGCCGCCGCTTCTCCTTCAGCGCCCTCGTCGTCGTGGGCGACCAGAAGGGGCGGGTTGGCGCCGGACTGGGCAAGGCCGGTGAGGTCCCAGATGCGATTCGGAAGGGCGTCGAGGACGCCAAGAAGAACATGATCACTGTCCCGATGAACGGCTCGACCATCCCGCACGAGCTTCGCTACAAGCTGGGCGCGGCCAAGGTCCTGCTCAAGCCGGCCTCGCCGGGAACGGGCGTGATCGCGGGTGGCGCCATGCGCGCCGTCGTCGAGCTCAGCGGGATCAAGGACATCCTGACCAAGTCCCTGGGGACCAACAACCCGATCAACACCACCCGCGCGACGATCGCGGCCCTGCGCTCGCTGCGCACGCCGGAGCAGGTCGCCGCTGCCCGGGGCCTGACCCTCGAGGAGATCGGCGTCAAGCCGACCGAGAAGCGAGCCGCAGCCGGGGACGTGCCCGAGTCCAAGGACGAGCCGGCCGAGCCGGAGGCCGTGGGTGCACTGGCCGGCGGCGAAGCCGCCCCGGAGGAGAAGCCGGCAACGGAGACGACCGGTGGCTAAGGACGCCGTGCTTCGGATCACCTACCGCAAGAGCGCGATCGGCTACTCGAGGGACCAGAAGGCCACCGTCGCGGCGCTGGGCCTTCGCCGTCTGCACCAGACCGTCGAGCACAAGGACACCCCGCAGGTGCGCGGCATGGTCCACAAGGTTGCTCACCTGGTAAGCGTCGACGGCGCGGCGGAGAAGAACGCATGAGACTGGACGAGCTCAAGCCGGCGCCGGGATCTCGGCGCCAGCGCAAGCGGGTCGGCCGCGGTATCTCTGCGGGCCAGGGCAAGACTGCCGGGCGCGGTCAGAAGGGGCAGGGCTCGCGCAGCAGCGTGGACATCCCCCACAGCTTCGAAGGCGGGCAGATGCCGCTGGCCCAGCGGCTGCCCAAACTGCGCGGATTCACGCCGCCCCATCGCCGCGAGTACGTCGAGGTCAACATCGCCAAGCTCAACCGGTTCGACGCTGGCACCGAGGTCAACCCTGAGCTGCTGGAGCAGGTTGGGCTAGTCAAAGGCCATTACGACGGCGTCAAGATCCTGGCCGCCGGCCAGCTCAAGGTCGCTCTCAAGGTCTCGGCCCACCGCGTTTCGGCCCACGCCAGGGAGGCCATCGAGGCTGCCGGCGGGTCGGTCGAGCTGCTGGGGCCGCAGCCGCTGACCCCCGAGGAGCGTGCCGCCCGGGCCAAGGCCAAGGCCAAGAAGACCAGCGCCAAGCAGGCCGCCGCCGCCGAGCGCGCCGAGGCCGCGGCCGAGGCTGACGAGGCCGAGGCCAAGGCAGAGGCCCAGGCCGTCGTCGAGGCTCGCGCCAAGTCCCAGGAGGCGGGCGCCGGTGAAGAGCCCGCCGAGTTGGCGGAGAGCGAGGCCGACGCGTCCGAGCCGGGGGCCGAGGCACCCGAGCGCACCGAGCCCGCGGCTGAGGCATCCGAGCCCGCGGCCGAGGCATCCGAGCCTGCGGCTGGCGCCGCCGAGACGCCGGCGGAAAACAAGGACGCGGACACCGCGGCCACCGACACCGACGAGGCTGACTCGCCGGAACAGAGCTAGCTTCCGAGATTGATCCAGGCAGTCGGCAACGCCTTCCGCGTCCCCGAGCTTCGGCGGAAGATCCTGTTCACCGGTGCCATGATCCTGGTCTTCCGGGGACTGGCCCATATCGCGGTCCCCGGCGCCAACAAGGCCGCGCTGGACAACCTGTTCAACAGCAACGGCCTGCTGCCGCTGATCGACCTGTTCTCCGGCGGCGGCCTGTCGCGCTTCTCGATTACGGCGATGGGGGTGAACCCCTACATCAACGCCAGCATCATCATGCAGCTGATGACGGTCGTCTCCGAACGTCTCAAAGAGATGCAGAAGGAGGGCGAGTACGGCCGCAAGCGCCTGACCCAGTACACGCGCCGCCTCACCGTGGTCCTGGCCCTGATCCAGGCCTACGGGCTGATCCTGCTGTTCTCCAACCCACAGGTGAACGTGCTCCCGACCCCGAGCCCGTTCACCATCATCGTCGTCATGATCACGCTCACGGCGGGCACGGTCCTGCTCATGTGGCTGGGCGAGCTGATCACCGAGTACGGAATCGGCAACGGTATCTCGCTGGTGATCTTCGCCGGCATCGTCGGGCGCTTCGCCCCCGGGCTGGCCGGGTTCCTCGGCTCCAGCGGCTCAGGCGAGGTCCAGGGAATCATCATCTTCGGCATCCTGGCGCTGCTGGTGACGATGTTCATCATCTATGTCCAGCAGGCTGAACGACGCATCCGTATACAGTCGGCCCAGCGGATGGTGGGCCGCAAGGTCTACCAGGGCCGCACGTCGCACCTACCGTTGAAGGTCAACCAGGCCGGCGTCATCCCCATCATCTTCGCGATCTCGATCATGTTCTTCCCAACCATCGTCGGGAACTTCTTCGCCAACAACACCGGCTTCATGGGCACCCTGAGCCAGAACATCACCAAGTACTGGCAGCCGACAGGGCCAAACCTGCTGTGGGACCTCGTCTACAACGCGTCCGAGTTCCTGCTCATCGTCGGATTCACGTACTTCTATACCGCGGTCACCTTTGACCCCGTCGAGACCGCCGACAACCTCAAGAAGCAGGCGATCTTCATCCCCGGGATCCGGCCGGGGCGGAACACGGCGGAGTACCTCGACCGGGTGATGACGCGGATCACCTCGGTGGGCGCGCTGTTCCTTGCCTTGATCACGGTGGTCATCCCCCTGGCGGCGGGGCAGCTGGCCTTCGGTCAGGCGGCCTCCCGCGGCAACACCGGCGCGTTATACCTGGGCGGCACCGCCGTCCTGATCGTGGTCGGCGTGGCGCTCGACACGATGAAGCAGCTCAACACCCAGCTCCAGATGCGTCAGTATCGAGGCTTCATTAAGTGAGGCTCGTCCTCTTCGGCGCGCCAGGGTCGGGGAAGGGCACCCAGGCCCCCTTCCTTGGCGAGCGCTTCCACATCCCCACCGTCAGCACCGGTGAGATCCTGCGTGACAACGCCCGCCGGGGGACCGACCTCGGCGTGGTCGCCGAGGGCTACATGTCGGCCGGCGAGCTGGTCCCGGATGACGTCACCATCAAGATCATCCGGGAGCGGATCAAGGAGCGCGATGCCGAGAACGGCTTCACCCTCGACGGCTTCCCCCGCACCATCCCCCAGGCTGAGGCGCTCGACCAGATGCTGGAGGCGGAGGGAGCCCCGCTGGACCGCGTCATCTTCCTCAACGTGCCCGAGGACACGCTGGAGAAACGGCTCGGAGGCAGGTGGACCTGTCCCTGCTGCGGCCGGGTCTACAGCAGTGCTGTACCCGAGGCCAAGAAGGGCTACTGCGACGACGACACCACCGTCGAGCTGGTCCAGCGGGAGGACGACAAGCCGGAAGCCGTCAAGAACCGCATCCGGGTCTACCACGAGGAGACCCTGCCGGTGCTGGACTACTACCGCACGCAGGGCAGGGTGCTGGAGATCAACGGCGACCAGTCCCCGGATGAAATTCGCGATGAGCTCTTCCGGCGCCTGGAGGACGGGGGAGAGGACTCCTCGCCGGAGAAGCGATCCGCATGATCACAGTCAAGTCGGAATCCGAGCTGAATTTGATGCGGGAGGCGGGCAAGCTGCTCGCCGATGCCCTGGGACAGCTGGCCGAGGCCTGCCGGCCCGGCGTGACCACCAACGACATCGACCAGCAGGCGGACGCCATTATCCGCGGACATGGCGCGATCCCTGGCTTCCTGGGATACAACGGCTTCCCCAAGAGCCTGTGCATCTCGGTCAACGAGGAGGTCGTCCACGGCATCCCCGGGGAACGGGTGATCGAGGACGGCGACATAGTGTCGTTGGACTGTGGCCTGATCTACAAGGGTCTCTGGGCAGACTCCGGCCGCACCGTCATGGTCGGCGAGGTGGAGCCCGAGGCCAAGCGCCTGGTCGAGGTCACCGGCCGGTCGCTGGAACGGGGGATCGAGCAGGCGGTCGCGGGCAACCGGGTCGGCGACATCTCGGCCGCGGTGCAGAAGGAGGTGGAAGCCGCCGGTTTCAGCGTCGTGCGCAACTTCGTCGGCCACGGCATCGGCCGCAACATGCACGAGGATCCCCAGGTGCCCAACTTCGGGGTCCCCGGCACCGGTCCGCTGCTTCGCCCCGGCTACGCGCTGGCGATCGAGCCGATGGTCAACCAGGGGACCCATGAGGTCCAGATGCTCGAGGACCACTGGACCATCATCACGGCGGACCACAAGCTCTCCGCCTACTTCGAGCACACCGTGCTGATCACCGACGACGGGCCAATTGTGGCTACGGCGGCATGAGCTCCAAGACCCGGTTCGGGCGCCCGGCTTTTGAGTTCAGCCCGAACTCGCGATATACTCTCAATTCGACCTCTTCCCGCGATGGCTTGCGCCATGGCGGATGAGGAGAGGGTTGTGGTCTTCGGCACGATCGTGGAACCGCTGCCCAATGCTCTTTTTCGAGTCGCCCTCGAGAACGGACACAAGATCCTGGCCCACGGCTCAGGGCGAGTTCGCAGCCATCACCTGCGGCTCCTTGCCGGGGACCGGGTGAAGATCGAGGTGGCTCCCACCGACCCCACCCGGGGCCGGATCGTGGACCGCCTCAAATAGAACTCAAATAGACAAGAGAGAACCAAGAAAAACCCGTGAAAGTCAGAGCTTCGGTCAAGCGGATGTGCAAGGACTGCAAGGTCATCAAGCGCCACGGCGTGGTGCGGGTGATCTGCAGCAAGGACCCCAAGCACAAGCAGGTGCAAGGGTGATCCGCGCCCGCCTGGAGAACCAGCTTGGCTAGGATCGCCGGCGTCGACATCCCTCGCGACAAGCGGGTGGTGGTGGCCCTGACCTACATCTTCGGCATCGGGCCGACGACGGCGGGCCGCGTGGTCCAGATCGCCAACGTCAACCCCGACAAGCGGGTCAAGGACCTACCCGACGAGGAGGTCGCCCGCCTGCGCGAGGTCATCGACAAGCAGCTCAAGGTCGAGGGCGAGCTTCGCCGCGAGGTGGCGCTCAACATCAAGCGCCTGATCGAGATCGGGACATACCGGGGCCTGCGTCATCGCCGGGGGCTCCCGGTGCGCGGCCAGCGCACCCGCACCAACGCCCGGAGCCGCCGCGGGCCGAAGCGAACCGTCGGCGTGCGGCGTAAGAAGGGTAAGTAAGCAGCAGTGACCAAGAAGAAAAAAGTAGTTCGCACTCGCCGTCGCGAGCGCAAGAACATCGCCATCGGCCAGGCGCACATCCAGTCGACGTTCAACAACACGATCATCTCGATCACCGACGTCGAGGGGCACGTGATCGCCTGGGGTTCCGCCGGCAGCCAGGGCTTCAAGGGCTCGCGCAAGAGCACGCCCTTCGCCGCCCAGGTGACGGCCGAGGCCACTGCCCGCAAGGCGATGGAGCACGGCATGAAGACCGTCGACATCTACGTCAAGGGCCCGGGCTCGGGCCGCGAGGCCGCCATCCGGTCACTGCAGGCCGCCGGGCTGGAGGTCACTGCCATCAGCGATGTCACCCCGGTGCCGCACAACGGCTGCCGGCCGCCGAAGCGGAGGAGGGTCTGATGTCGGGCAAGACCGGCGACGCCGTCTGCCGCCTCTGCCGCCGCGAGGGCGAGAAGCTCTACCTCAAGGGCCAGAAGTGCTACGTCAAGTGCACATTGGAGCGCCGTCCCTACCCGCCGGGCCAGCACGGCCAGGCGCGGCGGCGCAAGGTGTCCGACTTTGGCATCCAGCTGCGCGCCAAGCAGCGGGCCCGCCGCATCTACGGCATCCAGGAAACCCAGTTCCACAACTACTACGAGGACGCCGCCCGGCGTAAGGGCGAGACCGGCCTGGAGCTGCTGCGGCGGCTCGAGCTCCGGCTTGACAACGTCGTCTACCGCGCCGGCTTTGGCGCCTCACGGGCGGAAGCCCGACAGCTGGTGACGCACCGTCATTTCGCCGTGAACGGGCGCATCGCCAACGTACCCAGCATCCACCTCCGCGTCGGCGACGTCGTCGCCGTCCGCGAGGGGAGCCGGGGGATCGAGCCGATCGAGCGCTCCCAGGAGATGCTCAACAATCGGCCGTTGCCCGGCTGGCTCGAGTCGGCAGGCGAACTCTCCGCCAAGGTCGCCGCCGACCCACCACGCGACGAGATGGAGCCTCTCATCGAAGAGCACCTGATCGTCGAGTTCTACTCCAGATGACCGTGACTTTTGAAACCCATAAGCCCGAGGAGGTCCCCATGTCGATGACCATCAGTGATAGCCCGCCCGCACCCGCGCCCCAAGTAAACAGCGCGCCTGCGGTCAAGGTCGTGGAGACCACCGAGGATTACGGCAAGTTCGAGATTGAGCCGCTGGAGCCTGGTTTCGGCACCACCCTGGGCAACTCCCTGCGGCGGGTGCTGCTCTCCAGCCTTCCCGGCGCCGCGGTCACCTCGGTGTCGATCGACGGCGTCGCCCACGAGTTCTCCAGCATCCCCCACGTCCGCGAGGACGTGACCGAGATCCTGCTCAACCTCAAGGGGTTGAACCTGATCTCCCACACCGACGAGCCGGTGCGCCTGGTCCTCGAGGTCAAGGGCCCCAAGGATGTCAAGGCGGAGGACATCCGGACCCCCAGCGACGTCGAGATCGTCAACCCCGATCTCTACATCATGGCGATCGACGACAAGTCGACCACCGTCCGGGCCGAGCTGGTCGTGGAGCGGGGCAAGGGCTACGTCCCCGCCGACCGCAACAAGAAGGAGGATCAGCCGATTGGCGTGATCCCGATCGACGCCATCTTCAGCCCGGTGGTCAAGGCCAACTTCCTGGTCGAGAAAACCCGCGTTGGCCAGGACACCGACTGGGACAAGCTGATCCTCGAGGTCTGGACGGACAAGACGCTCAAGCCCGAGGACGCTGTCAGCCAGGCGGCCCAGATCTTCACCCGTCACCTCGACCTCTTCTCCCGCTTTGGCGAGAGCATCCTGGCGGCGCCGGAGCCCGGCGCCCCGGCCTCGGGGCCGGCGTCCGGCCTGGCCGACGTGCCGGTCGAGGAGCTGGAGCTCTCGGTCCGCGCACTCAACTGCCTCAAGGCCAACGACATCACCAAGGTCGGCCAGCTGCTGAGCAAGCGTGAGGACGAGCTCCTCAGCCTGCGCAACTTCGGCAAGAAGTCGCTCGACGAGATCAAGGAGAAGCTGGTCGAGCGCGGCTTTGTGCCGGCGGAAGAGATCGACCAGGCGTTCTCGTAGTCGATCGGTAGGACCGGGGTCATCAGGCGATGCGACACAACAAGTCCGGGCGTAAGTTCGGCCGCACGTCCGCACATCGCCAGTCGATGACCAACAACCAGATCACGTCGCTGCTCCGAGCAGGGCGGATCGAGACCACCGAGGCCAAGGCCAAGGAGCTGCGACGCTGGGTGGAGCGGGTGATCACCACGGCCAAGGCCGATGACCTCGCCGCCCGCCGCGCCGTGATCAAGCACGTCACCGATCCGGATGTGACCGACCGTCTCTTCACCAACCTGATGCCCCGCCTCAAGGAGCGTCCCGGCGGCTACACCCGCATCATCCGCAAAGGGCCCCGGCACGGCGATGGGGCGCCCATGGTCCTCATCGAGCTGGTGGATTGACGTGGCCAACATGCGCCTGGTCCTCGAATACGACGGCACCGACTTCCACGGGTGGCAGGCGCAGCCGGCTGGCCGCACCGTGGCGGGTGAGCTGAGCCGGGCCATCGCCACCATCACCGGCGAGTCGCCCCGCCTGATCGCGGCCGGGCGGACCGACGCCGGCGCCCACTCGCTGGGCCAGACCGTGAACTTCGAGCTGGAGCGCGATATCGCTCCCGGGCGGCTGATGGCCGGGCTCAACGCAGTGCTCCCCGCGGACGTCGCCGTCGTTGACGCCGATATCGCGCCCCAGGGCTTCCACGCCCGCTTCTCAGCCCGGCGGCGCCGCTATCGCTATGTCGTCGAGAACCGTGAGGCACGCTCGACTGTGCTTCGCAACCACGCCTGGCAAGTCAAGAGCCCGCTCGACGTCGAAGCCATGCGCCAGGCCGCGGGCCGGCTCACCGGCCGCCGCGACCTCAGCGCCTTCGGCAAGGACCCGGCGGGGCGCAATACTGTCCGCACCCTCGATGCCGTCGACGTGACGCCGCTGGCCGCCGGTGGGGTTGGCGCCCTGATCGCCTTCGACCTCAGCGCCGACGCCTTCCTATACGGCATGGTCCGGCGCATCGTCGGCTTCCTGGTCGAGGTGGGCAGCGGCCGCCGCTCGGCTGATGACGTCGCTGCCGGTGCTCGCGTGGCCCCCGCCCGTGGCCTCTACCAGTTGGCGGTTGAGTACTGATGATCACCAAGACCTACACCCCCAGGGAGTCCGACCTCAAGCCCCGGTGGTACGTGGTCGACGCCGACGGGCAGACCCTCGGCCGGCTGGCCAGCAACATCGCCAAGATCCTCAAGGGCAAGCACAACCCGGGCTATGCACCACACGTCAACACCGGCGACTTCGTGGTCGTGGTCAACGCCGCCAAGGTACACGTCACCGGCAGCAAGCGCACCACCAAGACCTATGAGCGCTATTCGGGCTACCCCAGCGGCCGTCGCACCCGCACCTTCGAGGAGCAGATGGCGCGCCGTCCCGAGGAGCCACTGCGCGACGCGGTCAAGGGCATGCTGCAGCACAACACCCTCGGCGAGCAGATGCTGAAGCGTCTCAAGATCTACGCCGGCGCCGAGCACGAGCAGAGTGCCCAGCAGCCCCAGCGCATCCGCTTCACCCCCAAAGGAGAGATTGAGCGAATTGGCGATTGACACCCCGATCCTCGCCGTGGGCCGTCGCAAGGAGTCGGTCGCGCGCGTCCGCCTGACATCCGGCGAGGGCGCCATCACCGTCAACGACAAGGAGATGCGCCAGTACTTCCTGCGCCGCGTCCTGCAGCAGGCCGTGATGGCGCCGCTGAAGACGCTCGACGCCACCCAGCGCTACGACATCGCCATCCGGGTGGCGGGCGGCGGGGTCACGGGCCAGGCCGGCGCGGCCGTCCAGGGCATCGCCCGGGCGCTGATCCAGGCCGAGCCGGAACGTCGGGGCGAGCTCAAGAGTGAGGGCTACCTGACCCGCGATGCCCGCGCCAAGGAGCGCAAGAAGCCGGGGCTGAAGAAGGCCCGGAAGGCGCCGCAGTACACCAAACGCTGAGTTCGAACGCGACCGCGGTCCCGGCGGTCGCTCTGCTGGTGACCATCCTTGCATCGTGCCAGGTCGGTCCCTTCGGCCAGGCGACCCCAACACCCTCAGCAAGCCCCACGCCCCTGGCCAACACCGGCATCCCGGCTTCCGACCCCGACGGGCCGCGCAAGGTCGCGGAGCGGCTCTTTCCCGACGGCGGCAAGGCCTGCGGCAAGCCCTCCGCCGACGTCTCGCTCTGGGACTACACCGGGTGCCCCGCGACCACCATCCTCATCGCGCGACTGAATAAGCATCCCATCCCGTATGCCGAGCAGCTATGTCGCTGCGCCAAGCCCTACGGCACGCGGGTGTTCGTGACCACGCTCACCACTGACGGGGCCGTGGTGCGGGCCAACCTCGGCATCGACGCCACCACCCAGATGCTCGACATCGCGATCGATAAGTCCAGTGGCAGCTGGGCGGCGGCGGACGTCACCTGCGCATCCCGTGGCACCTCCACCTCGATCTTTTCGGACGCGCCAACGCTCTGCTATGCGCCGGGTGGATCGTGAGCTGCTCTGCAACGCAAAAGGGATCAGCGTGACCTGGCGGGGGATCCGGCACCGCTGACTAGCATGGATCGATGCGCGCGCTAGTCGTGGTCCCGAGCGCCCTGATGATCCTTGTCGGCGGCGTGTTCACCGGCCAGGGCTTCGGCTACATCCCGGGCAGCTTCATGACCGGCAGCCTGTTCTGGGGGATCACCGGGTTGGTGCTGGTCGTGGGCGGGCTCGCCCTGCTCGTCTTCGCCGCGCGCCGTGGCTCGCCCGACTGAGGCGTTCTACGGCGGGGGTGGTCACCTTTAGAATCGAGTCATGTATTCGGCGCTAGCGGCGCGCGACCTGCTCTCCATCGGCGATCTCAGCAAAGATGACATCGAGGCTGTCCTCGACTATGCCGTCGAGCTCAAACAGATACCCGAGGGGCCCCGGCCGCTGGCCGGCAAGAACCTGGGCCTGATCTTCCAGCGGCCCAGCAATCGCACCCGGGTCTCGTTCGAGGTCGCCATCGACCAGCTCGGCGGGCACCCTATCCCGATCTTCAGCCACGAGATCCAGCTCGGCGAGCGGGAGTCTGTGGCCGACATCGCCCGGATCCTGGATCGCTACCTGGACGGCATCATCGCCCGCCTCTACAACCAACCCGACCTCGAGGACATCGCTGCCAACGCCAACGCGCCGGTCATCAACGCCATGACCGATGCCGAGCACCCCTGCCAGGTTCTCGCCGACCTGCTCACGGTTCGGGAGCGCTTCGGTGACGGCGCCCGGGTCACCTACATCGGCGACGGCAACAACGTCTGCAACTCCTGGATCCTGGCCGCGGCGATCCTTGGCCTCGACCTGCGCCTGGTCATCCCGGAGGGCTACGAGCCCAAGCCCAAGGTGCGCAAACGGGCCCTGGCGATCGGCGGAAAGGAGGTGGAGACCACCCCGCTCAACACCGCGCTGGCCGACACCGATGTGATCTACACCGACGTCTGGAGCAGCATGGGCCAGGAGCACGAGTCCGAGCGCCGCCGGCGCGACTTCGCTGAGTACCAGGTCAACGCCGAGTTGCTGCGCATGGCGCCGCCCAGCGCCCGCGTAATGCACTGCCTGCCGGCGCACCGCGGCGAGGAGATCACCGACGAGGTCATCGACGGCCCCCAGTCGATCGTGTTCGACCAGGCAGAGAACCGGCTCCACGTTCAGAAGGCGCTGCTGGGGCTGATCTTCGCGCCCCTGGTGGGTTAGCCGGGATGCTGCAGACCGCCTTTCGCGATTTTCTCGTTTTCCTCCAGGGGAGGGAGTGGTGGCGGGACCTCCTCGACCTGGCGGTGGTCACCTTCCTTGCCTACCGTGTCCTGCTCCTGATCCGGGGAACGCGCGCGGTTCAGCTGATGGCCGGGCTCGGGGTGCTGGCCCTCGTGGGGCTGGCGGCCAATGCGCTGCACCTACAGCTGACCTCGTACATCTTCGGCAACCTGGCCCCGGCGCTCCTCATCGGCGTCGTCATCCTCTTCCAGCCCGAGCTGCGCCGCGCCCTCGACCGCGTCGGGCGGGTCGGCTTCCTGGGCCGCCCGCTGGCGCACTACAGCCTGCAGCTGCTGGGGCGGCTGGTCGACCAGGTCGTCCACGGCACAATCCGCCTCTCAGAGCGGCGGGTCGGCGCCATCATCGTCTTTGAGCGTGGCGTGGGCATCGAGAATTATGCCCTGACCGGCGTCCGCCTCAACGCGGAGGTGACCGCGGAGCTGCTGGAGGCGATCTTCTTCCCACGCTCGCCCCTGCATGATGGCGCCGTTATCATCCGGGGCAACCAGGTGGTCGCTGCCGGGTGCCTGCTGCCGATGAACGAAGAGGTCGTCACCTCCGGCCGCATCGGCACTCGCCACCGCGCCGCGCTCAGCCTCTCGATGGAGTCCGACGCGACCATCATCGTGGTGTCGGAGGAGACGGGCAAGATATCCCTGGTGCAGGACGGCAACCTGCGCAAGGTGGAGTCCGAGAGCCTGCGCCAGATCCTGCACAACGTGCTGGTGCCGAGCGAGACGCCCCTGATGCCACGCCTGCTCCGTCGGCGCCGGCCGGTGGAGCCAGGCGAGAAGCCCGTTGTCGTAACGGAGGTCAAGGGCTCACCCGGGCCTGAGGAGGCAGAAGAGCAGGCGCGGCCGGCATCGCCCGCGCCGGCCCCGCCCAGCGAAGTCACCCCTTGACCATCTTCACCCGCAACTGGCGGTTCAAGGTCCTGGCCATCTTCGTGGCCCTTTCGACGTGGTCGGTGGTGGCCTACGCCAACAACCCGCCGGACTCGCAGGCGGTTAACGGCCTGGTCGTCGAGCACGGGCCGCCACCAACTGGGCTGGTGCTCCTCAAGGAGCCGGACACCGTCAGCGTCACCATCTCCAGCCTCAGGGACCGGCTGTCGGCGTTCAAGCGCGAGAGCCTTCACACCTCCATCGACCTGTCCGGGGCGCGCAGCGGGCACAACCTGCTGCGGGTCAAGATCGACAACTCCGACAAGAACATCAACGTGCTGGGCGCCGAGCCGGCGGTGCTTGACGTCGAGCTAGACCAACTGGTCAGCGTCGAGCGGAAGGTCGAGGTCCGGACCCGGGGCACGCCGGCATCCTGCTGCCAGGCCCACGATGCCGCCGCCAACCCGGCGACGGTCACTCTGCGCGGGCCGCAGAGCCAGCTTCAGAACGCTGTTGCCTTCGTGAGCGTGGACGTCGACGGCAAGCAGGCGCAGGTGGCCGAGACCGATACCGTCCAGGTGGAGACGGCGGACCGCAAGTCGTTGCCGCAGGTCTCAGTCAGCCCCTCGCAGGTGGCCGCAACCGTGCCCATCGACCTGACCAAGGTGCAGCGAACGGTGCCGTTGCACACCGACTTCACCGGGGCGTTGCCGGCGGGCTACCGGATCACCCGGATCGACTACACGCCGGTGGTGGTCGAGATCGAGGGGGACCCCGGCTCCACCAGTGGGATCACCGAGCTCAGCACCGACCCGATCAGCCTCTCCGGCGTCACCGCGGATATCGTCCAGAACGTGAACCTGCGGCCGCCCAAGGGCGCCACGGTGCTGACCAAGGGGAACTTCAACATCCACGTCTTCATCGAGAAGGACACCCGGGTGCAGCCGACCCCGTTGCCCTCAAGCAGCCCCTGATAGGCTGATCGCGAATGTGCGGCATCATCGGCTACCTTGGCGAGAAGGAAGCCGCCCCCATCATCGTCGATACGCTCCGGCGCCTCGAATACCGCGGCTACGACTCAGCGGGTATCGCCGTGCTGCCCCGATCCGGGGAGAAGCCCAGGGTGATCAAGACCGCGGGCAAGGTCGCCGACCTCGACAAGGAGCTCGCCGCCCAGCCCCAGCTTGAGGGCTCCCTCGGGATCGGCCACACCCGCTGGGCCACGCACGGCAAACCCAGCACCCTCAACGCCCACCCGCACTGGGATTGCGACGAGAAGATCATGGTGATCCACAACGGCATCATCGAGAACTTCGCTGAGCTCAAGCGTGAGCTGGAGGCAAAGGGGCACAAGTTCCGCACCCAGACCGACACCGAGGTCGTGCCCCACCTGATCGAAGAGCACTACAAAGGTGACCTGCTGGAGGCATCGCGACAGGCCATCAGCCGGCTGCAGGGCGCCTACTCACTGGTGATCTTCTCGCGCGACGACCCCGGGCTCCTGATCGGAGCCCGCCTCAATGCCCCCCTGATGGTCGGGCTGGGCCACAAGGAGTGGTTCATCTGCTCGGACCTGACCGGGATCATCCCCTACACCAAGAAGGCATTGGTGCTCGGGGAGGGCCAGATGGTGGCGATCACCAAGCTGGGCCCGGTGGTCACTGACATCAGCGGCGCTGACGTCAAGCCCAAGGTGATACGCGTCACCTGGGACGTGGCCCAGGCCCAGAAGAGCGGCTACCCCCACTACATGCTCAAGGAGATCAACGAGGACGCCGAGGCGGTGCGCAACGCCTTGCGCGGCTATATGGACAACGAGGGCAGCGTCAATTTCCCCGAGTTCGACCTCACCGACCGCCAGTTGCTCAACTTCGACCGGGTGGTGATGGTGGGGGCGGGCAGCTCGCTCAACGCCGCCCACATCGGCAAGTACCTGGTCGAAGACCTGGCCCGCCTGCCGGTGGACATCGAGTCGGCCTCCGAGTTCCGCTACCGCCACCCGCTACTCGACAAGAAGCTGCTGCTGGTGGCGCTGTCGCAGTCGGGCGAAACCGCCGACACCCTCGCCGCCATACGCGAGGCGCGTCGCCTGGGCGCCACCGTGGTGAGCATCTGCAACGTTGTCGGCAGCTCCATGACGATGGAGTCGGACGGCGTCATCTACATGCACTCGGGCCCTGAGATCGGGGTCTGCTCCTCGAAGACCTTTGTGGGCCACGTCACCGCCCTCATCCTGCTGGCGATCCGGCTGGCGGCGGTGCGGCACAGCATTCCCCCGGAGCGGCTGGCGGAGCTGACGCGCAACCTCCACGAGCTGCCGGAGGCGGTTGAGGAGGTGCTCAGGCATTCCCGCCATATCCGGTCGGTGGCCAAGAAGTACGCCGACAGCCCCAACTTCATGTACATCGGCCGTGGCATCAACTCGCCGATGGCTTTCGAGGGCGCGCTCAAGATCAAAGAGATCTCATACCTGCATGCCGAGGGCTACGCCGCCGGCGAGCTCAAGCACGGCCCCATCGCCCTCCTCGACGAGAACTTCCCGGTGCTCGCCATCGCCACCGGTTCCTCGATGCTGGACAAGATGGTCAGCAACATCCAGGAGGTGGCGGCTCGGGGCGCCCCCGTCGTCGCCATCGTGACCAAGACCGACCGTCGCCTTGCAGGGCTGGTGGGCGACTACATCACCGTCCCCGAGGTCGATGAGGTCCTGTCGCCGATCGTGAACGCCTGCGCCCTCCAGCTCTTCGCCTACTTCGTGGCGGTGGAGCGGGGCACCGACGTCGACCAACCCCGTAATCTGGCTAAATCCGTCACGGTGGAATAGGCTTCAGCAACCAACCTTGGGGCTGAGATGAAGCTCGGAATCGACGTCGTGCCCGTTGAGCGTATCCGCGCCGCAATCGACCGGTTCGGCGAGCGCTTCCTTAAACGGATCTACACGCCCGCGGAGCTGGCCTACACCCAGGGCGACGCCGAGAAGCTGGCGGGGCGATGGGCGGCCAAGGAGGCGGTGCTGAAGGCGCTGGGCGGTCGTGGGCGTTTCCCGCGGATGTCGCTGGTCGAGGTTCTGCCCGGGCGGCGGGGCGCCCCCGAGGTCCGCCTGACGCGCGAGCCCACTCCTGACATCGCGGTCAGCATCACCCACGACGGCGGTGTGGCGATGGCGATCGCGGCCATCACCGAGCCCGAGGTCGACGTCATCGGCTCTGCCGAGCTGCCGGACGACCTGCAGCTGCCGGACCGTCCGGAGGACGCCCACAAGGGCACCTTTGGCGAGGTCGTGGTCGTCGCCGGGTCACTCGGGTACACGGGGGCGGCCTACCTGACCGCCAACGCCGCGGCTCGCGCCGGCGCCGGCTACGTGCGGCTGCTGGCGGCGGAGTCGATCTACCCGATCCTCGCCATCAAGTGCACCGAGGTCGTGGTGACGCAGGTGCCCGAGGTCGGCCAGGGCGTGCTTGGGCACGCCGGGATGGAGCCGATCCTGCGCTTCTGCCGCGGCGGTGACGCCTGCATCATCGGACCCGGGCTCGGGCGCGAGTACTCGACCCGGCGCATGGTGCTCGACCTCCTATCCCAGATCAGCACCCCGGCGGTTGTCGATGCCGACGCCCTCAACGCCCTGGCCAGCCAGCCCAAGCAGATCGGCCGAATGCGCCGACGGCTGGTGCTGACCCCGCATCCGACAGAGATGGCGCGTCTCACCGGCTTGACCGTGGAGGCGATCCAGGCGGACCGCATCGGGGTGGCAGGACGGTTCGCCAAGGAGTGGGGCCAGGTGGTGGTGCTCAAGGGCGCGGGCACGGTGATCGCCGACCCCGATGGTCGGATCCACGTCAATTCCCATAAGAACCCGGCGCTGGCAACCGCCGGCACCGGTGATGTCCTCGCCGGCATCATCGGCGGTTTCCTGGCCCAGGGGCTGGAGCCCTTCCCGGCGGCGGTTGCGGGGGTCTACGTCCACGGCGCAGCCGGCGAGGAGATCGCCGCCAAGATGGGGGACACCGGGGCGCTGGCCTCCGACCTCCTGCCCCTGATCCCGGGGGTCATCCGCCGCAGCCGGCTGGTGCAGCAGTGGCGTGCCCAGCTGGCGGCGATGCGGAAGCAGTGAGCGGCGCCCAGGGACAAGCGTCGGCGCGCTGGGCTGAGGTCGACCTCGACGCCATCGGCCACAACGTCCGCCAGCTGAAGGCGGCTCTCGACAGCGGCGTCCTGCTGGCGGCGGTGGTCAAGGCCGACGGCTACGGCCACGGCGCCGTCCCGGTTGCGGGCGCCGCGCTGGCCGCCGGCGCCGAGTGGCTGGCGGTGGCCACGGTGCCGGAGGCACTCGAGCTGCGCGCCGCCGGCATCACCGCCCCGGTCCTCAACCTGGGCGCCACCCTGGAGGCCGAGGCCGACGCTGCTGTCGCCGCTGACCTCCGCTGCAGCGTCTGGGAGCCGGCAGCCATCGATATCCTGGAGCGCGCCGCCGCCGCGGCCGGGCGCCCGGCAAAGGTTCACTTCCAGCTCGACACCGGGATGGTGCGGCTGGGCGCCGACCCCAATGTGGCCGTCGAGCTGGGGCTTCGCATCCAGGCCTCGCCCGACCTCGAGCTCGAGGGTCTTTTCACGCACATGGCGGAGGCCGAGGAGCCCACCGACCGCAGCGCCAAGCAGCTCTCGGTGTTCCTGGCGGCGGTGACGCGGCTGGCCTACGAGGGTGTCTCGGTGCCAATCCTGCACGCGGCCAACTCGGCCGCAGCGCTCAGCTACCCCGATGCCCGCCTGGGAATGGTCCGCTGCGGGCTCCCCGTATATGGCTACTCACCCCTGGCCGGGCCGTCCGGGCTGGAGCTGCGCCCGGCACTTAGCTGGAAGGCGCGGGTGCTGCAGACATACGACCTCCGCACGGGTGACCGGATCGGCTACGGCGGGACCTTCGAGGCGTCGGCGCCGGCCCGGAGCGCCACCGTCAGCGTCGGCTACGCCGACGGTTACCCGCGCAGCCTTTCCAACCGCGGCGAGCTGTTGGTGCGGGGCCGGCGGGCCCCGGTTGTGGGCCGGGTGAGCATGGACTTCCTCAGCGTCGACGTCAGTGACATCGACGGCGTCGAGGTCGGCGATGAGGTCGTGGTCATCGGGCGCCAGGGCGATGAGGTGATCACCGCCGCCGACGTCGCCAATACACTTGGCACGATTCCGTACGAGGTCCTCACCAACATCGGGCGCCGGGTGGTGCGACAGCAGGTCCCCCAGGGCGCGCCTCTGGCCCGTGGCTGAGAAGCCCCGGCGCCACGCGGGCCGCCTGACGGTCACCGGGAGGGAGATCCCCACGGCTGACAAGCGGCTGCTGGAGCGGCCGTCGGTCGACTTCACCCACACCGACGCCTGGCGGACGCTTCGCATCCAGGCCGAGTTCGTCGAGGGCTTCGACGCCCTCGCCAGGCTCGGCCCCGCGGTCGGCGTCTTCGGCTCCGCCCGGCTGCCCCAGGGCCATCCCACCTGCCGGGCGGCGCGCCGCCTTGGCCGCGAGCTGGCCCGCGAGGGGATCGCGGTGATTACCGGCGGCGGCCCGGGGGTGATGGAGGCGGTCAACCGTGGGGCCTTCGAATCCGGCGGCGTCTCCGTGGGCTGCAACATCGAGCTGCCCCTGGAGCAGAAGCTGAACCCGTACGTCAACCTGGGCATCGAGTTCCGTTACTTCTTCGTCCGCAAGACGATGTTCGTCAAGTACGCCTCGGCCTTTGTTATCTTCCCGGGGGGATTGGGGACCATGGACGAGCTCTTCGAGGCCACCACCCTGGTGCAGACAGGCAAGGTCGAGCACTTCCCGGTGATCCTTTACGACTCCGCTTACTGGCGGGGGCTGCTGCGGTGGCTCAAGACCACAGCTCTGGCCCAGGGAACGATCTGGCAGCGGGACCTCGACCTGCTGACGATCTGCGATGACGTCGACGAGGTGGTGGCGAGGATCAAACAGGAAGGCGCCGATATGAAGGCCGGGCAGGAGGCCGCGGCCCCGTCGACGCCCCTGCAGGGGTGAGTGCCGAGGCGCCCAGGTCCGTCCGCGACCTTGCCGAGAGGCGCCAGGGGGCTCGGATCGCGCGCGACTTCGCCCTCGCCGACAGCCTGCGCGACGAAATCGCGGCGGCGGGGTGGAAGGTCGTGGACGGCCCCGCCGGCTTCGAACTCGAGAGCCTGGCCGAGGCGGTGGAGAGCTATCCCACGGTGGCTGCCGTCCCCAGCCTCGCGGGTGAGCCGGACCGCTGCCAGCACAGCCTCTGCGTCGCCGTGCACGGGTGGCCAGCCGACGTGCGCCGTCTCCTGGCCGCCTGCCTCAGCCCCGCGACCGAGGTGGTGGCTGTCGACGCCGCCGGCGCCGGCCTGGCACCGTCGGACATCGTCCCCGAGGATGGCGCCGGTGCGGGGGTGACCGTGGTGCGGGTCGAGGAGGCGATCGGCCATGCCGACGCCTGGAACGTGGCAGCACGCCGCGCGCGCGGGCGGATCCTGGTCTTCGTCGAACCGAGCCTTGAATTTGGAGCAGATGTACTCGAGGCGCTCGCCGCCGCTCTCGACGACGGCGAGGTTGGCCTGGTTGGCCCCTTCGGCCTCAGCACCGACAACATGCGTGATTTCGAAGCCGCCGCCGGGCCCGATGTCGACGCCCTGGAGTACCTGCTGGGAATGCGGCGCGAGGACGTTGGGCGGGCTGGGGAGATGGACCGCCGCTTCCGCTTCTACCGAAACCTCGACATCGACTTCAGCTACCAGGTTCGGGCGGCCGGCCTGGCCGTGCGGCGGGTGGACAGCGGCGACATCGCGCGGCATATCCACCGGGTTTGGGAATCGACGCCGGAGGACGAGCGCGAGCGGCTCAGTCGCAAGAACTTCAACCGGTTCCTGGATCGGTGGGCACGGTCCTGACCGCAGCCTCCAGCCGGAACATGGCCTCGGCGTCGTCGAGGCTGACCTCCAGCAGCTGGGCGATCCGCCGCAGGCGGTAGATCACGCTCTGCCGGTGCCGGTGGACGGCGGCGGCGGTGGCCGAAACCGAGCGATTGCTGGCGACATAGGCCCGCAGGGTTTCGAGCAGCGCCGGGTGGCCGTCGAGCCGGCCGAGGAGCGCCTCCCGGCTCCGCGCCAGCGCCTCGGGGTTCGAGCGCATCGCGGCATAGGCGTAGACGTGGGGCAGGCTGAAGACGCGGGGCGACTCGGCGCCAAGCCCCAGCTCCGCCGCCACGCGTGCGGCCGCCGCCGCCTCCTCCACCGCCCGTCCCAGGGGCACGTCCTCGCCGGCGGTGGCGATGCCGAAGACCACGGCGGGCGTGGCGGCGCAGTCGGCGAGCTGCGCCGGCAGGGGCTCGCGCGCCATCAGCCAAACCGCCAACCCCTGCCGCTGGCCGGCGACGGCGCTAGGAAAGCGGGTGCGCATGAGGCCCGCTGTGGTGTCTGCCGACCGCAGCGCCGCCGCCTCGTCGGCTTCACCGATGGCCACCGCCAGTGCCACTCGGGGCTGCTCCCGTCCGGGCGGGCCCGGGGCGCCTTCACCACGGCCGGAGATCAGGTCCTCGAAGAGCGCCGACTCGCTGAAGGCGTGGGCCCTGGCGATCTCCTCGGCCTGGCGCGCATAGGCCTCGGCGATGCGGGAGCTGAGCTGGTCGATGTACTCGAAGACCTGGCCCGCCAGGGGTAGCAGGGCCTCGGGTCGGACCTCAGGGTCGTCAAGGCCCACCTTGAGGGTTTCGTCCCAGCCTACCCGGGCGCCGATGCGCAGGGCGTGGAGCAGGGGTTCCAGCGGCTCGCCCACCACCGCCACGTTGCGGGCGATCCCCTGGACGACGCGGACGTCCCGGTCCGCGGGCGGGCTCCCGGTCTCGAGGATGCGGACGAAGAGGCGGGTGGCAAGGCGGCAGCGTTGCAGCACCGCATGGCGGTAGAGCTCGGGGTTAGCGGCATAGCGCGGGACCTCGTCGAGGATGGCGGCCTCCATCTGGCGCGCCATCGCCGGGGTCGATGCCCGGAGCCGCTCCAGCGCGGTTTGAGGAAGGGCGGCCGCCCGGGGCCTGAGGTTCAGGGATTCCACGACGGGATCATATACAAATGTATGAAGAAGCGGCCTAATGTTTCTGCGTAGAGGCGCGTCAGCTATTCGGTTTGTCCTAATAGACTGGCCTCATGAGCGACGAAATGCTGTACGAGAAGCACTTCGAGCGGATGGAGCGGAATCGCTGGATGCTGTCCCGGGACGTTCCCTGGGAGCAGCTGCAGCCCGAGCTCCTGCCCGACGGGCTTGTCAACGACCTGCGCTATGTCTGCCTGACCGAGCTCTCGGCGCTGTATGCGACCGAGATGTTCATCCGCGACTTCTACGACGACATCGACTTCTGCGCCTTCGTCTCGATCTGGTTCTACGAAGAGATGAAGCACTTCCTGACGATGAAGAAGTACATCAACAAGTGCGGGGTGCACCTGCCCGACCTCGACACCGAGCTGCCCAAGCTGCGGCTCAGCTTCGATCCCGGACCGGCGGTGCAGACCATGACGATGCACTTCATCGGCGAGCACCGGCTGGCGCTCTGGTACAACAACTTCGCCGATTCGTTCCAGGAGCCCGTGATCAAGAAGATCTTCCGGATCCTGGCCACCGACGAGCTCCGCCACGGCGCGGTTTACATGACCTACCTCAATAAGGCCGCCAAGAAGGACGAAGACGTCCTGCGCGAGGTCCTGATGATGTCGCTGTGGATGCTGCGCTCCAGCTCAGACAAGCCCAAGCACCCCACGACCATCACCAAGCCATCGGTCCTGGACATGCTCGAGGACCCCGACTACCTGGTTCGGATGATCAACACCTACACCCCGCTCGACAAGTACGACGAGTCGGAGATGAAGGAGACCGTCTTCGCCAACCTGACCAAGTTCGCGGGCCGGAGCATCAGCTCTGAGCGCGAGCTCCTCCACGTCCTACGCGACCTCAAGGAGCCGGACAAGGAAATGGTCGGGGCCCGCCCGCTCTAAACCCGAATCGGGCGGGCCCGCGCCTGGACTAGGCCGGGGGCGGTTCCTCGGCGTAGTGGGGTGGCGGCGCCGGTGGCGGTATGTCAGGCGCCGCAGGGGTGAACGGCAGGGGATAGGGATCGATGGTCGCGGGGGCCGGCGGGGTGCCCGGCTCGGGGCTGTAGATCTCCCGGTCCTCTTCGGCCGTGGGCGTGGCAGGCGGCGGGGCATACGCGACCGGGGGAAGGTCGGTCATAGGCCTTGGCACGTAGGGCTGGGCTTCGAACGCCTGCGGCGGCACGGGGTCGATTGGCGGTGGCACGATCGCAGGTGTGGGGGCCGCGGCGAGTGGGACCGGTGCCGTCGGTTGGGGCGCCGGGGCGGGCCCAGTCTGAGGCACCGGGAACGCCGGCGGCGAAACCGGTGGCGGGGTTGGCGTCACTGGCGCCGGGGCGACCGGGGTCGCCGGGCCGGTTTCGGCGGGCGCTGCTGTGGCCGGCGAAGCCGCAGCGGGGGGCTCAGGCGCTGAGCCAGCCGGTGCCTCGGACGCAGCCGCCAGGGCCACCACCGCGCCAGTGCCTGTAGCTGCCGCGCCCGCGCCGGCGGCCACCGCGCCCGCGCCGGCCTCCATCGTGCCGCCAACGGCACGTGGGTTGGCGCCGGGAACGTCCGGTTCGGCTGTGGGCATGGCGTCGGTTGGTGCCGCTGGGGTGATCATCGCCGCCGCGTTGGCCTCGACCTTGTCGGGGTCGAGGTACTGGATCACCAGCGTTCCCGCCAGCCGGTCATGAAGAGCCCGCTTGGTCTTGCTCCCGGCGACCAGCGCGGCGTCGAGCAGGGCGAAGCCAAAGAGCACGAACAGGGCGATCGCGAACACCAGGGGAATGTTGATGAGCAGGATCAGAACCGCATACGCGGAGAAGGAGAACAGCCACCGCAGGAGAGCCCGGCCAAAGCCGATGGGGCCGCCCTTGGCGTTGACGATGTGGAGGTTGAACAGCCGCATCAGCGGGGTGGCGCCGAGGATCGCCATCGAGCCGACGAAGTAGAGCAGCGTAACCAGCACCAGGGTCAATGTCAGGTACAGGAGCTGGACGACCTGGCTCTCGATCAGGCTCCGGGCGGGGTTGCTGGGATCGATGTGGGTGGGAGTCAGGGTCGCAATCCAGATGAAGACGACCACCGTCAGGATCACCAGGAGGAGGACCGAGTCAAGCAGCAGGGCTACCAGCCGTACCCAGAAGCCTGCGGGCTGCGCGATCTTGACAGGCGCCGCCGTGCTGACGGCGGTTGCGGAGCTGCTGCCGGCGACTAGCATCCCTGGCCGCTGCGGCAGCGCATATCCACACTTTCCACAGCGCACTTCGGCGCCGCTGTTGGCCCACCCGCAACGGCGGCACTGGATCTGCCAGGACTGAACTTGGCTCATGGCGCCATTCTGGCCTAGACAAGGGGCCAGGGGAACGACCATGAGCTGTCTGGGTGAGGAAAGACACCAGGCTGTTGCAATGCCTTTGCGCGGCGTTGCAAAGCCTCCACTTCATCCTGCTGCAGGACCTCGTCCAACTCGCGTCGGAGAGGGTCGTCCGCGGCTTTGAGACGCTTGGCCAGCCCGCCGATCGCCGCCCGTTCCCTCGATGGCAGCGGTTCACCTGCGAAGTCCCAGATCACCGTGCGCAGCTTGGGCTCGACGTTGAAGGTCAGCCCGTTGTCGATTGCCCAGACGTGGCCCCCGTCGCCGAGCAGGCAATGGCCGCCCTTGCGGTCGGCGTTGTTGGTGAGGATGTCGAAGACCGCCAGACGCTGGAACGTCGCACGGTGGCCCTCGAGAAGCGTGAAGTAGTGCTGCTCCGGGTCATGGTCGACGAACAGCTGCAGAGAGCCGGGCCCCAGGGGAAGATCGTCACGGGCGATGGTGAGCGGCACAAAGCCCCAGCCCAGGGCGGCGTCGACAAGATGGGCGGCGACCTCGCGCCGGTACAGCGTCTCTTCAGGGAAGTCATACAGCGGGCGTTCCCCGGCCACTGGTTTGTAGACGGCAGGGGTCTCGCCCTGGTCGTCGCAGCAGCGCGTCAGGAAGGTCCGGTTGCTGGAGTAGGGAAGGCGGCCCACGACCTCGACCTGCCCGGCTCGCAACAAGGCTTCGCGCCGGGCCGCGCCCCGGGCGCCTAGAAGACCGGGCTCTTCCCGTTCTTGCGGGGGCACAGGTGGCCCTCGGGGTCCATCGGCAGCCCGCAGATGGGGCAGAGCGGCCGGCCCCTGGCGACCAGCTCGAGGCCGCGCGCGGAGAGCGCCAGCGCCTGCTCGGGCCGCATCCAAACCCGGGCGGTGGCCACCGCGTCCTCCTCAGCATCTTCGTCCTCGGGAGCCTCCTGGGCGACGAGCACAATCATCTTGCGGTCGTCGTCGACGCCCAGACCCAGCTGGGCCGCGCGCCAGTCCGGCTCGACCGGCTCCTGGAGCTCGGCGGGCTCCTCCTCGGGACCCAGCTCCTGGCCCTGGAGCATCTCCACCGCGCGCTCCGCCAGCGCCTGCACCTGGACCTTCTCCACCAGCATCGTCAGGGTGCGGTACATCGACCGAGCCTGGATGTAGAAGGCGCGCTGGCCGGGCGGACCGACGGTGCCCACCGCCACGCTCTCGGCGGGGTCGATCTCGATGTCTTCGGCCATGGCCTAATTCTGCCCGGACCGGCCCTTGCGCCGGGGCAGGAGCTCGGCCAGCCCGCCAACTTCGTTGACGCACACCAGGCCCGGCCCGCCGGGGGTCAGAACCAGCGCCGAAACCGCGGCGGGGGCGACGTGGAGGCGCTGGAAAAGGTCGAGGTGGACGCCGATGAAATGGGCCAGGGCCGCCTTGATCACGTCTCCGTGGGAGAAGGCGGCCACGGTCTCCCTGGGGTGGGCCTCGGCCAGCTCGTCGATGCAGCCGACGATCCGGGCCTGGACCTCCCGCAGCGCCTCGCCACCCGGGAAGCGGGCGTCCGCCGGCCGCTGCTGAACCCGCTTCCAGAGGTCGGTCTTACGCAGGGCCTTGAACTCCTGGCCGGTCCACTGACCGTAGTCGCACTCGTTGAGGCGGGCATCGGTCTGGATCTTGAGGCCGCGGCCCTTGGCCAGCGGCGCGGCGGTCTCCCTGGCGCGCTCCAACGGGCTGGAGTAGAGGCGGTCGATTGGGACGCCCTCCAATCGCCCCACCAGGCGCTGGGCCTGGGCCTTGCCGGCGTCGCTCAGGTGGACGCCAGGGGTCCGGCCGACCAGCTGTTTGGCGGTCAGCCCGGTGGTGCCGTGGCGGATCAGCAGGAGCAGCATCGCCAAAGGCTACCGGCCAGTCACAGCAGCGTTACCGACCCGACACCAAAGTCATGGGAAAGGTGGTAACACTGCTATCACCCCCGGAATACACCGGCAGCGGTCGGGATTGAAGGGTTTGTATCCCTCGAAGGTATTCAAAAAGAAGAGATGGATGAGTCAATTATTCAGTTCAGGGATCAACACGCTCTCCTGCTGACCGAGATCCGCAAGCTGCAGCAAGCAGCCGACGACAGCCAGGCCTCGCGCCAGCGCGAGTTGAACAGCATCCTCAAGGTGGTGGCACGCAACTACCTGCGCGAGTACGTGGATCCCGAGGTCACCGAGGACCAGCTCAGCGACTGGCTAACCCGGCTAGAGGCCGCCTAGCTCTCGGGGGCCCTGCGCGGCCCCGGCCCTAGACTCTGCGGGTGGCAACCGAAGAGCCCGGCCCACCGGGTCGCGCAACATACCCGAGCGGCCGGCCCAAGCTGACCCGGGCGGAGCAGCGCTACAACTACGGCGTGGCCATCGCCGCGGTAGCGGTGGTGGTGGTCCTGATCGTGGTCTCACCCAGGATCACCATCGATGGCCTGGACATCCCCGTCTTCATCACCGCGGTGCTGGTCTTCGCATTCCTTTTCGGACTCGGCCAGATGGCGATCGGCCTAACCCGGCGGCGGCGGTACCTGCGCTCGCTGGACCCCCCGGATCGACGGGAGAGCGACTAGGCTTTAGGTTTCGCAGCGAACTCGGCGGGTATAACCTCTCCGAACCTGTGGATGGGCGTAATCCGCCGTCTTGCGGTTCAAAATTTGACACTGAGAACAGGCATCCTGAGATCAGGAAGGAGTAACTGGAAAACATGGCCAAGGCAGTCGGAATAGACCTCGGCACCACCAACAGCGTCGTTGCGACGATGGAGGGGGGCGAGGCCGTAGTAATCCCCAACGCGGAAGGCGGTAGGACAACGCCTTCGGTTGTCGCCTTCACCAAGAGCGGTGAGCGGCTGGTGGGCACCCTTGCCCGTCGCCAGGCCGCGGTCAACCCGGAGAACACCATCTACTCGATCAAGCGTTTCATGGGCCGCCGCTACCCGGAGGTCGAGGAGGAGCGCAAGATCGTCCCCTACAAGGTCGTCGCGGGCAAGGACGAGCGCGTCGAGATCGAGGTTGCCGGGGAGACCTACACCCCCGAGCAGATCTCGGCGATGATCCTGCAGAAGCTCAAGACCGATGCTGAGGCCTACCTCGGCCAGCCGGTCAAGGACGCGGTGGTCACGGTGCCGGCGTACTTCAACGACGCCCAGCGCCAGGCCACCAAGAATGCCGGCGAGATCGCCGGCCTGAATGTCGTCCGGATCATCAACGAGCCCACCGCGGCCGCTCTGGCCTACGGGCTGGACAAGAAGACCAACGAGAAGATCCTGGTCTGGGACCTCGGTGGTGGGACCTTCGACGTGTCCATCCTCGAGGTGGGCGACGGCGTCTTCGAGGTCAAGGCGACCAACGGCGATACCCACCTCGGTGGTGACGACTACGACCGTCGCATCGTCGACTGGATCGCCGACGAGTTCAAGAAGGACCAGGGCATCGACCTGCGCCAGGATCGCCAGGCCCTGCAGCGCCTGACGGAGGCGGCCGAGAAGGCCAAGATCGAGCTCAGTTCGCGGTTGGAGACCGATATCAACCTGCCCTTTATCACCGCCGTCGACGGCGTGCCCAAGCATCTCGACATGAAGCTCTCGCGAGCCAAGTTCGAGCAGCTGACGACCGACCTCACCGACCGCACCAAGGGCCCGTTCCAGGCCGCCCTCAAGGACGCTGGGATGAAGCCCAATGAGATCGACGAGGTCATCCTCGTCGGTGGCTCGACGCGGATGCCCGTGATCCAGGAGCTGGTCAAGAGCCTGGTCGGAAAAGAGCCGCACCGCGGCGTCAACCCCGACGAGGTTGTGGCCATGGGTGCCGCCATCCAGGCCGGCGTTCTCCAGGGCGACGTCAAGGACGTCCTGCTGCTGGACGTGACCCCGCTCAGCCTCGGCATCATGACCGAGGGGTCGGTCAACACGCCGATGATCCCGCGCAACACCACCATTCCCACGAGCAAGACCGAGACGTTCTCGACCGCTTCTGACAACCAGAACAGCGTTGAGATCGTGGTCCTGCAGGGAGAGCGGCCGATGGCCAAGGACAACCGCGAGCTGGGCAAGTTCAAGCTCGACGGCATCCCGCCGGCGCCCCGTGGCGTGCCTCAGATCGAGGTCACGTTCGACACCGACGCCAACGGCATCCTCAATGTCCACGCCAAGGACCGCGCCACCGGCAAGGAACAGAAGGTGACCATCACCGGCTCGACCACCCTCGACAAGACCGAGGTCGAGAAGATGGTGAAGGAGGCCGAGGTCAACGCCGCCGAGGACGAGCGCCGTCGCGGCGAGATCGAGGCCCACAACCAGCTGGACGGGTTGATCTACCAGGTCGAGAAGTTCATGCGCGAGAGTGGCGACAAGGTCCCGACCGAGCTTCGCTCCGAGGTGGAGGGCAAGCTGCCCGCCGCCAAGGAGGCGCTGGAGAGCAACGACAAGGACCGGATGGAAACGGCCTTCCGGGAGCTGTCCGAGGCCTACCAGAAGGTCGGCACCGCCATGTACGAGCAGCAGGGCGCCCCATCCGCCGAGGGGTCCTCCGATGGAGCCGCCGACGGGACGCCTTCCGAGGATGGCACCAAGCCTGAAGGCGACGTGGTCGACGCGGAGTTCAAGGAAGTCTAGGGCAGCACAAGAAGGCCGGGGCCGTCATGGCCCCGGCCTTTTTTATTGGGGCGGCCCTCCGTCGCGGCTGTCACCGAGACCGGCGGCGACATAGCGGTTTGCCCTGCCACGCCGACGGGTACAAACTCTTGGGACATGCGACTGGATAAGTTCACCGAGAAGTCCCAGGAAGCGCTCCGGGCCGCCCAGGAGATGGCCGAGAGCATGGGTCACCAGGCCATCGAGCCTGAACACTTGCTGCTTACGCTCATCGACCAGCCCGACGGGATCGTGCGCCCGCTCCTGCTGAAGCTCGAAGCACACCCGGATGAGATCACCCAGCGGCTGCAGGAGCGGCTCGAGGCCAAGCCCAAGGTAAGTGGCGCGGAGGCGCAGGCGTTCATATCAAACGACCTCAAGAAGGTCCTGGACGCGGCATGGGACCAGATGCAGAAGCTCAAGGACGAATACGTCTCCACCGAGCACCTGCTCCTTGGCCTGGCTACTGCCGGCAGCATCCAGGATCTCCTCAAGGAGTTCGGGGTCACGGCCGACGCCATCTACAAGTCCCTGGAGTCGATCCGCGGCAGCCAGCGGGTGACCGATCCCAATCCCGAGGGCAAGTACCAGGCGCTGGAGAAATACGGCCGCGACCTGACGGCGCTGGCGCGTGCCGGCAAGCTGGATCCCGTGATCGGGCGCGACGAGGAGATCCGCCGCGTCATCCAGGTGCTTTCCCGTCGGACCAAGAACAACCCGGTCCTGATCGGCGAACCCGGCGTGGGCAAGACCGCCATCGCCGAAGGGCTGGCCATCCGCATCGCCCAGGGCGACATCCCCACCACCCTAACCGACAAGCGCGTAATCGCCCTTGACCTCGGCGCCCTCATCGCCGGCGCCAAGTTCCGCGGTGAGTTCGAGGACCGTCTCAAGGCGGTGCTGCAGGAGGTGGTGGCCTCCGAGGGAGAGGTCATCCTCTTCATCGACGAGCTCCACACCCTGGTCGGCGCCGGCGCCGCCGAGGGGTCGATGGACGCCTCCAACATGCTCAAGCCGGCCCTCGCCCGAGGCGAGCTGCGCGCCATCGGTGCCACCACCCTCGACGAGTACCGCAAGTACATCGAGAAGGACGCCGCCCTGGAGCGTCGCTTCCAGCCGGTATTCGTCGACCAGCCGACGGTGGAGGAGACCATCTCCATCCTCCGTGGCCTCAAGGAGAAGTACGAGGTCCACCATGGGGTCAAGATCCAGGACTCCGCGATAGTCGCGGCAGCGGTGCTGTCGCACCGATACATCGCCGACCGCTTCCTGCCCGACAAGGCCATCGACCTGATCGACGAGGCCGCCAGCAAGCTGCGAATCGAGATCGACTCGATGCCCGCCGAGCTCGACGAGGTCGAGCGGCAGATCCGTCAGCTGGAGATCGAGCGCGAGGCCCTGAAGAAGGAGAAGGACCCCGCCTCCAAGGCGCGCCTGCAGAATATCGAGAAGGAGCTCGCCGAGCTGGAGGGGCAGTCCAAGTCGATGCGGGCCCACTGGGAGCAGGAGAAGGCGATCATCCAGCGGATTCGAGAGATCAAGGCGGAGATCGACCAGACCCGGGCGGAGGCCGACCGCGCCGAGCGCGCCGCGGACTTCGGTCGCGCCGCCGAGCTCAAGTACGGCCGCATGACCCAACTGGAGAAGGAGCTCCACGAGCAGGAGGAGAAACTCACCGAGCTGCAGAAGGACCGCAAGATGCTCAAGGAGGAGGTCGACGAGGAGGACATCGCCGAGATCGTCTCGCGCTGGACCGGGATCCCGGTCTCACGGATGATGGAGAGTGAGATGCAGAAGCTCCTCAAGATGGAGGAGCGCCTCCACGATCGTGTGGTCGGCCAGGACGAGGCCATCGAGGCGGTCGCCAACGCCGTCCGTCGCAACCGCGCGGGGCTGGGCGATCCCAACCGGCCGATCGGGTCCTTCATCTTTCTCGGCCCCACCGGCGTCGGCAAGACTGAGCTGGCCCGGGCTTTGGCCGAGTTCCTCTTCGACGATGAGCAGGCCATGATCCGGCTCGACATGTCTGAGTACATGGAGAAGCACACCGTGGCGCGCCTGATCGGCGCGCCCCCTGGATACGTCGGCTACGAGGAGGGCGGTCAGCTCACCGAGGCCGTGCGTCGCCGCCCGTACTCCGTGGTGCTGCTCGACGAGATCGAGAAGGCCCACCCCGACGTCTTCAACGTGCTGCTCCAGATCCTCGATGACGGCCGCCTCACCGACGGCCAGGGCCGCACCGTCGACTTCCGCAACACCATCCTGGTGATGACCAGCAACATCGGCTCCGAGCTGATCCGCGACCTCGGGGCCGACGAGGCGGCAATGCGCGGCGCGGTGATGGGGGCCTTGCGGGAGGCGTTCCGGCCTGAGTTCCTCAACCGCGTTGACGACGTCATCATCTTCCACCCCCTCAGCAAGGAGCAGCTGCGGCAGATCGTGGAGATCCAGCTCCGCGGACTGAAGGCGCGGCTGGCGGAGCGCAACCTGGACCTCGAGGTCACGGCGGCCGCCGCCGACAAGCTGGCCGAGGAGGGCTTCGACCCGGTCTACGGCGCCCGCCCCCTGAAGCGCACGATCCAGCGCCTGGTCCAGGACCCGCTGGCGATCCGCATCCTAAATGGTGAGTTTCTGGATGGCGACACCATAATCGTCGACGTCAAGGACGGTGAGTTGCTGTTGAAGCGCAAGGCCGGCAAGCCCAAGGTGGAGGAGCCCGAAGAGGCCGAGACGGCCAAGGCCTGACCGCCTGGCCGGGGCTTAGGCTAGGGCGATGCCCGGCCTGGTCACGCTGACAACTGATTTCGGCAGGCGCGACCCATACGTGGCCGCGCTCGAGGCCGCGGTGCTCAAGGTGGCGCCGGACACCCGCGTGGTCCACATCAGCCATGACGTCCCCCGCGGCGACATCGTCACCGGCGCCTACCTGCTGGAGTACGCCAGTCGCGTGTTCGCGGAGGGCACCCGGCAGAGCCCTGTGCACCTGGGCGTTGTCGATCCCGGAGTTGGGTCAAACCGGCGCATGCTGGCGGTGGACTGCGCCGGCTTCTTCCTCGTCGGCCCGGACAATGGCCTGCTGCGTCGGGCGCTCCGCGGGCGCACCATCACCACAGTCGTGCTGCCCGCGACGGCCGATGCAGCGCCGACCTTCCAGTCGCGCGACATCATGGCGCCGGCGGCGGCGCGGCTGGCTGGAGGGGAGGGGGTGGCCTCCCTCGGCACTCCCACCCAAGTCGATATCGACCCTCCGGCACCGGGGCTGCCCGACCATGGCCCGGTGACCACCACCGTGGCCCACGTGGACGGCTTCGGCACCGTGGTCGTTGATGTCAGGTGCCCCGCCGTGCTGCCGGTGAACATGCTGCGCGTTGGGGGTCGGGAAATCTCGCTGGCAAGGACGTTCAGCGACGTGCCCAGCGGCCGGCTGGTGGCGTACCGCGGATCGATTGGCTACCTCGAGGTCGCGGTGCGCGACGGCAGCGCCGCTTCGGAGCTGGGCCTCAACCCCGGAGACAGGCTCGCGATCGAGGTCGTCGGGGGCCGTTAAACAAATCAGCGGTGGGTCGAATGCCCACCGCTGACCAAGGCGACTTCGCTACGTACCTAGGCCGCTGGTGATGTCGCTGAACACGTTGACCACCTGGTTGCCCAGGATGATGAGGACGACGATGACTACGACAGCGATAAGGACAAGGATCAAGGCGTATTCGACCATTCCCTGCCCAGCCTCGCTGTCACGATCGAAGAGACGGCTGATCCGCCCCGACAGACGTGACACTAACGTCATGATGCCTCCATTTGATAAGAACATTGCGGTAATGTAACGACACTCCAAGGAGTTCCTTGTCGGTCTCCTGTCGCAGTGCAGTGACAGGGAGGAAAACTCTTGTGTGTCAGGCACCCGCGGGCAGCCGGTTCAATTGAACGGCTTTGCACGACTGACCCGGGCCGGGGTCGTCAGGTAGCGGCGAAGACCAGCGAGTAGCCCTGGCCAGGGCGGTTCAGGACCTGGCAAGGCACGTCCAACCGTTTGAGGATCTTGCGCAACCGCTGGACGTAATTCCGGACCTCCTCAGGGTATAGAGCCGGGTCCGCCCAGGCCTGGGCGAGGATCTGCGGGGCGCTGAAGTAGCGATGAGGGTGGTTGAGCAGGAACGCGAGCAGCTGGTACTCCCGCCGCGTCAGCGCGGCCTCCCGACCCTGGTGTCGGAGGACGCGCCCTTCGGGGTCGATCCACAATCCCTGCAGCTCCCAGACGCGCTGGTACCACAGCTCGAGGCGCTCCAGGTATCCCTCCATCTGGTTCTCGATGATGGCAAGGTCGGTCGCTGCCGCCTGCTGCGCCGGTGGAGGGAGTTTCTGGATGTCGCGCTCGACCCTCTTCAGGAGCCCACGCTTGAACTGCAGGAGGTCGGCGTAGACGCTCAGCCAGTGCCGCGCGTCCTCCCAGTGCTGGGTCGTGAGGTCTTCCCCTTCGAGGGGAACGGACAGTTTGCGCTCAGTTTGCTTGGCCATGGCCTCCTATCGCGATCAGGCCCAATTCTAGAAGGGCACCACCCACGTACGGAACACCTCGCCATTCTTATTGCTGAGGTTGTTATGGCTTGGCAGTTATTACGATGGAGTGACTCTTCACGAGAAAGCTCCCCTTCGGCCGGAGTTGGCCGCCGCGATCCGAGGTGCCGACCCCGACCAGACCATGGACGGCGAAGCCGACATGGGCACCGCCTCCCTTGAGGAAGCCCTGTTCTGGGTCGGCGTTTACCGCGAGATCCTGGCCATGGAGGAGAAGGTGATGGACAGGGTCCGGCAGCTGATGTCCGCGCAATCGCCGCTGGTTCGGAAAGAGGTCGAGCTGACCAATGTGCCGGTGATCGCGTCCCAGGTTTCCAGGTTCCGGCATCGGCATGACCACTGGAAGCTGAAGGTCAGCGAGTTGCAGGGCTTGGATGGGGCGGCCTAGCGGCATCGCATCCCACCAGCGTGCGGAGGTAGGCAGAGTGCAAGAAACCCACCGCGTAAAGCGGGCCCTCGACAAGATGAGCCATACCCGCGGAGCCGAGGCCGGCGATAAGCCGAAGGCTGAGAAAGGTCGGGCCCAGGAGTTCCCTCACCACGAGCACTTGGAGCTGACCCATGTACACGGGCATTCGCACGTTACCCATTACCGCGAGCCGGGTGAACGGGATGAGTGGTCTCACCTCACCACGACCCACGAGCACGAGCACAATCATCCACGGCTCACCCACATGCACGTGCCCCACGAGGAGCTCCAGCTCGAGCATGTGCACGAGGCTCACCACCATGACCATGGGGAGTCTCCGGGGCACTGAGCCCCCGCTGCTACCCTCTGGCTTGGTGCCGACGTAGCTCAGGGGTAGAGCAACGGTTTCGTAAACCGTCGGTCGGGAGTTCGAATCTCCCCGTCGGCTTCCATTCCCGCTGAGCCAGAATGTCGAGAACAGGGTCCCTCGATCGACGTCCCCAATGCAGGTCCCAATTGGGCCGAGAGAAAAGAGGCGCCACGGCTGGCGCCATTGGAGAAGGAGCGTAGATATGTTCAAGCCGCAAGCGGCATTCAGTGGTTTTTCGGTCAACGACCTGGCCAAGGCCAAGGAGTTCTACCAGGGAACCCTTGGCGTGCAGGTCGAAGAGGAAGGCGAAGGCATGGGGATAAGGATTCATCTGCCCGGCGGTGGCACGGTGTTCGTCTACGACAAGCCCGACCACCAACCAGCCTCCTTCACCATCCTCAACTTCGTTGTCGACGACATCGACGGCGCCGTCGATGAGCTGACAGGTCGAGGCGTGCAATTCGAGCACTATGACAATGGGGCCAAGACCGATGACAAAGGCATCGCCCGGGGCAGGTCACAGAACATGGGCCCCGACATCGCCTGGTTCAAGGATCCCGCCGGCAATTTCCTCTCGGTGCTCCAGGACAGCTGACCATAGCCGTCTCGAGCCTGTCAGGCGATCGCTAGTGTGAAGCGCATGGTGGTGCCCGACCCCGGCTGACTAGCGGCCTCGATGGCGCCGCCGTGCGCGACGACAAGGTCGCGGGCGATGGCGAGGCCGAGCCCTGACCCCGACGACGAGGATCCCTTGACGAACCGTTCGAAGATGTCGGGCAGCAGCTCTGGCGCAATGCCGTCTCCGCTGTCGCGGACCGATACCTCGAGGACGTCGCCCGAGCGCTTGACGGCCGCGTCCACCGAGCCGCCTGAGGGCGTGTGTCGGATCGCATTGCTGATGAGGTTGGAGACCACCGACTGAATCCGCGCGGGGTCCGCCTGCACCAGGGGGAGGTCCGGCTGCAGGTCCGCGGTCACGCGCACGCCCGCGCCTTCGGCCGCCCCGGCGAACAACGCCAGTGTCTCGTTCACCAGCAGACCGACGTCGACGGGCTCCCGCCTCAAGGTGAGGCCCCCCGCGTCCGCCAGCGCCAGGGTGCGGAGGTCCTCGATCAGGCCCTCCAGGGTCCGCGCCGCCTCGAGCACCGGCGCCACGTGTTCGGGGTCACCAGGGTATACGCCGTCGACGATACCCTCCGCCCGGCCGCGGATCACCGACAGCGGCGTGCGCAGCTCGTGCGTCACGTCGGCCAGGAAGGTCCGCCGCCGGGTGTCGGTCGCCTCCAGCTGCTCCGCCATTTCGTTGAAGGCGCGCGCCACGGTTCGCACCTCGCGGGGCCCGCGCTCCCGGACGCGGACCGTGAGATCGCCGGCCTCGATCTGGCTGGCGGCATCGACCAGGTCGCCGACGGGGCGGGTGAAGCGCCGGACCATCCGCCCGCCGCTGCTGAACGCAATGACCACCAGCACCAGCAGGGCCAGCGACGCCAGGCGCACAACCGTGGCCGCACCTGTGACGCCGAGGACGTTGGCCACGAGCCAGGCCGCCAGCACCACGGCGCCGGTGATGGCGAAGAAGAAGCCGGCCAGCCACAATGCCACGCGGCGCATGAACCGCCGGCCAGGACGGCGTCCCCAACCCCGCATGCCCTGTCGCCAGGAACCACTTGGGGGCCACGCCTCGTTCTCCGGCCACCAGGGCGGCCGTCGGTCCGCCTGTGGCCGACGGTGGCTCATTCTCGGTGGCCGGCGAAGCGATAGCCGACGCCGTAGACAGTCTGGAGGTAACGCGGCGAGCCGGGCTCCGGCTCCAGCTTGCGGCGAATGTTCTTGACATGAGCGTCGATGGCGCGTTCGTAGGACTCGAAAGCCACCCCGTGCACGGCGTCGAGCAACTGGGCTCGCGTGAAGACCCGTCCCGGCTCGCGGGCCAATGCCGCCAGCAGCTGGAACTCGGTCGGGGTCAACTCAACCCGGCGGCCGCCTATCCGCGCCTCCATCCGGGGCAGGTCAAGCTCGATGTCGTCACCCACTCGGAGCACAGGCGGCCCTGTTGCCGCGACCTCGGCCCGGCGGAGAACGGCGCGGACCCTGGCCACCAGCTCCTTGGGGCTGAACGGCTTGGTCATGTAGTCGTCGGCGCCGAGCTCCAAGCCGACCAGCTTGTCCGACTCGTCGCTACGAGCGGTGAGCATGATGATCGGCACCGGGTTGTCCTTTCGGAGAGCTCGGGTGACCTCGAGACCGTCGAGCCCGGGCAAGCCAAGGTCGAGGACCACGAGATCGGGGCGACCGGCGGTCACCGCCCTTACGGCGCCCCGCCCATCCGTCGCCTCCAGCACCGAGAAACCGACCGCCTCGAGGTGATCCCGCACCAGTCGGACTATCTCCGGTTCATCGTCGACGACGAGGATGGTGGCCATGGCGTGATGGTAGAGCCCAAAACGGGCCGGAGACGAATCGGTCCCCGGCCCGTTGCGGTTGGCGCTCAGGTCACCGGTGGCTTATCGGCGCCCTCGCCGGCACCGGGCTCAGCGGTCGCGGTCCCGTGGGCCTTGTCGTGCCAGGACTTCAGCTTCTCCTCGATCACCGGCGGGACGTCCCAATCGCGGTTGCCCCCGGGACCGTGGCTACGGCCCCCAGGCCCGTGGCTATGGCCACTCCAGCCGCGACCGCCCCAGTAGCCGCCCCATCTCCTGCGCCGGAAGACCAGCAGCAGAAGGAATATGAGGAACAGCAGCGGGAAGAAGCCGAAGCCGAAACCTCCCCTCTCGACAATCACGGTTCCGTTGCCCGAGCTGGCCACGTTGGCGGCCAGGCCGGCACTGTATGCGAACCAGGCGACCAAACCGACGATTAGGCCGGTGAGCCCCACCCAGATCAATCCGAATCCTCTACGCATCAGAGATGCCTCCTTGTAGGTGAAAACCAATGACCCCAGCGTCGGACGGACCTGTGAATTGGGTGTGAAGGCCCGGTGCAGGGATTGTGATGGCCGGCGCTATCGCCGACTAAGGATCAGAGCCAGTCGATCCGGCGAAACAGGATGTAGAGGCTGACGCACGCGATTAGCAGCAGGGCCGCGGAGGCGACCACACCCCAGCTTTCCTGGTAACCGGGGAAGGGCACGTTCATCCCGTAGTAGCCGGCGATCAGGGCAGGCACCGCGATGATCGCCGCCCAGCTGCTGACCTTAAACCCGGGTCAGAACTGGGTGGTCGGCCATCTGGGGAATCGTAATCTGAGGCGACACGCGCTACCCGGCAGCGGGTCGACGATTAGGTGCTGACCGAGCTCCCGCAGGTGGCGTCGCCGGAGATGTGCAGCTTGAGCCCGGTGCTCTGCTCGGTGACGTCGCCGTTCCAGTGGCCGCCGGTGGTGCTGGCCGTGCCGCTGGAAGGATCCATGTTGATGTAGAAGTGGCTGTTATTGGCGATGGTGATGCCCATCCAATAGACGCTCACGATGAACAGATCGGGCTTGCCACCGACCTGCGCAAGGGCCGTCACCCCCACGCTATTGCCCTGAGGCAGGGTGGTGCACTGCACCCGGGCGGAGGTCAGCTGGCCGCTGAGGGTTCCGCCGGAGGCGGTCCCGGTGACCGTGAGGGACGCGCTCCCAGGCTGCTGGTTGGCGCAGTCGACCGTCATCGCTAGAGAGGTCACCGCCCCGATGGTGCCGGGATGGGCGGCCGCGGCCTTGTCCTCGGTGAGGGTCGAGTCGACCTTGGCGCCCTGGGCCGCGTCGAAACCGGAGACCCCGCTTCCGTTGAACTCACGTTGCGCGTAGGTGGCCCCAGACCCGGTGGCGGCCCTGACGTTGACCGACTGCGCCTGGATCGAGATCACCAGCGTCATGCCGTTTGCCGGCTGGCCCGCTATTTGCCCGAACATCCGGATCGCCGACCCGTTCACCCGTGGCTCGTTGCACGACACGGAGGAGAACTTGATATTGCCGGCGACGGCGGCGTCGCCCTTGGTGGTCCCGCTTGCCGTCGGCGGACCCGAGGGGGTGGGGGAGCTGGTGGCTGCGGGGGTGCCGCCGCCTGTTGACGAGCTGCCGCAGGCCGCCACGGCCACGACCAGGAGGGCAGAGGCGGCAATCTGCCGCTTCACCAGGTCCACCCTTCCCGAGGCATGAGGCGACTGTCCGTGCGGCCGTGGACAGTGTCAAGTTAATAGTTGTGTGCGCCCCTGCCCGCGGGAAGCGGATCAGGGATAGATGCCGCGCACCGTGGTGGCGTTGGCCACCTTCTCGACGGCGATGCTGTACGCCGCCTGTCGCAGGGTTGTGAGTTGCTCGCCGGCGACCGTATCGACATAGTCGAAGGCCCGTCGCATCAGGCCTTCCAGCCGCTGGTTGACGTCCGCCTCCTCCCAGAAGAACGCCTGCAGCGCCTGCACCCACTCGAAGTAGGAGACGACGACACCGCCGGCGTTGGCCAGGATGTCGGGGACGACCATGACGCCGCGCTCGCGCAGGACGAGGTCCGCATCGGGCACCGTGGGGCCGTTGGCCCCCTCCACGACAACCGTGCACCTCATTTCCTGCGCCACCTCGGCGGTGATCTGCCCCTCAAGGGCCGCCGGCACGAGCATGGTGCAGTCAGCCGTTAGCAGCTCCTGGTTGCTGATCGGGGTGGCGTTCGGGTATTCGGTGATCGAGCCGGTCCGGGCCAGGTGGTCACCGAGGTCCTTCATATCGAAGCCGTCCGGGTTCCAGATCGCGCCGTGGACGTCGCTGATGCCGGCGATCCTGGCCCCGGCTTCCGCCAGGAGGAGGGCCGAGACCCAGCCCACGTTGCCGCAACCCTGGACCGCGACCGTGGCGTCGCCGGGAGCAATCCCCAGTTTGCTCAGCGCCTTGAGGGCGATCGTGGTGACCCCGCGGCCGGTGGCCTCCTGCCGGCCCAGCGAACCCCCGATGTGCACAGGCTTCCCCGTAATCACAGCGGGCATGGAGTAGCCGGCGTGCATGCTGAGGGTGTCCATGAACCACGCCATGGTCTGGGCGTTGGTGCCGACGTCGGGCGCCGGGATGTCGCTGTGCTGATCGACGAAGATGGCAACCTCGGTGGCGAACCGGCGGGTCAGCTTCTCCAGCTCCCGTACGGACATCTTGCCCGGTTCGCAGGCGACCCCTCCCTTGGCGCCACCGAAGGGGATGTCCAGCAACGCCGTCTTCCAGCTCATCCACATCGACAGCGCCCGGACCTCGTCGAGGTCGACCGACGGATGGTATCGGAGACCGCCCTTGGCCGGACCGCGGGTGATGTTGTGCTGGACGCGATAGCCGCTGAACACCCGCACCCTGCCGTTGTCCATCTTCACCGGGAAGTTGACCACCAGCTCCCGCTGCGGGACCCTCAAGACCGCGCGCAGCGATGGGTCAAGACCCATCGCCTCGGCCGCCTCATCGAACTGCCGCTGAGCCACCTGCCAAGCGTTCATCGCCCCGGTAATGTAACTCCGCCGCCGTACGCCGTTGCAGCCGCGGGCACTAGGATCGAGCCATGAAGGTGGGCGCCCTGTTTCCGCAGACCGAAAGCTCGCCGGATCCAGGCGCGATCCGGGAGTTCGTGCAGGCGGTGGAATCCATGGGCTACGCACACGTGCTCTTCTACGACCACGTGCTTGGGGCATCCCCCGAGCGGCCTGGCGGTTGGCGTGGGCGGCCCTACACGGACAAGGACCCCTTCCACGAGGTGCTGGTCACCTTCGGCTACCTTGCGGCGGTGACCACACAGATCGAGCTCGTCACCGGCGTCCTTGTGCTCCCGCAGCGGCAGACCGCCCTGGTGGCCAAGCAGGCGGCGGAGGTGGACCTGCTCGCTGGCGGACGGTTGCGCCTGGGCGTGGGGCTTGGTTGGAACCAGGTCGAGTACGAGGGTCTGGGGATGGACTTCCATACCCGTGGCCGGCGCATCGAGGAGCAGGTCGAGGTAATGCGGCTTCTCTGGAGCCAGCCGGTGGTCGACTTCAAGGGGGAGTTCCACACCATATCTTCGGCCGGCATCAACCCGATGCCGGGCAGGATGATCCCCGTCTGGATGGGGGGCACGGCGGCGGCGGCCAAGGTGCGGATAGCCCGGGTGGCGGACGGCTGGATCGTTAACACGCCGACGGAGCAGGATCCCCTCGCGGCGGTGGTCGAGATGAAGGAACTGGTCGCCGCCGCCGGCCGAAGCCCCAAAGATTTCGGCATCGATATCCGGCTCTCCCTGAGCCATGGGATCGAGGACGTCGCGGGTCAGATTCCGGAATGGCACGAGCTGGGCGTCTCCCACGCCACGATCAACACCATGCGCGCCGGCCTCCGCTGGCCCGATGGCCACATCGACGCCCTGCGGCTGTTCGCCGCGGCCTACCGGGAGGACTAGGCCGACTCGGCGCTTCGTACCATGCGGCCCTGAATGACGACAAACTGAAATGGCCAGGCCTGCTGCCTTGGAGGCCGGCATCCTAACCGAGCTGAAGTCGATCCTCGGGCGGCACCTCGTGACCGACGCCGATGTCGTCGCCAGCTACTCCCAGGACCGGGCCACCTTCCTGACGCCCGGGGTTGCGGCGGTGGTGGCGATGCCATCATCCACCGAAGAGGTGTCAGCCGTGGTGGCCATCTGCGCCAGGGACGGAGTGCCGGTGGTCCCCCGGGGGGCCGGCAGTGGCCTGGCCGGCGGCGCCAACGCCGTCGACGGCTGCGTGGTGCTGTCGACGCACCGGATGAACCGCGTAATCGAGATCGACCCCAACAACCTCATCGCCGTGGTCCAACCGGGCGTCATCAACGCCGACGTCAAGAAGGCCGCCGGCGAGTACGGCCTGGAGTACCCGCCCGACCCCTCGAGCTTCGAGTTCTGCAGCATCGGGGGCAACATCGCGACCAATGCCGGCGGTCTCTGCTGCGTCCGTTACGGCGTCACCCGCGACTATGTCCTCGGCCTAGAGGTGGTGCTCGGCGACGGCAGCGTGCTCCGCACCGGGAGGCGGACCCTGAAGGGAGTGGCCGGGTACGACCTGACGGCCCTGATCGTCGGCTCCGAGGGCACCCTGGGAGTGGTCACCGAGGCGACGTTGCGCCTGCGGCCCAAATCGCATGTGCCGTCGACCCTGGTCGCCTTCTTCGGCTCGGTGCACGATGCCGGCGCCGCGGTGGCCGCCGTCCGCCGCACCCTGGTGCCGTCGCTGCTGGAGCTGATGGACCAGCGCACGGTGCGGGCGGTGGAGGAATGGAAGCACCTCGGGCTCGATACCGGCGCCGCGGCGATGGTGCTGGCCCAGTCCGACACCGGCAGCGAATCCCCCGCGGACGTGGCCCGGATGGTGGAGCTCTGCGAGGCCGAGGGGGCTACTGGCGTGGTCGGTGCTCGTGACGAGTTCGAGTCGCGGATGCTGGTGCAGGCGCGGCGACTTGCGATTCCCGCCATCGAGCGACGGGGCAGCTGGCTCCTCAACGATGTCGGCGTGCCCTGTGCCCGAGTTCCGGACCTGGTGGTGCGCGTTGAGGAGATCGCCGCCGCCACCAGGATCGAGACGTTCACATTCGGCCACGCCGGCGACGGCAACATGCACCCCACCATGGTCTTCGACCCCACCGACCCCAGCGCCCGGGACCGTACCCAGCAGGCCCATGACGAGATCGTCGACGCCGCCCTCAACCTTGGCGGCACGATCACCGGTGAGCACGGTGTGGGCACCCTGAAGCGCAGCCACCTGGCGCGCGAGCTGGGTGCCGGTAGCATCGACCTCTTCCGCAAGATCAAGGAGAGCTTCGATCCCGTCGGGATCCTCAATCCTGGGAAGGCGTTCTAGCCAGCCTCAGGGGTCGCGTGGACCTCCAGCGCCCGCGGCAACGATGAGAGTTATGTCGAGCACGAACAGCGCGATCGCAAGATCGTTGAAGACCGGCGCCAGGGCCAGCGTCGGCAGCAGCTGGTAGAGGGACCAGAAGATGAAGGCGGCGCTCAGCAGGCCGGCCTTGAGCATCTCAATTGGCGGTGGCCGGCGGACGGCGTGGTAGACGAGGTTGGCCACCGCGATCAACGCCAGCGGGACCGCCGAGACGATGCTGTGCTCGCTGTGCGACGTGAACCCAGTGGCCAGGTCCAGCCCTACCAGGGCAACGCCCCCGGCGATGGCCAGCAGCGCCAGTACTCGCCCGGTCCAAATCCCCAGGCCAGCATTGGGCTGAGCGCCATCGTCAGGTTGCACGGTGCTGTCGAGAATAATGACGGCGACGCGATTTGCGGTTCCCAAGGCCGGGCCAGCAACTACGCTTGGTCGGTGACCGCAGGTGATTCTGCTGCCGTGCTGATCGTCGAGGACGACCGGCCGCTGCGGGAGACCATCAGCAGCGCGGTCAGCGATGCAGGCTATGCCGTCACCGCCGTAGCCGACGGCATCCAGGGCACCCAGGCGCTTCGCGCCGGCGGGTTCGACGTCGTGCTCCTCGACATCGGACTGCCCTTCGTTGACGGCTGGACGGTGCTGCGGACGCTCGAGGGTCAGCCGATCCCCTCGGTGATCGTGATCAGCGCCCGGGGAGACGAGCAGGACAAGGTCCGCGCCCTCGACATGGGCGCCGATGATTACCTGGCCAAGCCGTTCGGCGCCGACGAGCTCCTGGCACGGCTGCGCGCGGTCCTGCGGCGGTCGAAGCCTGAGCTGACTCCCAATCGCATGGCGCGAGAGGGCGACGTGGTCGTGGACCTGGGCAGTGGCGGGGTGCTGCGCGCCGGCAAGGAGGTCCGGCTCTCGCCAACGGAATACGTGCTGCTGGCGGAGCTCGCCCGGCACCAGCACGAGGTTCTCGACTACCGCACGCTGCTGCAGCGCGTCTGGGGACCTTCGTATGCCGACGAGCGCAACTACCTGCGCACCTTCGTCCAGCGACTGCGGGTCAAGCTCGAGGTCGATCCCGCCCAGCCCAGGGTGATCACGACCGTTTCGGGGCGTGGCTACCGTTTCGGGGGACCGCCCGAGATCTAGTCCACTACGGGTGGTGGTGGCACTCGAACGCCCGGCAAGTCGTTGACGGGTCGTTGATCGTGCCGGTTCTACGTTGGTATACGTGGACCGGCTTCACTTCATTCCAAGGCGGGACTTCGAGCAGCACCGAACCGTCCTGAGCGTCTTCTCGGGAGTCGAGACCGCGCGCGCCGCGCTGGCCGACGTCGTCGACACCCGCCGTATCCAGGTCCTGCGCGCCGACATTCTGCGGCCGGGGCGTCCCGACATCGGCGCGATCTCCGACTTGCTTGACCCAGACGAGCGCGACTGGCCTCGCTACCATGTTGCCCGCGGCCTCACCGTCCTGGTGCTGGACGTACCATCGGCGCACGCCTGGATCGCGACGCGGTTCCTTGTCGAGGTTGCCCGCAGTCCGCGCACGCTGATGCTGGCGCCGCGGCCCGGCCGCAGCGAGCTCGAGGTCCGCACCAACTGGAAGGTGCCGTATGCAACCGCTTGAGTTAGCCGTTATTGGGCTGTTCTTCCTGTTCATCATCGTCAGCCTGCTCTACATAAAGGGGCTCGAGAAGATCTGATGAGCTTGCCGCCAACGGACTTCCTGGTCACCGGGATCATCGCCCTTCTCCTGACGCTCTACCTGCTCATCGCGCTTTTGTTCCCGGAGCGGTTCTAGTGTTCCAGGTCGTCCTGGGGCTGGTCGTGACGTTCGTTCTGCTGGGCGTCGCCGCCTACTTCCTGGGCATCTACATGGAGAGGGTCTTCACCGGCAAGCCGACCTTCCTGCATTTCCTGCTGCACCCGGTTGAGCGCCTGCTGCTCTTCCTCATCGGCGTCAAAAAGGATGCCGAGCAGACCTGGGTCCAGTACCTGGTCTCGATGCTGATCGTGACCGCCGGCGGCATGGTGCTGACCTACACTGTGCTGCGGCTGCAGGACAAATTCCCCCTGAACCCGCAGGGGTTCGGCCCGGTACCGCCGGACCTGGCCTTTAGCACAACCGTCAGTTTCGCCACCAACACTAACTGGCAGAACTACGGCGGCGAGACGACCATGAGTTACTTCAGCCAGATGGTGGCCCTGGTCTACCACCAGTTCCTGTCGGCGGCCACCGGTATTGCCCTGGCGATCGCCCTGGTGAGGGCCCTCGCCCGCCGCAGCACCAGCACCATCGGTAACTTCTACGTCGACGGCGTTCGCTGCATCCTCTACGTCCTGTTGCCGATCTCGTTTGTCGGAGCGATCTTCCTGGTGTCCCAGGGCTCGATCCAGAACTTCAGTCCCTACACCGCGGTGACCACCCTCGAGGGCGCCACTCAGACAATCGCCCAGGGCCCGGTCGCCTCGATGGAGACCATCAAGGATCTCGGCACCAACGGCGGCGGCTTCTTCAATGCCAACGCCGCCCACCCCTTCGAGGATCCCAACGCCATCACCGCCTATTTCCTGTTTGGCCTGATGCTGGTTATCGCGTTCGGTCTAACCGTTACCTTCGGCCGCATGGTGGGTAACGTAAAGCAGGGCATCGCGGTGGCCGCGGCGATGGCCATCATCCTCATTGGTGGTGCGAGCTTCGCCGCCTACCAGGAGCAGCATGGCAACCCCGCGCTGACCGCCGTGGGCGTTACCCAGGCCCGGACCGATGGGCAGGCGGGCGGGAACATGGAGGGCAAGCGCACCGACCTCGGCCCGGTCTTCTCCTCGTTCTACGCAGCGGGCACGACCGGCACCAGCACTGGCTCGGTGGTGGCCTCCCACGACAGCCTCACCCCCCTTGGCGGAATGGTTCCTCTGACGCTGATCAAGCTCGGCGAGATCACCCCCGGCGGGGTCGGCTCCGGCCTCTACGGGATGTTGACCTTCGCCATCCTTGCTGTATTCATAGCCGGTCTGATGGTAGGGCGCACTCCCGAATACCTGGGCAAGAAGATCGAGGCTCGCGACGTCAAGTACGCGTCGCTGGCGATCCTGATCCTGCCCGCCTCGATCCTCGGCTTCGCTGCGATTTCAGTTGTGGTGCCTGGGGGCCTCGCCGGCATCACCAACCCGGGGGCCCACGGACTAACCCAGGTGCTCTACGCCTTCGCATCCAATACCGGCAATAACGGCAGTGCCTTCGCCGGCCTCCTGGGCAACACCGTCTACTACAACACCACCATGGCCGCGGCCGAGTGGCTGGGCCGCTTCATCTTCGTTATCCCGGTGCTTGCCCTGGCAGGGAACCTGGCCCGCAAGAAGATCGTCCCCGCCAGCGCCGGCACCTTTCCGACTGACACGCCCCTCTTCACCGGCTTGCTCATCGGTGTGATCTTGATCGTCGGGGCTCTCACTTTCTTCCCGGCGCTGGCGCTCGGTCCGATTCTCGAGCACCTGCAGCTCTACGCCGGCCAGCTGGCCCACTAGGAGGGACGTCGCACACAATGAGCTCGTCCCTAAGCACCAACCCCCCCGCCCGCCGGCGACGCAAGAGCAGCCTGACGGACAGGTCGATCATCGTCCCGGCGCTCTGGGCGTCGGTCAAGAAGCTGGACCCCCGCTGGCAGCTGCGCAACCCGGTCATGTTCGTGGTCGAGGTCGGCGCCGTTATCTCCACGTATGCCTGGATCACCAGCTTCAGCAACCACGGAGACACCCTGTTCGTCGGCCAGATAGCAATCTGGCTGTGGTTCACGGTCCTGTTCGCGAACTTCGCCGAAGCAATGGCCGAAGGCCGGGGCAAGGCCCAGGCGGCGGCGTTGCGCAAAACCCGCACCGACACCATCGCCCGCAAGCTGGTCGATGGCGTCGAGCAGAAGGTTTCGGCCCCCGAGCTGCGCAAGGGTGACATCGTCGTAGCTGAGACGGGCGATGTGATCCCCAGCGACGGCACCGTCATCGAGGGAATTGCATCGGTCGACGAGTCGGCCATTACGGGGGAGTCGGCCCCGGTCATCCGCGAAGCCGGCGGCGATCGCAGCTCCGTCACTGGGGGCACCCGGGTGCTGTCCGATCGCATCGTCATCGAGATCACCCAAAATCCAGGTGAGACCTTTCTCGACCGCATGATCACGCTGGTTGAGAGCGCCGCCCGCCAGAAGACGCCGAACGAGATCGCGCTCAACATCCTGCTAGCGGTACTGACGATCATCTTCATGTTCGCGGTTGTGACGCTGCAGCCGTTCGCGCTCTACAGCGGCACATCGGTGGCCATCGTCGTACTGATCTCTTTGCTGGTCTGCCTCATCCCCACGACCATTGGCGGGCTGCTCTCTGCCATTGGCATCGCCGGTATTGATCGCCTTCTGCAGAAGAACGTCCTGGCAATGTCGGGCCGCGCGGTCGAAGCCGCCGGCGATGTGGACACCCTGCTGCTGGACAAGACCGGCACGATCACTCTTGGCAACCGCCAGGCTACTGAGTTCATCCCCGCGCCCGGGGTTGAGTCGAGCCGCCTGGTCAGCAGCGCGGAGCTGGCCAGCCTCGCCGACGAAACGCCCGAGGGCCGCTCCATCGTGTCCTTGGCCCAGCGGCTTGGCTCCAAGGAGTCCGAGCATGGCCACGACGTCGTCTTCATCGCCTTCAGCGCCAGCACTCGGATGAGTGGGATCGACCGCGGCGATTCCAGCATCCGGAAGGGCGCCGCCGACGCGGTGGCCAGCTGGTGCGACCCGGAGGGTCACAACGGTCTGCCGAAGGAGGTCAAGGAGCAGGTTGACGCTATCGCCCGCACGGGCGGGACGCCGCTGGTGGTCGCCGAAGACCAGCGTGTGCTCGGCACCATCCATCTCAAGGACATCGTCAAGCCCGACATCGCCGATCGTTTCGCCGAGATCCGCCGAATGGGGCTGCGCACCGTCATGATCACCGGCGACAACCCCCTGACCGCCGCGGCCATCGCCAAGGAGGCCGGCGTAGACGACTTCCTCGCCGAGGCCACCCCGGAGAACAAGCTGGAGCTGATCCGCGAGGAGCAGGCCCAGGGCAAGTTGGTGGCGATGACCGGCGACGGCACCAACGATGCCCCTGCATTGGCTCAGGCTGACGTCGGAGTCGCCATGAACAGCGGCACCCAGGCCGCCAAGGAGGCGGGCAACCTGGTCGACCTCGACAGCGACCCCACCAAGTTGATCGAGATCGTGGAAACGGGCAAGCAGATGCTCATCACCCGTGGCGCCCTGACGACGTTCAGCATCGCCAACGACGTGGCCAAGTACTTTGCCATAATTCCCGCGATCTTTGCTGGCGCCTTCCCCGTACTGAGCGCCCTCAACGTGATGGGCCTTACCAACCCCAACAGCGCGGTACTTTCGGCGGTGATCTTCAACGCCCTGATCATCGTTGCCTTGATCCCGCTCGCTTTGCGCGGTGTCAAGTTCCGGCCCATCGGCGCCGCCCCGCTGTTGCGCCGCAACCTGCTGATCTACGGCGTGGGCGGGATCGTCATTCCCTTCATCGGCATCAAGGCGATCGACATCATCGTCAGCGCCGTTCACCTGGCTTAGGAGTCGAGATGGTCAGAGCAATCCCCCGCGACCTCATCACCACCCTCCGGTTCACGATTGTCTTCGTAGTCATCTGCTGCTTCGCGTATACCTTCGCGGTGACCGGTGTGGCCCAGCTGATATTCCCCAGCCAGGCCAATGGCAGCATCGTCAGCCACGGTGGCCAGCAGGTCGGCTCCAAGCTCATTGGGCAGAACTTCACCGACCCCAAGTACTTCCACGGGCGGCAGTCGGCCACCGTCGACGCCAACGCCAGCCCGCTGCCGTACAACGCCCAGGCGTCCGGCGGCAGCAACCTTGCGCCGACCAACCAGGCGCTTATCGACCGCGTTAAGGCCTCCGTCGACGACATCAAGAAGAACGAGCCCGGGCTTAAGGGCGATGTTCCCGTCGACCTGGTCACCGCCGATTTCAGTGGCTTCGACCCCTACATCACGCCGGCCTCAGCCCAACTGCAGGTGGCGCGCATCGCCGCCAACCGCCACCTCGATCCCGCCAAGGTGCAGAAGGTCGTGGATGCCCACACCGAGGGTCCCCAGCTGGGCGTCCTCGGTGAGAAGCACGTCAACGTTCTCGCCCTCAACCTGGCGCTGGACGATGGCGAAGCCAACTAACGGAGACCAGGAACTCCCATCCGTTAGATACGCCGGCAGGCAGCGCCGGGGCGACTTCACCTGCCCCGGCGCCGCCCCGGTCTAGGCGCGGCGTGCCGTGAAGGCCGTCACAGAGCGGCTCCAGCCGGGCGAGTACCTCGACAGCTACCGGATCGTGGACCGCCTCGGCGCCGGCGCGTTCAGTGAGGTCTACCGCGCCGTCGACGAAGGCGGGCGGGACGTTGTCCTTAAGTGTCCGCACGAGATCGTGCTCGGCGACAGCGGGGCATGGGATCGCTTCCGGCGCGAGATGAAGATCACCGAGCACCTCGATCATCCCGGGATCCAGCGCTCCCTTGACCCCCACCGGAATCGCAGCCGTCTCTACATGGCGCTGGTGTACGTCGATGGCGTGTCTCTGCGCCAGGTGATGCACAACGAGGGTCGGATGTCGCCGGCGCGCGCCGTCGACCTGGTCAGGCAGATCACCGAGGCCATGGTCTATGCGCATGGCCACCACGTCTTCCATCGTGACCTGAAGCCGGACAACGTACTGGTCACGCCCGATGGGCGCACGGTGGTGACCGATTTCGGCATCGCCCTGATGGAGGGCGCCAAACGGCTCACCTTCCGGTTCCTGACCGCGGAGATGGGAACGCCCGACTACATGGCGCCGGAGCAGGTCCAGGGCAAGCGGGGCGATGCCCGGACCGACGTCTACGCCATCGGCGTGATGCTGTACGAGATGGTGGCGGGGAAGGTGCCATGGCGGGGCAAGGACTCGTTTGCGACGATGAGCCAGAAGCTGATCGGTCCGCCGGCGGACCTGCACGCCGCGGCGCCCCGAGTTCCCATGGGCCTGGTCGGGATCGTGCACAAGGCGGTGCGCCGTGACCCCGAGGAGCGCTATCAGACCACGGCTGAGCTGCTCGCGGACCTGGATCGCTGGGAGTCGATCGACCCGGCCACCTACGTTTTTGCCGATGAGAAAAAGCTCAAGGCCAGCTCCCAGGCCGGCCTGATGATCCTGGTGGCGAGCATTAGTGTCGGCTTCCTGCTGCTTACCGTCGGCGCCGCGGTGGCCTACCACTTCCTGGTTGTTGCGCCCAAAGGCTGACCGCCGGCTGGAATCGTGCGGGGCGTTCATGCGCCATCAACAAGGCCGGTTGATCGTTGACGCCACGTTGATGGAGTCGGTCGCAGGATGGTTATATGGAGATTCAGACCCGGTCGATAGTCGGGGTTTTCATGAGCCACGACGAAGTCGAGCACGCCCGGCGCAGGCTACGCGCGACCCCCATCCTGCTGCTTCGCTCCGAGGTGGTGGAGTCCGTGAGTATCGGCAAGCATGTCCTCGGGACGCTGATGCCGCAACTGGAGGCGGACTACATGCTCAAGCAGCTGGAAAAAGGGCGTACCCTGTTCGCAATCCAGGTTCCCGCGGAAGACGGCATGTCGGCCTTCAGGTTCATGACCGACGTGGCCGGCAGCCGCGAGACGACCGCCCTGTGGGGCCGCAGCGAACGGGTGGTGCGGATCGTCACCAGCCCCGTCTGACGGCCAGCTACCTCTCCTCGAGTGGTCGCCCTGATGGGGACGACCCTAGGCTGGTCTAACCTCTGCTTATGGCTCAGACACGCGCGGAATCGGGCCTGGTCGGGCAGGAAGCATCCTCAACCGGCGATCGCCGCGGTTACCTCAAGGTCTACATGGGAGCCGCGCCCGGGGGCGGCAAGACCTACGCAATGCTCCGTGAGGGCCATCGCCTTCGGCAGCAGGGGCACGACGTGGTCATCGGGCTCGTAGAGACTTATAACCGGCCCCGCACGGTCGAGGCAATCGGCGACCTGGAGACGGTGCCGCGCAAGGGATTCGAGTACAAGGGCACCATGCTCGAGGATATGGACCTCGATGCCGTCCTGGCCCGGCGGCCCGAGGTAGCCCTGGTCGACGAGCTGGCTCACACCAACACTCCTGGCATGAAAAACGAGAAGCGCTGGCAGGACGTGGAGGAACTCCGTGGCGCCGGCATCGACGTGATCACCACTGTCAACGTCCAGCACGTCGAGAGTGTCAAGGATGTGGTGGAGCGCATCACCGGTATCGTGGTGCGGGAGACGGTCCCTGACGCTGTCCTCGACCGGGCCGATGAGATCCAGTTCATCGACATCTCACCCGAGGCGCTGCGCAAACGTATGCAGCACGGCAACATATACGGCAAGGACCGCGTGGAAACCGCGCTGTCCAACTTCTTCCGGCCGGGCAACCTGGCGGCACTGCGTGAGATCGGGCTTCGCCTTGTGGCGGAGAGCATGGCCCGCAGCAGTGGCGTCCACGAGGCGCCGGAGGACGTGATGGTGGCGATCTCGGGGGCGCCCAGCTCTGAGCTATTGATGCGCCGCGGGGTGCGCCTCGCCCGCAGGCGGGGAGGCGTTTGCATGGTGGTCCTGGTGGCGCGTCCGGACCAGCGCATCGACGTGGCCCAGTATTCTGCGGTGGCGGACCGGCTGGGGTGCTCGTTCGCGGTCATCCGCGGTGGTGACGTCGCAGCGGAGATCGCCCGCGCTGCCCACGAGGCCAACATGTCCCACCTGGTCCTGGGCGAGTCGCTGGGCACCGAGGGACTGGGCCGCTGGAAGAAGACGCTGGTCGACCGCGTGATCGACGCTCTCCCCGACGTCGACATCCACGTTGTCGCCCGCATGGAGGCGGCGCCCGAGGACGACCATCAGCGTCCTGACCCGGACCGACTGATCAAGCGCCAGCGAACGGGACCACGCGCCAACGCCCACATGCGTGTGTATATGGGGTACGCCGCCGGGTGTGGCACCACCACGACAATGCTCAACGAGGCCCGTCGCCGGCAGTCGCGCGGTACCGACGTGGTGGTGGCCGTCGCCTCCGTCCAGTCAAGGACGGCCTTGAGCGGGCTGGAGGTGATCGGCGGCCATGACGCGGTCGGACCTACGATGTTGGATGTCGACGCGGCGCTGGCGCGCAACCCTGAGGTGGTCGCCGTCGACGACCTCGCCGGGGTGGACACCGATGGCTCGAGGCGCTACCAGTCGGCGACGCGCCTGGTGGCGGCCGGCATAACCGTGCTGGGGACCCTTCACCTGACCGACCTGGATAGCGTGCGGTCGCGTTTCGCAGACGTGCTTGGCCACCGCAGCCAGGGCCCGCCGGTTAATGATGAGGTGCTTCGGTTTGCCGAGGAGCTGGAGCTTGTTGACGTCACCCCCGCGACACTTTTGGAACGCCTCAAGAATGGCGAGATCTTCCCGCCGGCGGAGGCGGCTCGGGCAATGCAGGCCGAATTCCGGCCTCAAGCGCTAGCGGCGCTCCGAGAGATGGCGTTCCGGGTCATTGCCGAGCACACCGACCGGCAGCTGCTGGCCTACATGCGCGAGCGCAACGTGGCCATCCCCTGGGAGGCGCGGGTCCGCATGGTGGCGGCGATCCCGCCGCGGCCGGGGATGACAGATCGCATCCGGCGTGCGGCCCGCATGGCAGAGGCGCTCGAGGCGCAGTTCACCGTCGTGACGGTGCGCACCCGGCGGCTGTCCGATGAGCACCAGCAGGCGCTCGGAGAATACGCCCACCTGGTCCACCAACTGAGCGGTGAGTACGTCACCCTCTACGGTTCCAACGTCGCCGAGGTCCTGGCCAACTACGTGCGCGAGACCCTCAGCACCGAGGTGGTGGTCGGCCACCGGCTGCAGCGCTGGACCCCATGGGACACCACCAGCAACCTGATCCGCCTTCTCAGTGACGTCAACATCCACCTCCTGCGCGCCGAGTCAGGCGCCAGGTCTTAGACCTTCGGCAGCGTAAAGCGGAAACTGGCACCGGGCCCGGGCCGGTCTTCCAGCTCGATGCTGCCGGCGTGCGCCTCGACCAGGCCGCGGACGATGGCGAGGCCGAGCCCCGAGCTCTGGCCGGCGTCGAGGTCGCTCTCCCTGGGGGTGCGGACGAAGCGGTCGAAGAGGTGGGCACGGTAGGCCTCAGGGACTCCAGGACCAGCGTCGACCACCCGAACCACGACCATGCCCTCCTGCTCCTCGGCGTCGGCGAGGACCTCGATGGAGGCGGCCGGCGGGCTGTAGCGGTCGGCGTTGCCCAGCAGGTTGTCGAGGACCTGGCTCAGCCGGGTCCAGTCGGCCAGGACCATGACGTCGTGGTCCGACTCACCCCATTCCACGGTGCGCTCGGGGGCGTGAGACTTGAGGCGCTCGGCGGCGGCGACGACGGCGTCGGCCAGGCGGGTGGGCTCGAGGTCGAGCTGCAGGGCGTTGCTCTCGATGCGGGCCAGGTCGAGGGTGTCGGTGACCAGCTTGTTGAGGCGGCGTGACTCGGCGGCGATTGTCTCCAGCCGTTCACGCGCGGCGGGGGAGAGCTCGTCCTTCTGGAGCAGGTCGGTGCTCGCGGTCAGGATCGTGGAAAGGGGGGTGCGCAGGTCATGGGAGACGTTGGCCATGATCTCGCGCTGGGCTTGCTCGCTCTCCTGCAGCGCCCGGACCTGCTGCTCAGTGCGCGCCAGCCGCAGCTCGAACTGGGCGGCTTCGGCCTGCTCGCGGTTGAGGCGAAGGAGCTCGTCGTTGGCGTCGCCGAGCTGGCGGGTGAGCGCCTCTGCCCGGAGCAGCGCTCGGCGCCTCACGGTCGCCAGCGCGCCCACCACCCCGGCGGTGGTGAAGAAGACCACCAGGATGAGAAGGTCCTGGTCACTGGAGATGGTGAAGGTGTGAAGGGGCTGGACGAAGTAGTAGTCGACCAGTAGGAAGCTGACCGCCGCGGCCAGGAGCGAGGGCCAGAGACCGCGCAGCACCGCGATCACCGCGACCACGCCCATGTAGAGGAAGACGTAGGTGAGGCCCTGGGTGCCGACGGTGACCAGGATGGCGGTCAGGGCCACCGGCGCCGCCACCGCCAGGGCCACGACGCTGGTGTTGATCAGGCGATCGCGCGTGCCGGGCGACATGGCCTAATGTTGCCGCCTTTTCGGCGTCAGGCTATCGCCAGGCTGCGCTCCGACTCTGCCGAGGTCACCTCACTGGCCAACTCGATCCAGGCCACCGCGGCTGTGCTGCCGATGGTGGCTCCCATCACCGCCGCTTGCTTCAGGCCCTCGCCGGTGAGTCCAGCCCAGGCGAGGGCGGCGACGTCGACCGCATCGACCGCCGTGTTCAGCCGGTAGCAAAGCAGCCGCTGCTCGGGTCCCTGGTCGCGGGCCATCAAGGTCCAGGCGCCCAGCACGATATTGCGGATGCCGAACATGCGCGCGACCAGCCGCAGCGAGGCGTTGTCCTGGTTGTCGGGAACGCCAAAGAGCCGCCTGGCGAGCGCGGGGATCATGAGCGTGCTGCCCACCACCAGCCTGAGGGTCCCGATCCGAGTGGCGCGCTCGCGCTCGCTGTGGGTGCGGAGCAGGACCGGGGAGAGGTTCGCCATCCGCGAACTATAGGCCGTTCCCGGTAGGTACCGGTTCGGTGGCCGGGCGACCGCGACCCGAGGTCGAGCCGCGCCAGATGGCCCGCCCCGCCCGGCGACAGGTCGGCCATCAGCTTGGCGCCAATTCTCCCAGCAAGTTCTGAGGGTCCTCTGGGACCCCTCTTAGTCGCCGAAGGGATCCTCGGTTCATGGCTTACGACGATCTCAGCCCACGGGCTCGCACCGTCGACAACGTCATCCCCGGTGGCGCTGCTCCCTCGGTAATCGGCCAGGCGCGCAGCTTTGTGGCCATTGGCGTGCTCAGCACCCTGGCCTACTTCGCCCTGTTCGGGCTCCTGCGCGCCCCGCTGACCCCGGGGGTCGCCAACGGGGTGGCCCTCGCCCTGACGACCGTGGGCAATACCGCCGCCAACCGTCGCTTCACCTTCGCCGTCCGGGGCCGTGGCAGCCAGCTCCAGGACCACTCGGCGGGGATCCTGGCCTTCGCCGTCGCCCTTGGCATTACCACTGGCGCCCTGGCTCTCCTCACCGTGACCGACCCCTCGGCGCCGGCGCTGGTCGGCGCCGTGGTGCTGGTTGCCGCCAACCTCCTGGCGACCGCGGCCCGCTTCGCTGTGCTTCGCGCCGCCATCACGCGGAGGGCCGAGAATCGCCGGCGCCCGGAGGATGGCGGCCGGCTCTCCGAGGTGGCCTCGTGACCAGGGTTTCCCGCGTCGTCGTCCTCGTGTTGGCGGTGGTCGCCGGTGTTGCCCTGGGCACGTCGGCCGACGTCTTCTATTCCGCCATCCGGCAAGGCCCGATCGCCATCTCAACCGGCGCGGCGCCGGCGGGCAAGCGCGGGTCTGGCCAGGCGGCCGTTCCCGGGCAGCTCGACGCCGCCACGGTTGCGGCCCAGGTCAACCCGGCCGTGGTCGACATTTACACGACCCTGGCTGGGGGTAGCGCCGCCGGCACCGGCATGGTGATCAGCTCGTCCGGCGAGGTCCTGACCAATAACCACGTTGTTGAGGGCGCCACCACGATCTCGGTTCAGGTCGTGGGCACCGGCCGGACGTACAGCGCTGCCGTTGTCGGCACCGATAAGGCCGATGACGTCGCCGTGATCCAGCTGCGCGGCGCCGCCAGCCTCAAGACCATCACGGTCGGCGACTCCTCCAAGGTCTCCGTGGGCGATGCGGTTTTGGCGATTGGCAATGCCCTGGGCCGGGGTGGTGTGCCGCTGGCCAGCCCGGGCGTTGTCGCTGGTCTGAACCAGACCATCACCGCCGACGATGGCAGCGGCAACGCCGAGACGCTAAGCAGCTTGATCCAGGTGCGGGCCCTGATCCAGCCCGGCGACTCGGGCGGTCCCCTTGTGGATGCCGGCGGCAATGTGATCGGGATGGACACGGCCGCGCAAATCGGTCGTGGCAGGCGGCAGAGCACTGCCAGCAACAACGGCTACGCCATTCCCATCAGCACCGCCATGGCCATCGCCAGGCAGATCGAGGCCGGCGGCACCATCACCGCGGGCGCGCCGGTGACCTCGATGGCGGCGGCATGAGCGCTCCACGCGAAGGGTCAGGCGCACCGCTGGCGTCGGTGGCCCAGCTGGAGCGGGGTGCCGGCATTGGCGCCGCACCCGCCTGGGTGCGGCTCCCACGGCTGGAGACGCTGTGGCGGGGGCGGGCCGAGGATGCGCCGTGGGTCAGGCCCGGCCTACTGGGCCTGCTGGGCGCGACCGCGCTGCTCTATCTCTGGAACCTTGGTGCCTCGGGCTGGGCTAACGGCTTCTACTCGGCCGCGGTCCAGGCCGGCAGCACCAGCTGGTCCGCCTTTTTCTTCGGGTCCTTCGACGCCTCCAACTTCATAACCGTGGACAAGGCGCCGGGGGCGCTCTGGCTGATCGACCTGTCGGTTCGCGTCTTCGGCCTCAGCACTTGGAGCATCCTCGTGCCGGAGGCGCTGGCGGGCGTCGGCACGGTCGCCCTGGTGTACGCCACCGTGCGGCGCTGGTCCGCGCCGGCGGCCGGGCTGCTGGCGGGCGCGGTGGTCGCCCTCACGCCGGTGGGGGCGCTGATGTTCCGCTTCAACAACCCTGACGCGCTCCTGGTCCTGGTGCTCACCGCCGCCGCCTACTCCACGGTGCGTGCCCTGGAGGCTGGCAAGACCGGCTGGCTGGTGCTGGCAGCGACCCTGGTCGGCTACGGCTTCCTGGTCAAGATGCTGCAGGCATACCTGGTGATGCCTGCGATCGTCCTGGTTTTCCTCGTGGCCGCGCCGATCTCGCTACGACGACGCCTCGCAAGCCTGGTCGCGGCCGGCCTGGCGCTGCTGGTGTCCTCTGGTTGGTGGGTGGCGATCGTCGAGCTGATACCTGCCGCCAACCGCCCTTACATCGGTGGCTCGCAGGACAACACCGTGCTCAACCTGGTGTTCGGCTACAACGGCATAGGTCGCCTCACCGGCAACGAGACGGGCAGCGTCGGCGGCAACGGTCCGGTCGGGTCGATGTGGGGCCCAACCGGCTGGGACCGGCTCTTCCTGCCCAACTTCGGCGGCGACATCTCCTGGCTGATCCCGGCCGCAGTGGTGCTGCTGGTCGCAGGGCTGTGGCTGACCCGGCGGGCGCCGCGCACTGATCGCACCCGGGCGGCGCTGCTGCTGTGGGGCGGATGGCTGCTGGTAACCGGCCTGGTCTTCAGCTTTGCCAGCGGAATCATCCACCCCTACTACACGGTTGCGCTGGCGCCCCCCATCGGCGCCATCATCGGCATCGGCGCAACCATGCTTTGGAGCCGGCGTTCGCGGCTGCCGTGGCGGCTGCTCCTGGCCGCCTTGGTGGCGGGAACGGTGGTGTGGTCGTTCACGCTGCTCTCCCGCAGCCCCAACTGGTACCCGATGCTGCGCGTAGCCGTCCTGCTCGCCGGCCTCGCCGCCGCCGCCGGGTTGGCCCTGGTGGCACATCTGCCAGGCCGGGTTAGCGCCGCCGTGGCGGTGGTCGCCTTGTGCGCCGCGCTGGCCGGCCCCGCCGCCTACACGCTCGAGACAGTGCTCGTGGCTCACGGTGGCGCCATCCCGTCTGCGGGTCCAGCGGTTGCTGGTGGCCAGGGGGGTCCCGGTGGCCGACCGGGCGGACCGCCACCGGGCGCGGTCAATAGCCAGGTCCCCGGCGGACCTCCACCCGGCGTTGGAGCCTTTGCGGTAGGCGGTCCTCGCGGCGGACTCGCGCCTGGCATTTCGGCGAACCAGGGTGGCGGCCCCGGAGGCAGCTCGGCCGGCAGCCTGCTGGACAGCAGCAAGCCGGGCAGCGCAGTTGTCAGCCTGCTGAGCGCCGACTCCGGCAGCTACAAGTGGATCGCGGCTGTGGTCGGCGCCAACTCAGCGGCGGGCTACCAGTTGGCGACCAATGACCCCGTGATGGCGATTGGCGGCTTCAACGGCACCGACCCGACGCCGTCGCTGGCGGCGTTCCAGGCGGCCGTTAACGCGCACCAGGTTCACTACTTCATCGCCGGCGGCCGTGGCGGACCAGGTGGGGGACCGCAGGGCGGGCAGTCGTCGCAGTCCTCGGCCATCACCAGCTGGGTGGAGAGCCACTACAGTCCGACCACCGTCGATGGCGTGACGCTCTATGACTTGACGGCGAACCCCAGCGGTTGACGCCGCCGGCCGTCCCGAGGACCCGCTAGGCGCTTAGCTTCGCCACCAGCTCGCGGGCGTAATAGTCCTCCCAAGGCTCCCCCGGGGATTTCTCGGCGTACTCCTTGCCCAGCCGCACCAGGTGGTAGACGAGCTCGCTCCTGACGGGGGCCTTGCCGAGCACGGTGGGCAGCTCCGACAGGTTGATCAGCCAGTCGGCGTACCAGGAAGCCCAGTCGGGATCGTCGCCGTCCGCGATGCGCCACACAGCGTGGTGCAGCTTGCCCGCCTCGCGGACCAGGTCTCTCACGGCTTGCACCTGCTCGTCCAAACTTGCTCCTCCCAGCGTGCGGCTTGGTATACAGACCCCGCGACCGGAATGCTATTCCCCTGGCTGGCAAACCGTGGTGCCACGGCCCGGTGGACTAGGCGGTTCGCTCCTGGGCCGGGTCGGGCAGCCAGACTCGCACGCGGGTGCCTTCGCCCTCGGCGCTCTGCACCTCGCACCAGCCCCCCATCATCTCGGCGCGCTCACTCATGGCCAGCAAGCCCAGGCTGTCCGGCCGCCGGCGGGCATCGACCGCAAAGCCCTTGCCGTCGTCACGGACGGTGAGCAGGGAGCCGCCCCAGCGGCTGTCCAGGGAGACGTCGACCCGGCTCGCGCCGGCGTGCTTGCGGACGTTGACCAGTGCCTCCTGGGCGATGCGGAACAGCTGGGTCCGTCGCTCCAGCGACGGCTCGGCCGCGAGCCGATCATGGAGGCGGTAGTGGACGCCGGCGTCGTCCCGCATCCGCTCCAGGTAGCCGCGCAAGGCGGCGGCTACGCCCTCGCGGTCGAGCACCGGGGGCCGCAGGTTGAAGAGTAGGTGGCGCAGCCGGGTCGCCGCCAGCTCGACGGTGCCCTGCAGCTCGTCCATCGCCTCCTGGGTGCCCTGGTCATGCGTGCGCTGGCGGACCCGCGCCAGCCGCAGGGAGATGGCTCCCATCACCTGGAGGGAGTCATCGTGCATATCGGCGGCGATCCGACGGCGCTCCTCCTCCTGGGCGGAGACGAGTCGATCGATCAGGTGGCGGCGGGCGTGGCCCATGGCCGCGAGCTCCTCGCCGGCAAGAACCTGCTCGGTGATGTCGCGGAGCGAGACCACGGCGCCGGTTACCTTGCCGGAGGCGTCCCGCAGGGGTGCGGCGTTGCAGGAGAGGTGGATCCTGGTGCCGTCGGGGCGTAGGAAGCTGAGTTGGATGCCGTAGACGGGTCGGTTCTGCTGCATCGCCATCAGTGAGGGGCGGTTGGTGGCACCCGCCGGCTTGCCGTCGCGGCCAAGCGACTCCTTGGTCAGGTCGATGATCGCCCGGCCGATCATGGCCTGCCGGGAAACCCCCAGGATTCGCTCGGCCTCCCGGTTGGCAAACCGCACCAGGCTCTTGCGGTCGAGGATGCAGATGCCTTCAGCGACGGTCTCGACAACAGAGCCCAGGATCAGGTTGAGGTCTGAGTTGAGAACAGCCGCTTCCAGGGAGAAGTCGGTGCTGCGCCGCCCGCCCCCGGTCTGACGGCGGCTGGCCGTGCGTCGAGGATCGCGGCGTTCAACGCGAGGCATGAGGAGATTGTCCTTTTGCGAGTTGGGGCGTAGTTCGATGCATTGGTGTGTGTTACAGCCTTGGGACCGTCGGCGACCACGCGGGGGAACGCCCTCACGACGCGGTCCTGGCGCAGTTTCCGCTGGTGCCAGGGCGGTGGGTTCGATGACCCACCGCCCCGGCCCGCCCCGCCAGTTGCCCCTAACCCCATCAACCGACGAGACGGTTACACATATGACGCGTACATCCCCGGTAACTTGCGGGGACGTGTTCCCCCATGTTCAGGGGGGGATGGCGAGGCGGCGGCGACCGGGCCGCCGCCGGTCAGCTCAAGTTGGGCTTGGCCGGGGGTGCCTGTCGTCGCCGGCGCGGGCGTCGGGCCACGCCCGCGGCTGCCGCGGCCGCTCCGCCCAGCGCCGCCGCCGCGAACCCCGCATTTCCGCCGGGTGAGGTGTTGGGGAGAGACCCCACAGCCGTGCTGCCGGGTTCCCGGCTAAGCAAGTTCGCGCCATTCTCGACGATGCAGCTGGCGACCCAGTGGGCCAGGGCTTCGATGGTGTGGGTGGGGTTGTAGCCTCCGGCCGTGGGGAACAGTGACCCGTCGGCGACGAAGAGGTTGGGTATCTCCCAGAACTGGCCGCAGCGGTTGACGACCGAGGTCGTGGGGTCGGTGCCCATGCGCATGGTGCCGTGCTGGTGGACGACGTAGCGAGGGCCGACGGCATAGCTGGTCAGCGGCGTGGTGGTGGTCAGCGTCACCCCGCTGGCGCCGATCGCGCTCAGCATCGCATCCCCGATACCCTTCAGCTGGGCTGCGATGTAGGCGCCGACGATGCTGTCGTTGGCATGGTTGAAGTAGGTGATCCGCGCTACCGGCTGGCCGTACACGTCCTTGACGCTGGGGTCGAGGTCGACCCGGTTGGCCGCCACCGGCAGGTCTTCGCAGACGGTGGCGATGAAGGCCTCGGTGTTGTAGCCGGAGGCCATCGCCTGGAGCAGGGTGCTGCCGACGGGCAGCGGCAGGTTGAACGGCAGCGGGAGTTTGGCGGGGACGGTCGCCGAGCCCCAGATCCCGACTGGGGAGAAGTTGTTGCCCCCGCCCTGGTTGAAGCCGGGCGGCTTCATCAGCGCGGTTGCGAACGAGATGGGACCACCGGAGCCGAAGGGGTAGCCGGGCGAGTTGCCGCTGGTGCTGATCACCCCCGCCCGGGGGAATATGGGATTGCCAGGGACGTTCAGGGCGCTGAGGTCCTGGAAGTCGTCGATGCTGATGGTGTTCCAGGCGCCCCTGTAGGTGTCCCAGCCGTGGGTGCCGTCGGTGATGGCGACCACGGCCGCGGGGTTGTGATGGGTGGTGAGGTTGCGTCCCACCATGTCGCTCAGGTTGTTGCCCAGACCGTTGGGATGCTGGGGGTTGGCGCTGAGGAGCGCCAGGCGGGGGGTGTCGATGGTGGAGCAGGCCAGGACGATGACCTGGGCCGCCTGCTCCTGGATGTTGAAGTCCTTGTCGAGATAGATGACCGATTTGGCCCGGCCGTCGGGTCGGGTCAGGACCTGCAGGGCGCAGCACTCGGGCCGGATCTCGAGGTTGCCCGTCGCCAGGGCGCGCCGCAGCACCGTGACCGAGGTGGACGCCTTGGCCCCGTTGGGGCAGCCCCAGCCGTTGCAGAAGCCGCAGTTGACACAGGCGTGGCGACCCTGGAAGCCCTCGACGGTGTTGATGGCGCAGGGGGTGGGGTAGGGGTGGTAATTGAGGCTGCCGGCGGTGCCCTGGCGGAAGGCGATGGCCTCGTAGCGCTGCGCAACCGGGGGCAGCGGGTAGGGCTTGGAGTAGTGCAGCCCGAACTGCCCGGCCAGGGCGTTGGCAGGGGGCTGTTCGGCCTCGCCGGGGTAACCGTGGGGCGGTGGAAACCCAGGTGCCAGCCCCGCGATGCCGACGGCCTGTTCGACGGCCGTGTAATGAGGCTCCAGCTCGTCATAGGTCATCGGCCAGTCCGTCAGCGTTGACCCCGGAGGCACGCCGTAGAGAGACTTCAGCCGGAATTGGTCGGGAATGAAGCGGAATGACGCGGCGCCATAGTGGAAGGTGCCACCGCCGACGCAGCGGGAGAGAGGGGAGGCGTGGTTGACTTGGGCCGGCTGCAAGGAGTTGGTTCGGAAGGTGCGCGGCTCGATACGGATGTCCTGGGTGTAGAAGTCGCGGTAGCCGAATTTGACGTCGTCGTTGCTGAAGGCGCTCTCGGTCAGCCAGGGGCCCTTCTCCAGGACCACGACCTTGAAGCCCGCCTCGGCCAGGACCCACGCGGCGATACCGCCGCCGGCGCCGGACCCGACGATCAGGATTTCAGTTTCGGGCAGGCTCATCGCAGCCGCCGCCTACTGGGTGACCGTCTTGGTGCGGTCGAACTTTGTGGTCATGTCCTTGGCCGTCCAGCCCTGCCCTGGGCCCGGGCCGCCGCTGTTGATGTAGGAGGGGCCGGTGAAGTCGATCATGTCCCAGTAGACGTAGCCCTGGTTGCCGCCATAGGCGGGGTCGCCAAAGCAGGCCTGGGCGAGGTGGTCGAGGAAGGTCAGAAAGAAGGGCTGCCCATCCTCGCCTCTGCCGTTGTAGGCGCTGACCTCGCTGAGCTGCTGGGCCCGCAGGATGGGCTCGCGCAGCGGCGCTGCAGCAGCGGCGCTGAAGTCTCCACCGGCGGCGGTGTCGAGCGCGGCGACTCCATTTACATAAAGGGCCTGCAGCCGCTCCAACTCCGACGGCCAGGCGTAGGGCCGCGTGGCCCGGGGGACGTCGCCATACCACCCGATGCGCTTGACCGTCCACAGGGGCACCTGTCCGGCTGCGGGAAAGACGGTCGCGCTGACGCCGGGGGGCAGCTTGACGTAGGGCGGCCGCTTCGCCCCGGCGGCATAGATCAGGCTGCCATCGAGCAGGTTCTGGACGAAGTCGACGGCGCCGGTGTCGCCGGCGCCCTGGACTGTCATCAGCGTCCCCCGCCGAGTCATGACCTGGCCGCCCGGGATGACGGTGTTGGCGGCCGCCACCAGGACGGCGCGCTGGTGTACCGATAAGACGAACGAAGAGGCCACGAAGGCCCGGACTGCGCGCATCCGGATTGCTGACGGAAGGGCTGCCGCGGTCGCTGTGGCGGCGCAGAGCGCCAGGAACCGGCGGCGGCTGAGCTGGAGCGGCGACGCTTCGCGGGTCACTCGTCCGGGGCGCGTCGACGCAACGCCAGCAGGGCTGCTATCAACGCGGTGACTCCGCCCGCCGCCTGGGCCCAGCCCGGCGCCGCGCTGGAGGTGTTGGGGAGGGCCCCACCCGACGCGTCGCCGGCACCGCTTGCGCCAGCGGCCGCCGGAGCTGGGCTCGCGCTCGCGGTGGCGGCCCCGACCTGGTACGTGGACGAGAAGGCGGTGTGTCCGACTGGCGGGATCTCGCAGGCGCACCCGTACGAGTAGTCGGTATCGGGGGCCAGGTCGCCGATGCCGCGGTAGCCCACCGAGTACCAGACCGGCAGCCCCGCGGCGCCGCCGAGGTTGAGGTCGAAATAGGCGCCGTGGACCCAGTGGTAGGGCACCCCGACGCCGTCGCCGGCGAGGTAGGCCGGACCGTTGAAGTAGCGGCCCTCGAAGGGGAAGTGGTGGAAGATCGAGGCGTCGCCCTCCAGCTCCATGGCGTGCTCATCGAACTGCGCCAGGGCGGGGAGGCAGTCCGACCCCGGGGCGGTGTTGAGGAGGGCGGACTTATCAGCGCAGAGGTTCTTGACGTTGGGGCTGTGGCCGTTGAAGGGCATCGTCGGGGTGAAGTCGGAGCCGGCGTTGAAGCGCGCCGCCCAGTGTCCGTCGGCCCCGGGGCTGGTGGCGTTGCCCGCGGGGATGGCGGAGTAGTCGACCAGGACTCGGCGGCATCCAGCGCAGAGGGCGTCGAAGTCCGTGGACAGGTACCGTAGCTGACAGTAGTGGCTGCCGGTGAACGGCGAGTTGTCGCCGGGCGGTGGTCCTGGCGCCGGCGATGGTAGGGCGTTGACCTCGGTCGATGCCGGGATGGGAGGCGGCGGGTGGGCCGCCTCGCCGCCACAGACGCCGACGCCCGCCGGCGGGGGCGCATCCTCGGGGTCGGCGGCGTAGTCACTGATGGGCACTGGCTGCACCAGCGCCGGCTGGTAGCTCTGCCAGCTGCTGGTGACGTCAACCAGGGGCCCGAGGGCGGCGACGCAGATGGGCAGCGCCACGGTATCGCATGGGTTGTTGGAGGCGGCGCCGGCCTCGGAGCTGGCCGGCGCGGTGAGCGCGGCCGCCAGCAGGGCAATACCCCCAAGCATGGATCCCCGCCGCAATCCTCGTGTCATCTCCCACTCCACATCGAATGTGGCCCGCGCCCTAGCATACAGGCGCCCGAGACGCCGGCGTCTTACGCCTTCTCGACCACCAGGCTGAATCGCGATTTGAACCGCTGCATGGCCAGCAGTACGGGCGCCCCCAATCCCAGGACCATGGCCGCGTTGCCGGCGGCCCGAAACGTATCCCAGACCAGGGACGTGGTGACGTAGTACCGGCCGAAGCGGCCCAGGGCTACCAGCGGCGCCAGTCCCGGCGTCCAGCCGATGTCGGGCGCGCTCCGGAAGAAGCTCCAATCCCAGACGTCGAGGATGACGCCGTAGGCGTACCCCAGGATGACGCCGACCGCCGCCAGGGACAGGAGCCGCGCCCGCGGCGAGAACCCCGCCGTGGCCCGCCCGGCCACCCCCGCCAGCATCCCGGTCCAGCCGACGCCAAACATCTCGTACGGCAGCCAGGGGCCGACTCCGCCGGTGACCAGCGCCGAGGTCAGCAGCGCCAGGGAGCCGGCCAAAAAGCCGAACGCGGGCCCAAAGACGTACCCCGCGCACAGCACCAGGAAGAAGATCGGGCTGAAGCCGGCCAGCCCGGTGACCAGGGCCAGCCGCAGGGCGGCATCGAGGGCGGCGAACACCGCCAGCAGGGCCAGCCGTCGGTTGTCCAGCTCGTGGGTGCCGATGCCGATGAGGAGGATGGCGAGAACCACGCCGAGACCCAGGGCCAGCGCCGGCGACTCCGGGGGCAGGCCGAGGCCGAGGAAGGGCCAGGCGAAGATGGCGATGCCGGCCAGCGAGATCATCGGCAGTCTCATAGACACGCCATCACCCCCTCCACGCTGACCGGACCGCCCGGGTAGAGGCGGGCGATGTCGGTCGCGCCCGGTTGCCCTGAGGCCAGGGCTTGCTCAGGTGGTCCGCCATCGACGGCACGACCGCGGTCAAGGCGGATGACGCGGTCCGCCAGGTCGGCGGCCAGCTCGGAATCGTGGGTCGCCAGGACAACCGAAGACCCCGCGGTTCGCAGCTGCCGGACGAGGGCAGCCAGGGCTTCCCGGGCGCTGCCGTCCATGCCCCGGGTGGGCTCGTCGAGCAACGCCAGCTTCGGGCTGCCGGCGAGGATGGCGGCGATGGCGGCGCGCTGGCGTTCACCACCGCTGAGGTCGCGAGGATAGCGGCTGGCAAGGGCGCTGAGGCCGAGCGCGCCCAGGATGGCGTCGCCCCGGGCCCGGGCTTCAGCCCCACGGAAGCCCGCCCGCAAGAGGGTGAAATCGAGCTCGGCACGGACCGTCGGGTGGTGGAGGAGGGCGGTGGGGTCCTGGGGCAGGTACGAGACCCGGCCCCGCTCGCCCAGTTCGCGGTCGACCGATCCCGCCGCTGGGGGGTGCAGACCGGCCAGCGCTCGAAGCAGGGTGGTCTTGCCGCTGCCGTTGTCACCCATCAGGACCACGACCTCACCGGCATGCCCGGCCAGGGACGCGCCTTCAAGCACCACCTGGTCGTCATGCCGGACGGATAGGTCCTGGACCTCCCATACCACGGTGCCCCCTGCCGTCGGTGTGCGCCTCGGTGCTCGCGCCAGCACGGGAGCTACAGACATTGCCTCCGCGATGGTCAGGGGTGGCGGTCGCCAGCCCAGCCGGCGTCCCAGCTCGACCACCTGGGGCGGATGGGTCAGCTGTGGTGCCAGTGAGCGGGGCGGCCCGATGGCCCGAACCGCCCCGGAGTCCATCAGGACCATGTGGTCGGCCGCCGGGAGTAGGCGGCTGAGACGGTGCTCGGTCACCGCCAGGCTGGCGCCCCCTGCAGCCAGCTCGAGGACGGCGTTGAGGAAGGCCGCCGCCCCAGATGGGTCGAGCTGGCTGGTGGGCTCGTCCAGGGCCAGGATCGCCGGCCGCATCGCCAGCGCCGATGCCAGCGCGACCCGCTGTCGCTCGCCGCCGCTCAGGGTTGCGATGGCGCGCCGGCGCAGCTGGGTTATCCCAAGCGCCGCCAGCACCTCATCAACGCGCGCGCCGATCTCCGCTCTCGGGAGCCCCAGGTTCTCCGGCCCGAAGGCGACCTCACGCTCAACCGTTCCGTAGACGAACTGGCTCTCCGGGTCCTGGAAGACAAACCCCACGTTGCGGGCCAGGTGACGGGTCCGGGCGGTGAGCACGGAACTGCCGCAGACCACGGCGTCGCCCCGTATGCGCCCACCGTGGAAGTGAGGGATGAGCCCGTTGAGGACCCGCAACAGCGACGACTTGCCGCTGCCGCTGTCGCCGGCGACGATGGTCAGCCCTGGCTCGAGATCGACGTTGATCCCCGCCAGGGCTGGGACCTGGCCGTCGGCGTAGTGGTAGGTCAGGTCCTGGAAGCTGGCGATTGCCGCGGGCCGCGGCGACGACGCCAGGACCTCGGGAACGGGACGGGGCAGCGTCTCAGTCATGGCGTGGCACCAGCATCGGCGTGAGCAGCAGAAGGACGCCGGCCAGGGCCAGCGGGTTGACCAGGGGGACGGTGGGTACGGGGTATGGGTACCAGTCGGCCACCAGGCCGGTTACCCGGGCGGCGATGAAAACAAGCGTCGCGGCGGCTGCGGTCAGAACCACCATCAGGTCGCCCGTGCGCCACGGCTCCGGCATCCAGCGGGTGCGGTGGCCGGAGCCGAAGGCGCGCGCCTCCATCGCCTCCGCCAGCTGGATCGAGCTCTCCATCGACGTCAGCACCAGCGGCACCAGCACCTCGGCGTACGACCGCGGACCTCGCGGCCGCCAGCCGCGCACGCTCTGGGCATCGCGGATGGCGCCGTAGCTGCGGCCGATACCCGGCACCATGTTCAGCGCCGCCGCGATGGTTGCGCCGGCGCGCTCCAGGGAGCGGGGCAGGGCGTCGACCACCTGGTGTGGGTCGACAACCAGTGATAGCGGCGCCGCCGCCAGGGCGGCGGCCGAGAGGCCGATGCCGCTGGCCAGGCCGAAGACCGCCGACTCCAGGGTCACCGGCCCGGCGAGCCCGGGGACCTGGTGGGGGATGACGAAGAGCACATGGGCCCCGGCGTGGCTCAGGAGCATGCTCACGCCAACCGCCACGACCGTGGCGAAAAGGAGGATGCGGAGCAGCCCTCCGAGCTGTCGCCCCGGCCGCTTACGAGCGACCATGAAGTTGATCGCCAGCAGGATCACCAGCGCCCGGTAAACGGGGTGGTTGGCCACCAGGACGATGGTCAACGCCGCCGCCGACCAGGCCGCCACCGCCCGTGGGTTCAACGCCGGAGCCTCGGCAGCAACAGCTGGATCACCAATAGCGCGACCAGGCCGATCGCCGTGGCGGCCGCCGCCCCGATCCCGACCAGGTTCGAGGTGTTGGTTGCCAGGGCCGGAAGCGGGCCGGCGCTGGGTGCTGGTGAAGCGCCCCCGCCGAGCGCCACCTCACCGGGGTTGGGGCTGGTGGAGCTCGGGTCGGGTGAGCTCTCGGGACTGGGCTGGCCCGCGGTCGCCGGTCCCGCAGCTGACCGCGCGCTCGCGCCGGCCCCCGGGTTCGCTCCGCTCGAGCCTCCTCCAGCGCTGCCACCGCTGTCCGCCGCCGCGCTGGCTGGCGGTGGCGCTGCCGGTGGGCAGTCAGCCGGCGGGGGAGGTGGGCCGCCGGCCTGGGGGACGAAGGAGAAGCCCTCGGCCTCGTGGTCGTGGAAGGCGATCCCGTCAATCCCCTTGTGGGCGAAAGCCCACGAGCCCCCGCACGGCGAGATCCATATCGACCAGTAGCTGGATTGCTTGAGGCAATCCGGGGGGTAGCTGCTGGGCTCGTTGTCGACCTGGCAGACGGTGTCGCCGTAGTTTGGGTCGGAGGAGAAGCCGTGTTCGATCCCGGACGCGGTCAGCAGCTCCTTGCCGCCGATGGTGTCGCCCGAGAAGCCGACGCACGCCGTGAAGGCCCGGCCGTCGCCGTGGCGGACCATCACGGTGGCGTGGTGCGCCGCCGACTGGTTGACGCAGGCCGGTGGGGCGGCGGCGGCTGGAGGCGACATCCCTCCATAAAGGAGGAGCGCGGTGGCGCCCAGGCCGGCGCAGAGGCCGGCCCGGACAACGGCGCGAGGCGGTCTCAGCCCTGGCGTCGGGGCACACCCATGGCGAGGGCGGACGCCAGCACCAGGAGGACTGCGATCGTCAGCGCAACGACCCCTCGCGGGTCAGCCTGCGGGCCCGGGTGGCCGGCGGCCGGCAGCGCTGGCGCCGGTGAGGCCGCCTCCAGCGCACCAGAAGCGACCGGGCAGCCTGCCGCGGGTACCACCACGCCGGCCGTGGGAGCGTTGATCGGCAGCGCCTTGCCGACCAGCGCGGGCGGCACCTGGCTGGTGGTGAAGGTGTCCGGCAAGGGGGTGGAGAACCCGCCGCCGGCGTCCTCCATCGAGAGCAGGTTGCCCAGCGGCGAGTTGCCTGAGACCTGCCAATTCGAGACCGCCTGGCCGGTGGCGGCCAGCGCTGCGAGTACCAGCGCGTCCGAATCCGCGTCGCTGGCGGTGCCGAAGGCCGAAGGCGCCTGGAACGGGAACCCGCCGTCGGTGTTCTGCTGTGTGTGGAGCCAGGCCAGGGCGGCGGTGTTGCGGCTGTTGTCGCCGGCGGCAGTAAGGGCCTGGAGGGCCACCGCGGTTGAGTTGGTGTCGCCCTGGGCGGCGTTGCTGACGGCGGCGCTGCTCCAACCCTTGAAGGTGAAGCCGGTGGCCTGGGTGTCGGGCGTCACGCCCTGGTTCTCGAGCCCCTTGAGCCAGGTGACCGCCGCCGCCGGGGCCGTGCCCCCGGTTGCCTTGACGGCGAGGATCGCCAGAGCCTGGGCGAAGGTGCTGCCATCGCCGTAGGAGCCGGTCGCGACGCCGGTGGAATGGTAGAAGCCGGCGGGCGTGGCTGACTGGTCGCTGGTCAGCTTGGTCAGGAGGTCCTGGCCTCCGAAGCCGTGGTAGTCGAACTTCCCGGCCGGGGTGTTACCAGCCGCCAGGGCGAGGAGCAGCTTGGCGGTCTTGCCCGCGTCGGCCGCGGCGCCAGGGGCCTGGGCGGCCAGGTAGTCGTAGAGGCCCTGGCCACCGGTCTTATGGACGGTATTGGGGTCAATCCCGATGGCTGCGGCGCCCACGGCAAAGTCCATGCTGGCACCGGGATTGCCGAAGCCTCCGGCGCTGCTCATGTCAAGTGAGCCATCCGTCTTCTGGTTGGCGGCCAGGTACTGGACGGCGCGGGTGGCGGGGTCGCAGGCAGCGCTGGCGACAAGCGGTGGGGTGAGTGCCAGGCCGCCGAGGGCGGTGGTGACGGCCAGTGTCGCGCTGGCCATGCGGAGGGTCGTCTTCATTTTTGTCTCCCAGCGGCGGGCTCACCCCGCGCCGAAAGACCGCTGCCGCTGAAGGCCGTCGTTCCCGTTTTCGCGCGGGGGTTCACGTCTACCGCCCCGTCAGGTCTCCTGGCTCACGGATCCCGACGACCGGTCGCCTTCCCAGGACCTGGGTCCCAGTGGCTGGATGACCGGCCGTTCCCCGTTCACAGTTGCGCGACAGCGCCGGATTCGCACCGGCTTCCCTTGGCAAAACGGCTACCCAATGATAGTCCCGCCAGGAGTGCGTAGGTCCGGGCGAAGCTTGGTCCGCAGTACGATTTCGACGACCACACGGAGGATTGGCGAATGACCGAAGTCGCATCTAAGCAGGCCGCCGGCGTGAACCGACGGGACCGTTTGTTCATCGGCGGCTTGTGGGTCGAACCGGCCGGGTCGGGGACCCTGGACGTGGTCAACTCATCGACCGAGGCCGTCCTCGCGACCATCCCGGAGGGCACCCCGCTGGACGCCGACCGTGCCGTCGCTGCCGCCCGATCGGCATTCGACAGCTGGTCCCAGACCCCGGTGGAGGAGCGGGCCGCCACCCTGGAGCGCGTCGCCGAGGGGCTCAAGGCCCGTGGCGAGGAGCTGCAGCAGGTGATCGCCGACGAGGTGGGGATGCCGGTCTCGCTTTCGCCCGCCTACCAGCTGGGATCGCCGCCATTCGTCTTCCGCTTCTACGCCGACCTGGTCCGGAAATTCGACTTCGAGACCGAGGTCCGCAACTCCGTGATCGTCCGCGAGCCGGTGGGCGTGGTGGTGGCGATCACGCCCTGGAACTACCCGCTGCACCAGATCGCCCTCAAGGTCGCGCCGGCGATGGCGGCGGGCAACACCGTGGTGCTCAAGCCCAGCGAGGTGGCCCCTCTCAATGCCTTCATCCTGGCCGAGGTGATGGAGGCTGCGGGCGTCCCGGCCGGCGTGTTCAACCTGGTCACCGGCACCGGGCCGGTGGTGGGGGAGGCCCTGGTCAGCAACCCCGACGTCGACATGGTGTCGTTCACGGGCTCGACCAACGCGGGCAAACGGGTATCAGCGCTGGCCAGCGCCACGGTTAAGAAGGTGGCGCTGGAGCTCGGAGGCAAGTCCGCCAACATCATCCTCGACGACGCCGATATCGAGGCGGCCGTTCGCCGCGGCGTGGAGCAGGTGATGGTCAACAGCGGCCAGTCCTGCAATGCCTGGTCGCGGATGCTCGTGCCTCGCAACCGGCAGGACGAGGTGGCGCGCATCGCCGCCGAGGCGGCCGATAACACCCCGGTCGGCGATCCCCACCAACCGGGGAGCTTCATCGGCCCTTTGATCTCCGCCACCCAGCTGGAGCGTGTTCGCGGCTACATCCGCAAGGGCGAGTCCGAGGGCGCTCGGCTGGTCACCGGCGGCGCCGAGCCGCCTGAGGGCCTGGAGCAGGGCTACTACGTCCGCCCCACGATCTTTGCCGACGTTCGGCCCGAGATGACCATCGCCCAGGAGGAGATCTTCGGCCCCGTGGTCTCGATCATCCCCTATGACAGCGAGGACGAGGCGATCGAGATCGCCAACGACAGCATCTACGGCCTGGCGGGCGCGGTCTGGTCGGCCGACGCCGAGCGCGCCAAGCGAGTGGCGCGGCGAATCCGCACCGGGCAGGTCGACATCAACGGCGGCGCCTTCAACATGATGGCGCCGTTCGGCGGCTACAAGCAGTCAGGCAACGGCCGCGAGCTCGGCACATACGGCCTCGAGGAGTTCCTGGAGGTCAAGTCGCTCCAGCTCTAGGCGTCCCCCACGCTGGCGCCGCATAGAATTCGGGCATGCCTCGCCCACGTTGGCGCACGCCTCTCACCGACCAGCTGTTCGAGGGTGTGCTGGAGCTCAAATCGGTGGCCGAAGCCGAACGCTTCTTCGAAGACCTCTGCACCATCAAGGAGATCTCGGACCTCTCCCATCGCCTGGAGATCGCTCGGCTGCTCTACGGCGGGGCCAAGTACGAGGAGATCGCGGCGGCGATGCGCAAGTCGTCGGGCGCCGACCACGTCCCCAGCACCGCCACGATCAGCCGCATCAACCGCTTCGTGCGCTATGGCGCCGACGGCTACCGGCTGATCCTGGATCGCCTCGCCGCGCGGTAGTGGCCGAGGCGCCCATCGAGGTCCTCTCCAAGGCCGAGCTCGACGAGGTGCGGCCGCTGTTGCTCGACCTGCTGGTGGAGGACCAGGACCGCTACGGCCCCCGGACCACCCCCCGCGAACTGATCGACCGCGACCTGCTGGGTCGGATCGCGTCGAGCTTCACGGGTGAGAACGTGATATTGGCCATCCGCGACGACGCCGAGGTGGTGGCGCTCTGTTGGTGCGTGATCTTCGATCCGGGCACCGGCCTTGAGGGCGAGGTGGCCGAGGTCTACGTCCGACCGGACCACCGCGGGCAGGGGCTGGCGCGGAGGCTTTTGGCGCGCGCCGTCGACCTCTTCCGGGAACGCCAGGTGACGTTCGCGGCGGTATGGACCCACGGCAGCAACGCCGCTGCCATCCGCCTCTACCGGAGCGCGGGTTTCGAGCCGACGGAGCAGCTGGTGCTGACCTGGCTGCCCAAGGAGGACTGACCGGTGCGGCTGATCCGTATCGGTGGAATCGTCCTGCTCGCCGCTGTCGTGGCTGCCGTGGTCAGCACCGTCTACTACGTAACCCGACCGGTCAGCACCCCCCAGGTCGGTCGCGGGCCGCTGGCTCAGGGCAACACCCAGGACGGTCCCCAGAACGCCGCCAGCAAGGCCGCCGGCGCGGTCGTGCGGGTGGAGACGGGACTGGCGTCGCCCGCCTCCAGCCCCACGCCCGCCGGCGCCGGCAGCGGCGTGGTCATCGACTCCCGCGGCTACGTCTTGACGGCGCAGGCCCTGGTCTCGGGCGCACCGCGAATCACTGTGACGGTGCCCGGCCAGAAGCCCGTTGACGCCCGCGTTGTCGGCTCCGACCCGCTGACCGGGGTCAGCCTGATCAAGATTGACGGCAACGGCTTGAAGGCGCTCAGCCTGGGCAACGGCGGCACCCTGGAGACGGGCAGCGGCATCGTGGTGATGGCGGCGCCGCCGGCATTTGAGCTCGCCGTTGGCGCGGTCGCGACCGCCCATGCCAGCACCGGCGTCGAGGACGCGGCGGCGCCGGGGCACCGGCGGGTGCTCAACGACATTGCCGCCCTCGACATCGCGCCTCGCGAGGGGCAGCTGGGCGCGCCCCTGCTCGACGGCGCCGGCCGCGTCCTTGGCGTGGTGGTGGTCGCCGCCTCGCAGACCTGGGCCGCCGACATCGCCAACGCCCAGCCGGCCGTATCGCAGCTGCAGGACACTGGCCGGGTCGCGTACCCCTGGCTCAACTTCGATTACCAGCAGCTTTCAGCCACCGAAGCCGGTAGCCGGGGCGTTGGCGCCGGCGTCCTGCTGTTGAAGGTGGCATCGGGCTCGTCCGCGGAGAAGGCGGGACTGGCGGCCGGGGACGTGGTCACCAGCGTCGCGGGACAGGCCCTCGACCCGGGGCATCCGCTGGAGCGGGTCCTTCGCGGACAGGCCGTGCACCAGACCGTCAGCGTCGTCGTCCACCCCGGCGCCGGCGGCAACGACCGGACGGTATCCCTGACCGTCGACCTGGTGGGTCAATGAGCCAGACACCCGTCGTCGAGCCGACCACGCCACGCCGCGCGGTACGCTCGGCGCTGCAGCGAGCTGTTGATAGGTACCTGAGCGAGCAGGGCGTGCAAGGGGTGCGTGTCGAGGTCCAGCGGCCCGCCCGGCCGGAACACGGCGACTTCGCCAGCAATGCGGCTATGCAGCTTGCCAAGCAGCTCCGCCGTCCGCCCATGGAGCTGGCCCAAGAGATCGCGGCCAAAGTCGAGATCGCTGGGCCGGTGGGCGCCGTCGAGGTGGCGCCTCCTGGCTTCGTCAACGTGCGGCTCGATGAGGGCTGGGTTTTCGACGATCTCAGGCCAGTTGTTTCCGCCGGCGAGGACTGGGGACGGACTCTTCTTGGCCAGGGTCAGTCGGTACAGGTCGAATACGTCAGCGCCAACCCCACCGGCCCCCTGCTGCTGAGCACCGGGCGTGGGGCGGTGGTCGGCGACACGCTGGTGCGCCTGCTGGGCTTCACCGGGCATGCGACCGTCAGTGAGTTCTACGTCAACGACGCCGGCCGGCAGGTGCAGCTCTTCGGCGCCTCGATCCTGGCCGCGCGCCTGGGGGAGTCGCCGCCCGAGGATGGCTACCAGGGCGACTACATCTCCGAGTACGCGGCCGCCTCGATTGAGGCGCTCCCGGACGACGACCTGCGGCGGCTGCTGGCAGAGGACAAGCGTGACGAGGCCGTGGCGCTGGTCTCCGACTGGGCGGTCAAGCGGGTGCTGGCCGAGGTGGAGCATGACCTGGCGGCCATCGGCGTGCAGATGGACGTCTGGATGCGCGAGAGCGAACTGTACGGAAGCTACGAAGATGAGGTCGTGGGGGCGCTCCGCGCCGCCGGGCACGTGGTCGAGCACGACGGTGCCACCTGGTTGCGCTTCCCCGACGGCAAGGAGGACGTGCTCTACAAGAGCAACGGCGAGCGCACCTACTTCCTCGGCGACCTGGTCTACCACCACTTCAAGTTCAAGCCCGGCAAGACCGGGGGGTTTGACCGCGTCATCGACGTCTGGGGCGCTGACCACCAGAACCAGCTGCGGCGCATGAGGCAGGCGATGGAAATGATCGGCGTCGACCCCGACCGGCTTCGCATCGTGATCATCCAGCTGGTGCGGATGAAGGGCGATGAGGGTTTCATCAAGATCAGCAAGCGCGCCGGGAACGTGGTCCTGCTTCGCGATCTGGTGGAGGAGGTGGGCGCTGACGCGGTCCGGTACCACTACCTGCTGCGCAGCACTGACGCTCCCATGGACTTCGACATCGACCTTGCCCGGCGCCAGTCCAACGAGAACCCGGTCTTCTATGCCCAGATGGCCCACGCGCGACTCTGCAGCGTCAAGGCGGTCGCCGCCGAGGCGGGCTTTGCTCCCAGCGACCATGCGCTCGGCCGTCTCGGCGCAGCCGGCGAGGTCGAGCTGGCGCGTACGCTGCTGGAGTTCCCTGACGTCGTCGACGAGGCGGCTGCCAACCTCGAGCCCCATCACCTGCCTCACTACGCCCAGCGCCTGGCCGAGCGGATCCACACCTTCTACCACGCCGGCTCCAAGGACGCGTCGCTGCGCGTGGTCGGCGACGATGCCGAGCTGGCCGGGGCTCGGTTGTATCTTTGCGAGGCGGCCCGCCAGACCATGGCCAACCTGCTCGGCCTGATGGGGGTCAGCGCTCCGACTCGGATGTGAACGCGCTCAGGAAAAGGAGGCATTAATGGAGATCAGCTTTGTCGGCCACGCCTGCTTCCGGCTTCGCGGGCGGGAGGCAAGCGTCGTTGTCGACCCCTACGGCAAGGGCCTGGGGCTGACGACGCTGACGCCCAGCAAGTTCGCGGCCGACATCCTGACCATCAGTCACGATCACCCCGGGCACAACAACTCCGCCATGGTCGGAGGTGAGCCGAAGATCGTCGACTGCCCCGGCGAGTACGAGATCAGAGGCGTCGCCATCCGGGGGGTGGCGGCCTACCACGACAACGAGCAGGGCGAGAAGCTGGGCAAGGTCACCCTCTTCGCCATCGAGATCGATGACGTTGTCGTAGCCCACCTCGGCGACCTCGGCCACCCGCTCACCGAGCTCCAGCAGGAGCAGCTGGGAGCGGTGGACGTGCTCCTGGTCCCCGCCGGGGGCGGCACGGCGCTCAGCGCCACCCAGGCCGCCGAGGTCACCAACCAGGTCGAGCCCAAGATCGTGGTGCCGATGCACTACAAGCTGCCGGGGATGAAGCTGGCCCTCGACGAGCCCAAGCACTTCGCCTCCGAGATGGGCATCGACAAGATCGAATACCAGCCCAAGCTCAGCCTCGCCGGGAAGCCGTCGAACGACGAGACCAGGGTCGTCTTCCTCGAGGCCCGAGGGGCGAATCCCGGCTAAGGTTGTGTGGCGCTGCACCGCAGCCGGCTTGCTCGCGGGTGGCCTGCTGGCAGGCTGCACGATCCCGGGGCTGCCGGGAGCCACGACCAAGCTCACGTCGGACCAGGTCTTCGCCCGCGCCAAGCCCGCGTTGGTGTTGGTGCAGGTGGACTACAGCGCCAAGATCTCGTTGCCCCGTCTCCAGGTCGGCGACGCCGCGCTGAGCACGATTCGCCGAAAGCTCCAGGCCCAGTACGACAGCGGCCTTCACCCCGAGCTCCTCAACCACGATGCCTATCTCGCCGCCTTCGATGTCGAGCTTTATGGCAACCCCGACGCCTACTTCACCCCCAGCAAGGACGTCGCCACGTTCAGCGGCGACGTGCTGGAGGTCAACGGCTCGGGCTTCATCGCGTCGGAGAACGGGTTCATCGCCACCAGCGCCCACGTGGTGGCGACCAAGGATGAGGAGATCCAGAAGGAGATCAACAGCGATGTCCTCAAGGGCCTCAACGGCGGCCTCGCGACGGATGCCCTGACCGATAGCAAACGCACCGACGAGCAGAAGCAGAAGTTTGCAGCCTTCTACCAGAACTACACGACCAAGTACCTCAAGGTTGAGAACCAGACCAAGGACATCCACGTTGCCCTGGCCAAGGGAACCCCGGGTAAGCCCCTGCGCACCAACGGGATCCCAGCCCGCATCATCGAGGCCGGCGAGCCGGTGCCCGGCAAGGACGTTGCTGTTCTCAAGATCGACCCAGGGACCAGCAAGCTGCCCAGCCTGTCGGTGGGGGACGAGAACATGCTCAAGCCGGCGGACGACATCACCGCCATCGGCTACCCCGGTGAGAGCATCTTCCGCAACCAGGACACCGATCCCCGCCAGGTCGAGCCGACCCAGACCCACGGCGAGTACCAAAAGGTGTCGGAGCCGCAGCGGGGGTACGACGCCCTGGGCACCCGCGCCAACATCCAGGAGGGCGAGAGTGGCGGCCCGATGGTCGACGGCCGCGGCGACGTCGTCGGAGTCATCGCCTTCGGCATCGCCGGCAAGGACGGCAAGCTGATCCCCAACCTGGGCTTTGCCGTCCCCGCCAGCGTGGTCAAGGAGTACCTCGACAAGGCCAAGGCGGGCGCCGGACAGAGCCAGACCGAGGCGCAGTACCGCGCGGCCCTGACGGAGTTCGACCAGAAGCATTTCAAGACGGCCCTACCGCTGTTCCGTGACGTCAAGTCACGCTGGAAGGACCACCCCTACGTCGACTCATACATCGTCAGCTCCGAGAAGGGCATCGCTGACAAGGCAGACAGGACTCCGCCGTCGCCGGGCGAGCTTGCCGCGTGGGGCGGCGGCGGGGCGATTGGGCTCCTCGGGCTGGCCTTTGTGGTGTGGTTCGTGCTCCAGCGCCGGCGCGCTCACCGACGGCTGGGTGTCGCCTTGGAGGCGGTCCAGGCAGGCGCCGTCGCGGCTCCCGCGGCCGCGGACCCATCCCTGGTCGGGGCGGTGGGGATCGGCGCTCCCGTCGAGGCGCCGGCCGGCAGCGTCCCGGCTCGTCCCCGACGACCTCGGCCTCGGCCGGTGGCGACAGGAACGGCCAAGATTGCGCCAGTCAAGGCCGTGCCTGCCAAGAAGACAGCGCCCGCCAAGGGGAAAACGGCGGCCACAAAGGCCGCGCCACCCAG
>JBARRR010000062.1:0-1529 GCA_049644325.1 Candidatus Dormiibacterota bacterium
TAGACCATAGGCAAGAAGGCGATCACGATGCCGCCGTTGAACAGGAGGAACGCGAGGATCGGCATCGCTAACGACCGCCGCGGGGCGCGAGGGCTTCTACGGAGCACTCGGCGGAGGCGAGGCGCCGGCGCTCCCAGCACCAGCAGCGGCGCCGCCACCATCAGCAGCGCGATCACCTGCGACGTCCTGGTCGCCATCGATGTCCGCGCAAGCGCGTCGGCGGGGCCAGAGAGAACAACCGTGATCATGCCGAGTCCGGTATAGAACGCCGTGGCCCGCCAGTGACGGCCGGTCCAGCGACGCGAGGCATCGACCAGCCGGACCGGCCGGCGTCCGCCGAGCCAATAGGAGACAGCGACCAGGGCGCCGAGCACAATGGCCATGGCTAGACGATGGATTGGAGATGCTGCTGCAGGATGGCGTTCGACATCTGGCCGAGTTGGATGAAGCTCACGTTGCCCGATCGATCGATGAAGATGCTCACCGGCAGCCCCACGTTTACACCATACTCCGCCGCGATCTGACCGGCCGGGTCGTACACCGCTGGGAAATGGGCGTCCACTTTGCGGAGAAACGCCTTCATTGCGTTCGTGTTCGTCTGCTGGTAGTCCACCGCCAGCACGGTGAGTCCCCGGCCTCCGTAGATGTCACTGGCCCGCTGAATCAAGGGCATCTCGTCCTGGCAGGGCGAGCACCAGGTCGCCCAGAAGTTGAGCAGGACCGGTTTGCCGCGGTACTGGCTGAGGCGAACCTTCGTCCCGTCGAGCGTCTGGGTGGTGAAGTCCGGCGCCGGCGCACCGACCTTTGCCAGACCGCCCTGCACGATCACGTTGATCGCGGCGGGCCGCCCGACGAATTGGGTCGCGATCAAAAAAATGAGTACGCCCGCGAGGAGCAGCACCCCAAGGATCTTGAAGCGCAACGACCACGGAAGTCCGGGGTATGGCCTGGTGCCGATGGTGGCGTTCAGTGTGGCAAAACGGCGGCGGCGGCCGCCAGCCCGAAGAGGAGGCCCAGGTACGCCAGCGAGAAATGAAAGAGGCGGGAGGCCCAGGCGACCCCGGTCGCCTGGAGTCCGCGCAGCGCCATCCAGAGGAAGGCGCCACTGAGCAGCGTCGCACCTACCGTGTACCAGGGACCGAACCAGATCCCCGGAATGAGGCTGACCGCCAGAAGCACGACCGCATAGGCAACAATCGAGCGCCGTGTCTCCAGGTCAGTGGCGACGACCGGCAGCATGGGCACACCGACGTCCCGGTACTGCCGGCGGAGCAACAGCGCCAGCGACCAGAAGTGTGGCGGGGTCCAGAAGAAGATCACGGCGAACAAGGCCAGTGCCGGGAGCGTGATGGTACCTGTCACCACCGCCCAGCCGACCAGCGGCGGAAACGCACCGGCGGCACCGCCGATCACGATGTTCTGGCGGGTCGTGCGCTTCAGCCACATGGTGTAGACGAAGACGTAGAAGAGGCCGCCGGCGAGCGCCAGGCTGGCGGCAAGCAGGTTGGTGGCCACCGCCAGGCTGAGAA
>JBARRR010000063.1:0-10980 GCA_049644325.1 Candidatus Dormiibacterota bacterium
GGTCGAACACGACCGGTTCACCGGTATGGGCATCGACAGCCACGATCTGCACCGTTCGTTCCGGCCAGCGCTGACTGGGCAGCCGAGCGGCGACCGTAGCGCGCCACCGCGTTTGCCCGGAGCCGTCCGACGCGGCATCCATCTCGAGCGCCGCCGCACCCAGTCTGCGGCGCATGTCGGCCGCATCCTCAGCGGCGGCGATGATCTCGCTCGTCCTCCGCATGTGATCGACCATCGGCCCAATGGGACCGCGTCCACCGTCGGATCCGACCGGACCGGTCCGTTGCTGGGGCGCAAAGGAAAGGATGTCGGCAAGCAGTTGGGTTGGTCTCGCGCTAGTTATCTGGGCAGCGGCCGTCGATCCGGCCGACGTCCCGATGATCAGATCGGCCTCGGTCACATCCAACCCGGCATCAAACAAGCCGGCGATGACGCCGATCAACCACGCATTGCCTGCCGATCCGCCACCACCGAGGACCAACGCTCGCTGCGGGATGGGCGTCACGGGCATTCCAGCATGATCGGGCACTTCGGTCGGGTGCGTTCGACGAATGGGCATCACACGATCATCGTTCACGGTCCAACGTCAGGCCTTGGCCTATGGCAGTCGCAAACAAACAGGCATCGCGATTGACGACAGCCTTGTGTAGGTGCTAGAGTCCGCCCACGTCTGACCTCCCGCAGACCTGATACCGGGTCCGCCCGATGGGCGTGGTAGGGGAGGCAAGGCATGGTTTCTGGTCAGCAGGGCCAGTCGACACTCGAGTGGGTCATAGGCGCCGCCGTGATCTTGGGCACGCTTACAACACAACGGCACATTTGACCCGAACCAGGGTGGGGCGCGATTTCGCCTCCTGGGCTTTACCTTTGCGTCGCGGCTACTTCTTTGCTGAATAGAGCTTCCACTCGCCAGGCACGCCTTTGAGTGCCCGGGTGCCGAGATCGTCGAAGTCAATCCCCGAACCCGCAACCAGTGGGGGAACTGCGCCAGAGACCACGACTTCACCCGCGCCGGCTTCTCCCATGACGCGCTCCGCGATGTGAACTGCAATCCCACCGACATCTTGGCCACGTTGCTCGATCTCGCCGGTGTGGAGCCCGGTCCGGACTTCGATCCCGAGTTGTCGCACCGCGTCCGTCAGCGCGAGGGCGCACCTGATGGCCCGTGCCGGGCCATCGAATGTGGCGAGGCACCCGTCCCCTGTCGACTTGACCAGGCGTCCGCGGAACCGCTCAATCTCCCGCAGGGTCACGGTGTCGTGCTCGTCGAGGAGGCGGTGCCATTGCCGGTCGCCCATGTCCGCTGCGTGCTGGGTCGAGCCGACAATGTCGGTGAATAGCACCGTTGCGAGGACACGGTCGTCGAGGTCTGGCGCGCCCCTGGTACCCGTGAAAAACGCCTGCACTTCGTCGAGGGTCCACTCGACGTCATGTAGCCACGGAATGCCCCAGAAACCGGGCCGCTCGACATAACGGGCATCCTGGATGTGATCGGCAAGATACCGGCTGTGGCCAGGCCGGATGTAGGACATGTCTGCGTGGGAGATGATCAGAGTCGGCGCTTTGACGGTCGACAGAATTCCGCGCAGATCGACGTTTTTGAGGCCATCCTGCACATAGCTCTCGACACTCGCCGGGTTCATCGATAGCCGCTCGAGCCGACCGAACCAGGCACGGAAGCGCTGGTCGTCCGCCAGCTCCGGGGCGAGCATGCGGAGGTGCTCGCCGGAACCCCACCCAGCGACGAACGCAGCGGCAAATTGCTCGGCCGCTTGGGTGGGGAAGCCCGATGGGTAGTCGTGGTGGCGACGAAAGGTCGCGAAGCAATTCACCAGGGCCAGAGCTCGAGTCCTCTCGGGAAAGGTGGCGGCAAACAACATGGCAGTCCACCCGCCCCCCTCGGTGGCGAGGAACGCAGCTCGCTCCGATTCCGCCGCGTCGAGCACCCATCGGAAGTCCATCGCCGCCTCTTCGAAAGTTGCGGCGCCGAGACGGACCGGGTCAGACGATCCCGTCCCCCGGGGGTTGCAAAGGATGAGGCGCGAGAACGACGCCAGGCGACGCAAATAACGCTCGATAGGCGGATGCTCCCAGACCACATCGAGGTTGCCACCGCGCACTCCTGACGCGTACACGAGGTCTATCGGGCCGTCGCCCACCACCTGGTACGCAATCTTGCCTTCAGGGCTGTCTGCGAATTGGACTGGCGGAGGGTTCACAGCTCGCGCGACCTGATCGGCATGCTGGGTAGCCTAGCCGCGCGGGGATGTCCTCCGCCGTGTCACGTTTTAGAGTTTAGGCGTACGCAAACAAACACGTGTGCGATTGACGACAACTGCTCTAGGGTGCTACATTCCGTCCACGTCTGACCCCCTGCAGACCTTATAGGTCCGCCCGCGAGGGCGTAGTTGGGGGGAACGACATGATTGCTGGTCAGCAGGGCCAGTCAACGCTCGAGTGGGTCATCGGTGCCGCAGTCATCCTGGGGACGCTGGTCATCGGCATTGTGGCCTGGAACCAGGGCCTGGTGACCAAGATCGGGTCGATGGTGCAGCAGATGACCAGCGTCCAATAGCGGTCACAAGTGCGATTTCGATCGCAGGCAGGTCAAGAGACACTGCAGGCCATTTTCGCGGTGGCTTTCCTGCTGGTGCCCGTCCTGTTCTCGACCCTCGAGATCGGCAACGTCCTCCACCTCTGGTTGGGCCAGCACGCGGCCGCCGCCGCCGGCGCACGCGTTGCCGGCGCTGACGGGCAGGACGACGCCCAGGTCCGCGACCGCATCGACGTCGAGCTTCGGGGTGCCGGCATCGACCCGGGCCGCTGCGCCATCGATGTAACCCCCGCACGCGTCGCCTGGCATGAACCGATCACCGTCACGATCACCTCGCATCGCCACATCGGGGTGCCCTTCTTGTTCCAGCGCGACGTCGACCTGGTCTCCAGCTTCACAGGACGGGGCGAGGTCAACCATTGAAGCAGCGCGGGCAGAGCACGCTCTACACCATCCTCCTGATGCCAACCCTGTTGATGGCGATGTCGTTGGTTGCCGACGTGGGTTCGCTCCAGGTCCACCGGGTTCAGCTCAGCTGGGCCAACGACATGGCCCTGGTCGATGCCGTCACCGAGGTCGACCCCGCCTTCTACGCCGCCACCGGCAGGCTCCGCCTGGACGCAGCGGCCATCGGGGTCTACCGACAGTTCCTGGCGCTCAACCTCGAACCCATGCGCAACCAGATCGCGGGGACGACGCCGAGCTCGGTGGCTGAGGGCGCCGAGGTCGCCATTGTCAACTCGACGCCGGCGGCCAACCCGTTCTCGGGACACCTCCTCGACCGGCCCGCGATCTGTGCCCGCATCAGGGTTCCCTTCCGCACCAGCCTGGTCGCGCTGGCGGGCTTCAACCCGGTCCAGACGCTGACCATCAGTGGCGACGCCGAGATCAAGTCGGACGCATGAGCGGCCCGCCTTGACCCGCGCGATCTACCTCGGGGTGTTCCTGGTCTTGTCCCTGGCCGCCGGCGCCATCTACTACGCCAGCACCCGCGACGTGGCGGTGATTGTCGCCAACGGCGACCTCCAGGTGGGCAGCACGATCTCCAGCGGCGCGGTCACCGTGCGCCGTGTCCACCCCGCCGCGATCCCTGCCGGTAGTGCGCTCCGCCTGGACGAGGTCAACGGCAAGTACGTCGCCTGGCCGATCCTCGACGGCCAGTACATCCCGATCAAGGCGCTCAGCGCCGATCGTGCCAGCCTGATCTCCGGCGGCCTGCAGGTTCCAGCTGGCTTCCGGGCCTTGTCGGTCCCGGTCGGCGCCGCCGATGCCGCCGGCGGGGTGCTCCGTGCCGGCGACTACGTCGATGTCCTGGCGGTGGCCAAGAACCAGGCGCCGGGCGCCACCCCGGCGCCGGCCACCACTCTCGGCCGGCGCGTCCTTGTCCTCGGCCTCCGCACCGACCAGGGCCAGGCGCTCGACGCCGGGTCCGGATCAGGCGGCGTGCGCGGGCTCAACTTCTCCAGCAACCGCGTCGCCAGCGTCATCCTGGCCGTCGCCGAGGGCGACGAGGCTCGTTACGCCTCGGCCGCGGCGGCCTCCACCTTCACCGTGGTCCTCGACCTGGGATGACGCGACCGCGACTGTTGCAGCCCGCGCTCGCCCGCATCGCCGGGGTGCGCGCGGCTGAGTCGCCGTTTTCGATCTACGTCGACCGCGGCGACAACGCCGCGACCTTCACCACCGACGGCATCAACCGCCACGTTGTCATCCGCACCGGCACCCTGGACCTACTCGAGGCGCCGACTGAGGTCCGTCGCCGCCAGGTCGACATGTTCGAGGACCTGCTGGCCGGGCTCGAGGCCCGTTTCCAGCTCCTGGTGACGTCGCGCGCCGCGGCTGCGTTCCGCCCCCGGGATCCCAGGATCTCCGACTGGCTCAAGGATCGAGCCCGCGAACATCCTTCATACACTCGCCGTGTACACCTGGTTCTCTCCGACGCCGCCCCTGGGATCGAGCGCCTGGGCGACCGCTGGCGGGCGATGCGCAATCGCCCGGTGCGCGCCGGGCTGGAGGTCGACGGCACGGCCGACCTGCTGCGCCAGGCAGAGGGCGTGGTCCAGGTGCTGCGGACCATGGGACTGGCGCCGGCACTGGTTGCCGGCCGTGCCCTCGACCGTTTCCTTGACGTGCACCTGCCGGCGGTAATGGTCAGGCCTGGCGCGGCCTGCGACTGGCTGGAGACAGCGCGGCACCTGTGGCTGGACGACCGTTTCCACCGCACCTTCTTCCTCGATGCCTACCCTGGCACCGAGCTGGCCGCCGGCTGGCTGGGACATCTCCTCGACCTCCCCGCCGAGTACGACCTCGCCATCCATGGCTTCAAGGTCCCGGCCGCCAGCGTGATGCGACTGCTCAACGTCCGTATCCGCAACCTGCAGGCGACCCGGATGGCCGATGCCGCGGCGGCGGCGGTCAGCGATCCCCTGGCCGAGGCCGGGTTGCCAGAGGCGATCGGGCTGCGACGCGACATCGCCGCCAACGAGCAGCACGCCTACACGCTCTCCGTCTACCTGACACTGACTGCCGACGACGAGGCCGCGCTCGACGCCATTGGTCGCGCCGCGGCCGACGCCTCCGCTCGATCGATGGCGCGTCTCCTGCCCGCGACGCTGCAGATGGCCGCCGGGCGACTCTGCACCCTACCCCTGGGAGCGGACCCGATCACCGCCCAGCGGCTGCTGCCCAGCGGTGTCGTCGCCACCCTCTACCCGTGGCTCTGGGACGAGCTGCAGCAGCCCGGCGGGCACCTGGTGGGCTTCCGCATCCGCGGCGGGACGCCGGTGATGGTCGACACATTCGACGAGGAGCGTTTCGCCAACGCCAACGTCGGGGTCTTCGGCCACTCCGGCGCCGGCAAGACCTTCCTCATGAAGAGCCTGCTGCTGGCAGACGCCGCCGCCGGTACTGGCGCCTTCATCGTCGACCCCGAGGCCGAATACCGTGGCTTGTGCGAGCAGGTTGGCGGGCAGTGGGTCGACCTGGCGCTGGGCAGCGGCGCCAGCGTCAACGTTCTCGACCCGGCGCTGGCAGCGATGGGGGAGCGGGATCCTGTTGGCGACCAGGTCATCGACCTCGTCGACCTGGTCAGCACCATGTGCGCCGGGCTCACCGAGGACGACCGGGTCGACCTCGACGAGGCCTTACGCGAGGTGCTGGCGCGCATGGGCGGAACGCTTGCCGACGTGCGCCACCTGCTCGACGTCCAGGGCCGGGCGCCGCGCGTGGTGCGATCCCTGCGTCGCTGGACCGAGGGACAACTGGGCAGCCTTTTCGCCGCCCCCACCAACGTCAGGCTCAGCGCCGACTTCGTGGTCTTCGGCCTGCGCGACCTGAAGGAGGAAGTCCTGCCGGTGGCGTACTTCCTAATCGCGCAGTGGATCTGGGCTCGTGTCCGCTCGCAGCCGAGCCGGCGCCGGCTGCTGTTCGACGAGGTGGGTCTGCTCTTCGAGTACCCGCTGGTGCGCAAGTTCCTGGTGCGCCTGGCGCGCCGGGCGCGGAAGTACCAGGGGTCGCTCTGCCTTGTTACGCAGAACGCGGGCGACCTGCTCAGCTCCGACCAGGGCCTGGTGCTGGCCACAAACCCGTCGACGGTGTTCCTGGGCGCCCAGCGCCAGGCCGAGGCGCAGCGGCTGCAGCGGGCGCTCGGCCTGACCGACGGCCAGGCCGACTTCCTCGCCAGCGCCGCCCGCGGTCAGTTCCTGCTGGTTGCCGGTGAGACGCGGCATCGGATACGCACCGCCGCCCCGCCCTGGCACGACGAGGTCCTCCGTCCGCTGGCGTGACGTGCGAGACTTGCTGACTGTCACCAGAGGAGGGTGTCGTGAGCAAGGGCAAGACCACTTCCGCTACCAGGTCCAAGGCCGCCGGGACTAAGGCGGCGACCAACCGCTCGACCGCGAAGGCAAAAACCGCGCCCAGCGCGGGGACCAAGCCGGCCGTCGCGAAAAGGGCCGTCCCCGCGGCCTCCAAGCCGTCTACGGCGACGACGCGTTCCGCAACGCGATCGGCGACCAAGGCTGCCAGTACCACGGCCTCAACCCGCGCATCGGCAACCAAGCAGGCGCCGGCAACCAAGGCCAGGAGAACCACGCGCGCCCGGGCGACAAGCGCGATCAGCGCGTCCGCGGCACCGCCCGAGGCCCTCCCGGCTGACGACCAGTCCGCGGCACCCGAGGCCGGTGGCGAGCTCACGTTCCAGGTCAGCGACGGCCTTCGCCTCCACTACGACGTCTGGCGCCCCGAAGGCGAGGCCAGACGCCTGGTCATCTTGGTGCATGGCTTCGCCGACCATTCCGGCCGCTTCTCGTACCTGGTCCCCCACCTCGTCGCGCGGGGAGCCGTGGTCTACGCGTACGACCAGCGCGGCCAGGGTCGCAGCCCGGGCAAGACCGGCCACGTGTCCAACTTCCAGCGGCTGGTCGACGACCTGGACGAGTTCGTCCAGCTGGCCACCGAACGCGAGGCCGGGATGCCGCACTTCCTCTACGCCCATTCCACCGGCGCCATCGCCGCCCTCCACTACCTCTACGAGCACCCCCTGGCCGTCGAAGGAGCGGTCCTCTCCTCCCCCTGCCTGATGCTGACGTTCGAGCCGCCGGGGTGGAAGAACACCTTGGGCCGGACCATCGGCAGCGTGGTCCCCGGGTTCACGATGCAGGCCGGCTTCGAGCCTGGCACCATCTCCCGGGATGAGCAGGTGGTGGCCGACAACAAGGTCGACCCCCTGGTCAGCCAGAAGATGACCGCGCGCTTCTACACCGAGGTCTACCTCAAGGCGATGCCCGCGGCCCTGGCGCGCATCGAGCAGCTGCAGACGCCGTACCTGGTGCTCCAGGGCACCGAGGACCGGCTGGTCTCGCCCCGCGTCGCCGACGAGTTCGAGCAGCGGGCCGCCGCCCATGGCATCGTGAAGCGCTACGAGGGCGGCTTCCACGAGAGCCATAACGACATCCACCGCGAGGAGGTCTTCGCCGACGTGGATGCCTGGATCGAGGGCCGCAGCTAGCCAACCGGTCCCCCGCAACGCCGTACGCCCCGAGGGACCCGCCCGTACTCGGCCGTCGATGCATGCTTTCTTTTACATTTGCGTTACACCGGTGCTGGATATGGCAACCGAAAACTCGATCCCCGCGGGGCACCCGGTCGTCGACCGGATGCTCGAATCGGTGCAGTACAAGCACCTGGTCCAGGCGTTCGTGCACGCAACCGGCCTCGAGCTCCATGCCTACAGCTTGGAGGCGGTGCCGCTGACGATTCCCTTTGACCCGCCCCAGTTCTGCCGTACCGAGCAGGCGGGTCTCGACTGCCCGCTGTACTTCGACCCTCGTTACAACCTGGCCACCGCTCCCGAGATCCGGGTGACCTGCGGCGGCCTGGGCCACGTCGTCATCCCGGTTATGGGTCCTGACGGCAACCAGGTGGTCAACCTGGTCAGCGACTCGGCGCGCTTTGGGCCCATCGACATGGAGGCGATGATCGAGCGCGCGTTCCACCTCCGCATCAGCCCCGACGCGCTCGCCGAGCAGGCGGAGGCGGTGCCCCTGGTCTCGCGCGAGCGTTCGCTGTTCGCCGCCCGGGTCCTGTACGCGGGCCTGCATGCGCTGGCGGGTGGTGATCCAACCCAGGCCGGCGCCCTCGAGGACCTCATCCGGCACGTCGCTATCGCGCCCACCGAGCTCATCCCCCGGGCCATCCTGGACGCCATCGTCAACTACACCGGCGCCGACTTCGCCTACATCAACATGCTCGACGACCACTTTGTCGAGGTCGCCGAGGCCAGCACGCTGAGGACCCGGGAGCAGTGGTGGCAGGTACTCAACGGCATCTCGCAATGGGTCGTCCACGCCCAGCAGCCGATCGAGCTCCGCGACGTCTCGCAGAGCGCCTGGTGCCGGCACCTGGGCGGCTCATCGCTGCCGCAGTCGGCCGTCTACGGGGTGCCCCTGACCCGCGACGGCGTCTTTGGCGCGGTCGTGGTGGGCAGCGACGACGTCGACAAGCTGGACCGCCTACGGGACAGCCTGGCCTTGTTCGTGGATGCCTGTGGCGATGCCCTCCACATCTGCCGCCGGCTGGTTGAGCATGGTGACGGGGCCATGGTCGACCGCTCCGGCGCCTATAACCTGCGCTTCCTGGAGGAGCTCCTCGATCGCGAGATCAGCCGCGCCGGGCGACACAAGCACGAGCTCAGCGTCGTCCTCTTCCACCTGGTCAACTATCCCGACCTGATCGCGAACCTTGGTACCCATGGCGCAGAGGAGGTGCTGGGCCAGCTCGTCGACCTACTGCGGAGCAAGACCCGGCGGGTCAACTCGTTTGCCCGTGTCAGCGACTCCGCCTTTGCCCTGGTCATCCCAGAGGCCGACCAAACGGTCGCCGACCGCATCGCCGATGACCTGCGCACCGTGGCCCAGGCTTCCGCTTTCGCCACCGAGCGGACGGGCAAGTCGCCGATCAGGATCAACCTGCGGACCCGGACAGTGACCAACCCGACTGCCGTCGACAGCGCCCTCGACAACCTCTCCTCGCTGAACTGACGGACGGGCTACAGGCCCAGGGTCATCCGGGTGATGCGATCCTTGAGCGCCGTCGGGGTGACCCGCTCCATCGCCGCCAGCATCATGGCGTCGTAGCCCACCAGGTAGCGCGTGTGCGGCCGCGAGGAGGCCACCGCCCCGGCGACCACTCGAGCCACCTTCTCCGGCTCGCCCATCAGGAACTGGGTCATCTCGGTTCCCTGGATCGACCTCTCATAAGCCTTCTTGTAGCGTGACTGGCCGCGGCTCGCCAGCGCCTTCCGGTTCTCCTCCCAGATGCCGGTCTTGAAGCCGCCTGGCTCGACCAGGATGACCTTCACGCCGGTCGACGCGATCTCCATCCGGAGGGCGTCGGAGAGGGCTTCTAGCGCGTGCTTGCTGCCCTGGTACCAGCCGGAGAGGGGCGTGGTCGTGAGCCCGTAGATCGACGAGATGTTGACGATGCGACCCTCGTGCCGCCGGCGCATGTGGGGCAGAGCCAACCGGGCCAGCCGCATCGGGGCGATCACCATCGTCTCCAGCACCTGCCGGGCCTCGTCGTCGTCGACGTCCTCGATTGCCCCGGTGGCGGGGAAGCCCGCGTTGTTGACCAGGCCGTAGGGCTTGAGCCGGTCGACGACCCGCTTGCTGGCGGCGGCGTCGGTGACATCCAGGATCGCGGTCTCGACCTTGACCCCGGCAGCGGCAGCCGCCTCCTTGACCTGTCCCGCCTTCTCCGCTGAACGTACCGTCCCAACCGAGCGGAAGCCTCGGCGGGCGAGCTCAATGGCGGTTGCCAGGCCGATTCCCGAGTTGGCGCCGGTGGTCAGAACGGTCTTGGGCATCGAAACAATCTAGCAGCCAGGCTTGCAATCCCCGGTACATGGCGCCAAGGTAGTAATTGATAGTAGCGCTATCATGAAAGCGGAGAGCCTGCCGGGGGTGGCGAGCAGGCCTAGTCCCGTAGGCCGGCTTCCCTAGTCCCCCGGAAAGGAAAACGCCCTGGCTACGCGCCGGGGCGTTTTCCTTTTTCAGCCTCCGCCGCCCCCACCACCACGGCCGTTGCCACCGCGGCGCCGGTTGAAGAGGCCGCCCAGGATGTCGTTGAGGTTGGGGCTGGCGTTGTCACCGTTGTTGTCGTTGGAGTGGTCGCGACCCCGCGAGTCACACGAGCCGGGCTGGTTCTCGGTGCCTGGCAGGTAGAGCTCGCCGCCCCGCGACACCAGGCCCGCAGGCTGCTGGTACCAGCCGTTCATGGTGGCCGGTAGCCCGTTGATGAACTCCGCCAGCATGGTGCTGCCGGTGTCGACGCCGAAGGCGCTGATGTTCTTGCCGCCGCCGCCGGCCGCCGTGTTGCCGGCCCAGCCGCCGACCACGACGTCGTGGTTATAGGCCATCATCCAGGCGTCCTGGTGGACGCCGACCTGGGCCGCCCCGGTGGTTCCCGACTTGCTCGCCATCTGGACCTTCCAGCCGAGGTGCCACTGGTCCTGGTAAGCCTTGAGGGTATCCGTCATCAGGTAGGCCTCCTCGGGACTGAGCACCTGGGCCTGGCCGGCCTGCTGCCCGGGGCGGGCCTCGAAGAGGGTGTTGCCCGCGCTGTCGCTGATCTTGGTGATGCTGACCAGCGGCATTTTCTTGCCCTGGTTGGCGAAGACCTGGTAACCCTGGATGTGGTCGAACATCGTGACCTCACTGCCGCCAATGGCGGTGGCCAGGTTGGGCTGCAGCTGGGTCCGGATGCCCATCGACTGGGCCAGGTTGATGACGTTGGTGATGCCCTCGTTCTTGGCGGTGGCGACGGCGGGGATGTTGCGCGACAGCACCAGCGCCCGGCGCGCCGGCATGTCGCCCATGTAGGCGTTGTCGAAGTCAGGCGGCTTGTAGCCGTTGAAGTCGGTGGGAACG
>JBARRR010000064.1:0-26363 GCA_049644325.1 Candidatus Dormiibacterota bacterium
GGCGTCTGGCCGAGGACGTCGCCGCCAAAGACCAGGATCTTGCCGACCTGGGTGAAGGGCGCCAGCAGCCTGGAGTCGCCGATCGACCTCCCGGGCTCGGCCTTTGGGGCTACCGCCTTGGGCGGGGCGGGAACGGTCTGTTGCGCCATTACTTCAGCACGTTGGTGGCGTGGGCAGCGGCCAGGATGGTGGCGGTGTAGATGTAGTTGCCGGCCAGGATGCAGACGAAGTTGACGACCACGCTGCTGTGCACAGCACGGGCCACGCCCTCAGCCCCGCCACGCGCGGTGATCCCCTTGTAGCAGGCGACCGAGCTGACGATGGCACCGAAGAGCATGCACTTGATCTCCCCTCCGTACAGGTCCAAGAGGGTGCCCTGGGTCCAGAACGTGGATAAGAAAGCGCCTGGGTTCACGCCCACGATGTAGACCGCGACGACGTAACCCATGATCACGCAAAAGGCGACCATCGGGATGTTGTAGAGCGCGGTCATGATGATCATCGCCAGGAACCGAGGGACGACGATGAAGCGGATGTTGGACATACCCATGACCGACATCGCCTCCAGCTCCTGCCGGACGGTGCGCGCTCCCAGGTCGGCGGTGATCGCGGTGCCGGCCACGGCCGCGACCATCAGCGCGGTTGCCGTTGGGGCAAACTCGCGAATGGAGGCCATAACAGAGAAACCGCCGAGACGGAACCCACCTTGCACCACTTTGAAGAAATGGCCTGCCTGGAGGGACACAATCGTCCCCCAGCCGACCCCGGTCAGAAGCAGGGGGATGAAACAGGCCGTGAGAATGAACTTCGACTGGTCCAGGAACTCATCGAAGTAGAAGGGCCGCTGGATGCATCCGCGCAGCACTGCCCAGAGCATCAAGAAGAATTCTCCCAGCCCAAACAGCGAACCCTGCGCCCGCCCGACGAGTGGTGTAGCCAAGGCTCCTGAACGATACCTGCTTCGGTCCCAACTCGCAAGCTCGGATTCGAGTTGGGGAAGGGGCCTTCAGACCCCTCCCAGAAAGACCGGTGTGCCGCGTCCGTTACACGTTGTCCACACCCGCCTGTGGAATCTGTTGAGATGCCCGCTTCTCAGCCCTTTCTCAGCCAGGCTTCAACCGGCGGCAAATGGGCCCGTTTAGCCTCCGATACGATGGCCGATGTAACGACGCCAACGGGGCCCGGGATCCGCCGTCGAAGCCTGCTCGGAGCGGCCGGCGTCGCCAGCGCGGGAGGAGCCATCGGGCTGGGCTTCTGGCTGCGGGAGCGGGCCGCCAGCGGCATGACCACCGACCGCCAGAAGGCGACCCACCTGCTGCGGCGCGCCGGCTTCGCCCCCTCCCCTGCCGAGGTCGACGCCGCCATGCACGCCGGCCTGAGCGCGACCACTGACAGCCTGCTTCACCCCGAGCGCGTCGACGACGGCAAGGTGGAGGCATCGCTGGCGGCCGCCAAACTCGACCTCACCAACGTCGCCCAGCTGCGCCAGTGGTGGCTGACCCGGATGGTGGAGACGCGACGACCGCTGCAGGAGAAGATGACGCTCTTCTGGCACGGCGTCCTGACCAGCTCGTACCGGAAGCAGGGCCAGGCCAAGGACCTGGTCCACGTCCAGAACGACTTCCTCCGGGGTCACGCCCTGGGCAACCTGCGCGACGTGCTCATCGGCATCACCAAGGACGGCATGATGCTGCGCTGGCTCGATGGCACCGGCAGCAGCAAGGTCCATCCCAACGAGAACTACGCCCGGGAGCTCATGGAGCTGTTCACGATGGGCGTGGGCAATTACACCGAGGCCGACGTCCGGGAGGGCGCCCGCGCCCTGACCGGCTGGGCGGTGGCCCAGGACGGCAGCGTCCGCTTCAACGCCCGGGCCCATGACGACGGCAGCAAGACCTTCCTGGGCAAGACCGGGAACCTGGGCGTCGACGAGGTGATCGACGCGATCATGGCCCAGCCCGCGACCCCCAAGTACATCGCCCGGCGCATGTGGGAGTTCTTCGCCTACGCAGCCCCCAGTGACGGCGACATCCAGCCCATCGTCGACGCCTACAACCAGACACACGGCGACATCCGCGCCATGATGGGCGCGCTGCTGGCCTCCCCGGCCTTCTTCTCCGATAAGGCCTACCGGGCGCTGGTGAAGTCGCCGGCGGAGCTGGTGGCCGGGCTCAACCGCCAGCTCGGACTACCGGTCAGCCGGGCCCAGGCCGGCGCCGGCGAGGGCATGGGCCAGGCGCTCTTCGACCCTCCCAGTGTGGCCGGCTGGCCGGGCGGGGCTGCCTGGCTCAGCACCGGCAGCTGGATGGCCCGGATGCGTTACCTGCTGACGCTCTCCGGTGACGCCCAGGCGGCGATGGGTCGCGCCGCCGCCGACGCCGGGGTCAAGACCCCCGAGGCCGCCGTCTCCCACATGGCCGACGTGATGCTGGAGGGCAGCCTTACCGACGGCGCCCGGCAGGCGATCGTCGATCATGCCGCGGCCATCGTCAAGGACCTGGGCGGTGGCCCGCTCTCGCCGCAGGCGGTGGCCGATGCCGTCTTCCTCCTGGCGGCAACCCCTGAGTACCAGCTCGCCTGAGGTGTAGATGAAGATGGACGACTATTTCCCGATCGACCCCTGCGAGGTCTGCGCCCCGGAGCTGGTCCTGCGCGACGCCACCGGCAACGTCAGCCGGCGGGCCTTCATGAAGGGCGGCTTCACCGTGGTTTCCGTGGGGATGGCGATGCCTTCGATCTTCAGCAAGGCGGTGGAGGCGGCCGGCAACAGCAGCACCGCCGGCGCCACATTCGAGAACAACGGCAAGACCCTGATCGTGGTCCAGATGGCGGGCGGCAACGACGGCATCAACACCGTGATCCCGTTCAACGATCCGGCCCTGGCCAAGCTGCGGTCGACCCTGAAGCAGACCGAGCAGCAGCTGGCGGTAAGGCTCAACGACAAGCTCGGCCTGCACAGCGCGCTGGCTCCACTGAAGGACCTCTGGACGGCCGGCAAGCTGGCGGTCGTCGAGAACGTCGGCTACCCCAACCCTAGCCTGAGCCACTTCCAGTCGATGGATGTCTGGGAGACGATGGACCTCAACGGGCGCGAGGGGTGGCTGGGCAAGTACCTGGCGGGACTGATCGACAAGGACGGCCACCCGCTGAGCGGCATCCAGGTCAGCACCGGCCTGAGCCCCGCATTGCGGGCCCTGTCCGCGCCGGTGGCCACCATCACATCGCCGCAGGCGTTCAGCCTCGAGGGCGCCGGCAAGAGCCCCGGCGAGACCCGCATCCGCGTCAGCGCCCTGGACAAGGTCTACCGGGCCTACCCTGAGTCGGCCCCCTACGCCGCCCTCCTCCACCAGACCGAGACCAATACCCTGGCCGCGTCGAAGATGCTGCAGGCCGCGGGCGCAGGGTACAAGCCGATGGCCCAGTACCCCGCCGGGCCGTTTGGCAACGGGCTCCAGGTGCTGGCTGAGGCGGTGGTCCAGGATCTCGGCATGCGGGTCGGCTACATCACGCTGGGCGGCTTTGACACCCACCGCGCCCAGAAGGACACCCACGACAAGCTGCTGGCTCTGCTGGCCGGCGGCATCCAGGCCTTCCTAGCCGACCTCAAAGCGCACGGCAAGTCGGAGAACGTGGCGGTCATGACCTGGTCGGAGTTCGGTCGCCGCGCCCAGGAGAACGCCAGCGGCGGCACCGACCACGGGACCGCAGCGCCCCTGTTCGTGGCTGGTGACGGCGTCAAGGGCGGCGTCTACGGCGACCCGCCCAACCTGTCGTCGCTCGACAAGAACGGCAACCTCGCCTTTCAGACCGATTTCCGCCAGGTCTACGCGACCATGCTCGAGGGCTGGCTCAAGGTCCCCGCCGATACCGTCATACCGGCTGCCTACCAGCCCCTGCCCCTGCTGACCGCCTAGCTCCGACAACCTGGCAACGGTTTTGCCGATTTCGGCAGGACGCGGGCTACGATGCCAGCCATGGAAGCCCTTGGCGATGGCCAGCGTCCACTGGCGACACGGGTCTATGGTGTTCGGCTGCTCTACAAGCCCGACGTGCGGCGGGTCCTCGCGAGGCTTCTGGCGGCCCTGGCCGTCGCCTATTACCTTTTCCGCGTCACGCTTCAGTACCTCCAGCTGGCCCAGTTCCCCCGGCTGCCATTCGACTACGAGCAGTTCCGCCGCGCCGCCCAGGATATCGGTGCCGGGCGCAACCCCTACCAGTTCTACCTCGACCTCCACTGCACCACATGGTGCCTGGGCGGCTACATCTACACGCCGCTGGTGGCCGTCATCCTGCGGCCCCTCAACGGCCTCGACGACCGCACCGCCGCCATCCTCTGGGCGACATTCGGCCACCTGATGCTGGTGGCGACCATCGTGGTCCTGTACCGGGGCCTGCGCACCGACATGACCCGCACCGGCCTCCTCTTCCTCCTCGCGGCTGGCCTGCTGTTCCTACCTGTGCTCGGCAGCGTTGCCTACCTTCAGCCGGGAACCCTCCTGACCCTGACCCTGGCGGCGGCCGCGGTCCTCTACCTCCGAGGCGGCAGCCGGGCGTCGGTAGGGGCAGGCGCGGCGCTGGGCACCGCGATCGTGATGAAGGTCACACCCGTCCTGGTCGCGCCCGCGCTCTTGCCGCTGGGCTGGGCCCGCGACCGGGCGGCGCGCCTGGGTCAGCCGGTCTGGGACGCCGCCTTGGCGGTGGTCGGGCTGACCCTGGCGGCGGTGGTGTTGACCAGCGGCATGCTCCTGCTTGTCCCCTACACCGACCAGTTCTTCACGATGGTGCTCCCCAGGATTGGGGCGGGGACGACCACGTTCGACAACCAATCGCTGCCTGGGGTTGTCGCGCACACCATCGAGCTGCTGGGCGGGACCGCGCCGAGCGCCGGCTTGCTGACCGTTGCCGCGGCCCTGGTCTTTGTCGGTATCCCCATCGCCCTCGGCGCGCTTGCGCGACCCGAGGTGCTTGGCACCCGCGCGGCGCGGGCAGTCTTCTTCGCCGCCTTCCTGGCGGCGATGCCGATCGCCTCCAGCATCACCTGGTGGCACCACCTGGTGGTCAGCGTCGTGGCGATCGCGTTGCTGGCGGTGGCGCTGTGGCCTGCGGCGGGCGGCGCGCTCGTCAGTCAGGGGGCGCGCTGGCTGCTGGTCGTCGCCTTCCCGCTGATGGCCGTGCACATCGAAGACCGCACGCAGACCAGCGCGCTGGGGATCACGGACCCGAGCGTCTTCGACGTGCTGCGGGTACAGCTCTTCGAGAGCGCCAACCTGTGGGGGATGCTGGCTTTGTGGCTGGCCGCGGTCCTGGTCCTGTGGACCGCGGCGCGGCCGAGGGCCGAGGCCACCTAGGAAGCGAACTGCCCTATCGAGCCGACCGTTCGAGCAGGCGCTTGAGGTTGGCCAGGTCCTTGCGATTGGCCCGGGTCATGGCTGCAGCCATAAGGGGAGCGCCGACCCTCGAGAAGCCGCTCGGCTCGCCGCGGTTGCGCAGCGTCATCCGGGTCTGCCCCTCCCCGGCAGGCTCCCACGTGTAGGTGGTCTCCATCGGGAATGGGCCCTCGGCGGTTCGCATCACCAACCGGCTGCCGGGCACCAGCTCGACGACCTCATACGTGTAGGTGAGCTTCCGGCCCAGGAACCTGGCGACGAACGCCATCCGTGAACCCACCCGGACCGGCGGGGGCGTCTGCCAGTCGACGGACTCGATGTTCACGTACCACTCGGGCGCGTTGGTGGGGTCGCCGGCGTAGGTCGCGACTTGGTCCGCGGGCCGATCAATCACAGTCTCGGTGAGGACGTCAACCGCCATGGCTGTTCTCGACCGGGACCGACGGGTCAACGCCCGTGGAGCCCGCGGCCAGCGTTCGGGTGAGCCGTTCAAGCATCGCTCCCCAGCCACTCCCGTGCGACTCCACAGCACTGGCCGGCAGCCGGCTGTGGACGAGGCGCAGCTGGGTGGCGTCTTCGCCATCCGGTTCGAGTTCCACCGTGACAACTGACGGTTCAGAGCCAGTGAAGCGGGACGACCATGTGAAGACCAGGCGCCGTGGGGGCTCGACCTCGATGTACTCACCCATGTGGTCGATCTCGACGCCGTCTCCCCGCATCACTATGCGGAAGGCTCCACCCACGCGCAGGTCGACCTCGGCTTCGACCGTCCCGACCGGTGACATCCATTGCCGCAGCAGCTCGGGCTCAGTCCACCAGCGAAAGACTTCCGCGGCCGGGGCGGAAAAACGGCGTGTGACCTCGAGGACCTGGTCATCGCTCATCTCGGGTGCAGCCTCAGCTTCACTTCCAGGACGTCCAGTCTCTCGTCCCAGAAGCTCCGATAGGTCTCAAGCCAGCCCGCCGCTGTGATCAGCGGCGAGGGCTCCAGTGAGAGGTGGTGCTCCCTCCCCTGTACCGTGCGCCTTACCAGGCCGGCCGCCTCAAGGACCCGAATGTGCTTCGAAACCGCCGCCAGCGACATGGTGAATTGCCCCGCCAGTTCGGTGACGGTCGCGTCTCCCGGCTTGAGCCGCTCGAGCACCTGGCGTCGCGCTGGGTGAGAGATGGCGGCGTAGATGTCGTCCAGCTCAGTCTGTTGATATTCAACCATTTAGTTGAGCATACAGTATCGCAGGGTTATCAGGGCATGACACGAGGCTGCCGAGATCTAGAGGCGAGGGTTGTGGTCGGGGAGGCCGGATTTGAACCGGCGACCCCCTGCTCCCAAAGCAGGTGCGCTACCGGGCTGCGCCACTCCCCGACGGATGCGCAGCGAGTCTACGTCTGTGGTCGGCCCGCGGTTGACTGGGCGGCGACGGCCTGCGCCTTGGCCGCGACCATCGCGGGATCGCCCAGGTAGTGGTCGTCAGGAGAGCCTAAATCGGCGACGCGCAGGTCGTCGTCCAGCTGGTAGACCATCGGGATCCCGGTGGGGATATTGAGCGCCACCACCTCGTCTTCCGACAGCCCGTGCAGGTGCATCACCAGGGCCCGAAGGCTGTTGCCGTGGGCCGCCAGCATCACCGCCCTCCCTAGGCGGAGGTCGCGGACGACTGCGTCCTGCCAGTACGGCAGCATCCGCCCCACGACATCCTTCAGGGACTCGGCCGCGGGCAGCACGTCGGGGGGCAGGTCGCGGTAGCGCGGGTCGAACCGCGGGTGCCGGGGATCATCCGCCTCCAGCGCCGGCGGCGGGGTGGCGTAGCTGCGGCGCCAAACCTTGACCTGGTCCTCACCGTACTTCTCGGTGGTCTCGCTCTTGTTGAGGCCCTCGAGGGCGCCATAGTGGCGCTCGTTCAGGCGCCAGGAGCGCGCCACCGGGATCCAGGAGCGGCCCATGTCGTCGAGACAGATGTCGGCCGTCTGGATGGCGCGGCGCAGGAGTGACGTATGCAGCAGGTCCGGCTCGATGCCCGCGTCGGCAAGCATCGGCGCCGCATCGTGAGCCTCCTTGACGCCGCGATCGGACAGGGGCACGTCGTGCCAGCCCGTGAACCGGTTCTCGAGGTTCCATGTGCTCTCGCCATGACGCAGCAGCACCAGGGTTGACATTCCCTGAGGTTAGCCGACCCCGGCGGCGGCCGCCCAGCGTGGCAGGTTCAGCGCCGCCAGCATCTCGCGGACCGCCTGGCCGCGGTGGCTTCGAAGGTCCTTCTCGGCGTCCGCCAGGTCAGCCATCGTCTGCCCGTCGGGGAAGACAAAAATCGGGTCGTAGCCAAAGCCCCCACTGCCGCGCGGCTCGCGGCCGATGCGTCCCTCGCACCGCCCTACGAAGACGTCGCGCACCGGGGCACTGGGTCGAGCCAGGCTGAGGACGCAGACAAACCGGGCGGCTCGGTCGCCCGTGCCCTCCATCTTTTCCAGCACCAGCCGGCATCGACCGGCGTCGTCAAGGTCGGGACCGCCGTAACGCGCCGACTGGACCCCGGGCTCGCCGCCCAGGGCGTCGACGACCAGGCCGGAGTCGTCCGTCAGCGCCGGCAGTCCAGAGGCGGCGGCAAACTCGCGGGCCTTCTTCTGAGAGTTGGCCAGGAAGGTGGCGCCATCCTCGTCGACATTGAGGTCGAGCCCGATGTTCTTTGCCGAAACCACCTCCACCCCACTGCCCGCCAGCAGGCGCCGGTACTCGGCCAGCTTGCCGGGGTTGGAGGTCGCGACCAGCAGCCGCGGCGCGGCGTCGGTCAGAGGCTGAGGGCCTGGCGCTGGAAGGTGGCCAGTTCCGCCGTGCCGCGCTCGGCGAGGGTGAGGAGGGCGTCGCCCTCGTCGCGGCTGAACGGCCGCTTTTCCCCAGTCCCCTGGATCTCGATGAACTCGCCGGTCTCGGTTGCGACGCAGTTCATGTCGACATCGGCGCGATAGTCCTCGTCGTAATTGAGGTCGAGCAGCGGCTCGCCGCCGACCACGCCGACGCTGACGGCGGAGACGAAGTGGCGGACTGGCAACGTCTCGATCAGCCCCTGCTGCTGCAGCTTTTGCAGGGCCGAGTAGAGGGCCACGAAGCCACCGGTGATCGAAGCGCAGCGCGTTCCGGCGTCCGCCTGCAGCACGTCGCAGTCAACTGTCACCGTGCGCTCCCCGAGCGCCCGCAGGTCGATCCCGGCTCGGAAGGAGCGGCCGATCAGCCTCTGGATCTCCTGGCTGCGGCCGTCGACGCGGCCGTGCCGACCGTCGCGCTGGTTGCGGGTGTTGGTGGCGCGAGGCAGCATCGCGTACTCGGCCGTGACCCAGCCCTCGCCGCTGCCCTTGCGGAACTGCGGGACCTTCTCCTCCACCGTGGCCAGGCAGAGAACGCGGGTGTTGCCGGCGCTGATCAGGGCCGAGCCCTCGGCGTAGATGTTGACCCCAGTCTCGATCTTCAATGGGCGCAGCTCGTCAGCACGACGTCCGTCGGACCGGGTCGCGGTCTGGATCGCCATCAGCGCTTCAGCCTCTTGATCACGATGATCGAGCCCTCGTATAGCAGCAGCAGGGGAATGATCAAGGGTAGCGGTGTGATCGGGTCGGCGCCGGGCGTGATCATGTAGCCGACAGCGGGAATGACGAGGTAGGCGCCCTTACGCCATCGCTTCAGCTTGGCCGAGCTGACCACGCCCATCAGCGATCCCAGCACCAGGGCCACCGGGAACTCGAAGGTGATCCCGAACGCCACGATCAGGAGCATCAGCACGCCGAGGTAGGTGTCCAGCACCGGGATATAGCCAATGCCGGTGAAGCCGCTGAACCGAGTCAGCATCTGTACCCCGAGGTAGGCGAACCCATAGGCCAGCGCCGCGCCCAGCAGGAAGAGAACGACCGAGCTCAGCAACAGGGGGCGGGCAAATCGGCGCTCCGAGGGCTTCATTCCCGGGGAGACGAACCACCAGATGCGCTGCATGATGATCGGCAGGGCCAGGACCAGGCCCGCCAGCATCCCCACCTTCAGGTAGACGGTGATCGCACCGACGGGGCTGAGGACGACCGGCTGGTAATGGGCCAGGTCGAGGGGCAGGGTCAGCAGCTTGACGATCCAGTACGACGCCGCGATCCCCACGATGCTGCCAGCGACCCACGCCACCAGCGAGTGGATCAGCACCTTGCGCAGGTCCTCGAGGTGCTCGACCACCGTCATACGGCGCTCGTCCCAATCGCTGCTCGACTTCTCGGTGACTGGCTCCTCGGGATCGGGGACGACGAAGACCGGCCGTTCGCTCATGCCGGGTCAGTGCTTCCTGTGGCTTGAACTCCTGCCGTGCTCATGCTTGACCACGCTGTGGCGCGGCAAGCCGCGTCAGCCCTTGCTCGCCTTGGGGGAGGCCGCCGGCTTCTCGGCTGCCTCGGCGGGAGGCTCGACCTCCGAGTGCGGGGATGCCGTCGCCGAGTCTGGTTTGGTTGCCTCTTCCTTGAGGCTGTCGGTCAGCTCGGAGGCGCCCTTACGGAATTCCTTGATGGCCCGCCCCAGCCCGGCGCCCAGCTCCGGCAGCCGCGCCGGGCCGAAGATGATCAGCGCCAGGGCGGCGATTATGAGCAGTATCCACCAGTGTCCTAGGCCAAGTCCTGGCATCGGAAGTACCTCGCGGCCGCCGGGAGAAGATCCGGGTTGCGGCACCCCGATTATACGTTCGGACCCTCTGGCCGCCCCTTAGACCGTACTGAGACTGGACATCGCCGTCCGGACCGCCGAGAGAAGGCCGTCCATGGCCGTCCCCGTCACCGCGGTCGAGAGGAACCAGGCCTCGAACTGCGACGGCGGCACCAGCACACCACGGTCCAGGAGGGCATGGAAAAGGTGGGCGTACGCCTCCGCGTCGGCGGCACGCGCGCTGGCGTAGTCGACCACTGGGCCGGCCGCGAAGAAGGGTGTCAGCATCGAGCCCGCACGGTTCACGGTTAGACGCAGCCCGCTCAGCCTGGCCGACTCCTCCAGCGCCGCCTGGACCCGCGCCCCGGCCTCATCCAGCCGGACATAGGGCGGGTCCGCGACCAGCTGCGCGAGGGTGGCCAGCCCGGCGGCAGTGGCCATCGGGTTGCCCGAGAGCGTACCCGCCTGGTAGACGGGTCCGATCGGGGCGACCAGGCGCATCAGCTTGGGGCTCCCCCCGTAGGCCGCCAGCGGAAGACCACCGCCGATTACCTTGCCCAAGCACGTCAGGTCGGGGCGGATCCCGATACGCTCCTGGGCGCCACCCAGCCCCAGCCGGAAGCCGCTCATGACCTCGTCGAATATCAGGACCGCGCCGTGTGTCTCAGTCAGCCGGCGCAGTGCCCCAAGGAAAGAGGCGGAGCCTTCCACCACCCCCATGTTGCCGGCCACCGGCTCCACGATCACGGCGGCAACCCGCGAGCCGCGGGCGCCGAAGAGCGCCTCCACCGACGCTACGTCGTTGTATGCCAGGACCACGGTCAGGTCGGTGAACGCCGCCGGTACCCCCGGCGACCCCGGCACCGCCATGGCGGCCACGCCGCTGCCCGCCTCGGCCAGGAGGTGGTCGGCGTGGCCGTGGTAGCCGCCGGAGAACTTGACCACCAGGTCCCTTTCGGTGGCGGCGCGGGCCACCCGGATGGCGGACATGGTGGCCTCGGTGCCGGAGTTGACCAGGCGCACCATCTCGACGCTAGGCACGTTGTCGACGACCAGCTCGGCCAGCCGCGTCTCGGCCTCGGTGGGAGCGCCGAAGCTGGAGCCCGCCGCCGCCTGGCGCTGGAGGGCGGCGACGACCTCTGGGTGGGCGTGGCCCAGGATCAGGGGACCGTAGGCGCCGACCAGGTCGATGTAGCGCTTGCCGTCGGGATCGATGACGTAGGCGCCTTCTCCCCGCTCGACGAATACTGGGTCGCCACCCACCGCCTGGTAGGCGCGGACGGGACTGTTCACACCACCGGGGATCACCCTGCGGGCGGCGGCCGCCCGCTCTGCGGATTGGTCCGGGCTCAGCTCGGCGACGGCGCGGGGGCGGCGGTTGACGGGCTTGGAGACGGCGAGGACGCCGGCGCCGAGGTGATACCAACCCACAGGATCAGGTCTCCCTTCTGCAGCGCCTTGGCGACGTCCTTCCCGCTGCTTATGTCGCCGAAGAGGTCGAAGAGGACCGGCTGCTGGCTGAGCGCGCTGTTGTCGCCGTTGTTGATGAAGAACTGGCTGCCGCTGGTGTGAGGCTGCCCGGTGTTGGCCATGGCCACGGTGCCCTCGGTATAGCTGCCCTTGGGGGCCTCGTCGGCGATCGTGTAGCCCGGGCCGCCGGTGCCGTCACCCTTGGGGTCGCCACCCTGGGCGATGGCCGGCGCCCCGGTGCACGCCTGGGGATCGGCGGAGTTGGGGCAGACGCGGTGGAAGGGCAGGCCGTCGTAGAAGCCGGCGTTGGCCAGGAATACGAAGTTGTTCACCGTCTGCGGCGCGTCGACAACCCGCAGCGAGATGACGATCGGGCCACGCTCGGTGCACATGGTGGCGGTGTAGGCGTTGCTGGAGTCCTCGGCGACGGTCTGCGGCGGCGCCGAGGCGTAGGTTCGGGTGGGGTTCTTGGCCGGGTGCCCGGCTGGTGCCGCGGGACAGGCTCGCAGGGCCTTGTTGGCCGTGGTCGCTGGCGGCGGGTTGGTCACCCGGTTGAGGCCCCAGGCGGCGAGCCCGAGCGCCACTGTGGTGATCACGACGATGCCGAAGAGCAGCAACGGGTTACGCCCAGCGCTCTGACTCAAGTCGACGTCTCCAAACCGGGCCGCGAATTCATTTCGCCGGTCATTGCGGCGGCTTCGCGGAGGTCCCGGTGATTATGTGGACCGCTTCTTTGGCGAGATAGCTTATCACCAGGTCGGCGCCTGCCCGACGGATCGAAACCAGGCTCTCCAGGATGGCGGCGTCGCGGTCCAACCAGCCCTTTTCGATGGCCGCGTGGAGCATGGCGAACTCGCCACTGACCTGGTAGGCGGCCACCGGTACGGGTACCTCATCGGCCACCCGGGAGATGATGTCAAGGTAGGGACCCGCCGGCTTGACCATGACCATGTCGGCGCCTTCGTCGATGTCCAGCCAAGTCTCCCGCAGCGCCTCTTGCGAGTTCGCGCCCGGCATCTGGTAGCCACGTCGATCACCGAACGCCGGCGTGGAGCCCGCGGCGTCACGGAAAGGCCCGTAGAAGGCGCTCGCCATCTTGGCCGAGTAGGCGAGGATGGCGGTCTCATCGTGGCCGGTGTCGTCGAGGGCGGTGCGGATGGCCGCCACCTGGCCGTCCATCATTCCCGACGGCGCCACGATGTCCGCCCCTGCCGCCGCCTGGCTGATAGCGACCTGGGCGTAAGCCTCGAGGGTGCCGTCGTTGTCGACCGCCTCGCCCTTGAGCAGGCCGCAATGACCGTGGGTGGTGTACTCGCAGAGACAGAGGTCGGTGACCACCAGGAGGTCGTCGCCAAAGCGCTCCTTGATGTTGCGGCTGGCGCGTTGGACGGCGCCGTCGCCGTCCCAGGCGCCGCTCCCCTCCGCGTCCTTGTGGCCCGGGAGCCCGAAGAGCAGGACCATCGGTATGCCCAGCGAAACCGCCTCGGCGCACTCCTCCAGGACGCTCTGGTCGGTGTGGTGGAAATGCCCGGGCAGGCTGTCGATTGGCCTGGGCGACTCGATGCCGTCAGCCACGAACAGGGGCAGGACCAGGTCCTCGGGACGCAGGCGGGTCTCGGCCAGGGCCTTGCGCAGCAGCGGCGTGCGCCGCAGCCGCCGCGGGCGGGACTCGGGGAACGACATCAGCCGGCTCTACCTGACTTCCCGGCGACCGCGTGTTGCCGGATCGCCGCCACCAGCCCGGCGACGGTGTGCTCGGTGGCAACCACGTCGGGCTCCAGCCGCGCCGCCCGCGCCGCCTTGGCGGTGGACGGGCCGATGCAGGCGATCTCCATGCCCTGGGGTCGGCGGAACTCGGGCCCCGCGGCGATGATGAAGCTGTCGATGGCGGAGCCGCTGGTGAACGTCACCATGTCGAGGCGGGAGCCTAGCAGCCCCGGGAGCTTCGTTTGGCCATCGGGATCGGGCACTGTGCGGTAGAGGGCGACGACATCAACCTCGGCTCCAGCTTTGCGTAGGGCGGCAGGCAGCTCCTCTCCGCCAGCCCCGGCACGCGGGATCAGGATTCGCTGGCCCCTCATTTCTCGCGACGTGAGCAGCTCGGCCAGGCCCTCGCCACTGAACTGCTTGGGCACCTCACGGCAGTCAAAGCCTCGCATCCGAGCCGCCTCGGCCGTCGCCGGGCCGACGGCAACCACCTCGGGGCCGCGGTTGCCATTGGCAGCCACCGGCAGTAGTGGCGCGCCGGCCTCGGTGGACGCCAATACCAACGCCTCAACCGCGGTGGCAGAGGTGAAGACGACGATGTCATACCTGTGCAGGCCAGCGATCGCGCGAGCCACCGGCGCCTGGTCGGGCACCGGCTGAAACGTGATCATCGGAAGCTCGACGACCTCGGCACCCATCGCCCCAAGACTGGCCGCCAACCGTGGCGATGTCCCTGATGGGCTGGTCACCAGGATGCGCATGTCCGCCAGCTCCTCACTCACCACCGCACTCCCATGTCTCGCAGGTCGGCGATCGCCTGCTCCACCGCCTCGTGGGGCGCCCCCGCGAGCGATCGTGCCGAAACTCGGTGCAGCTGCTGGCCGTCGTGGAAGGCCGCGATCAACCTGGTCTCGCCCGACCGAAACTCGACATACACGCCCAGCGGCATGGCGCAGCCGGCGCCGAGGGCCGCGGCCATGTCCCGCTCGGTCTGCACCGCCAGCGCCGTCTGCAAGTGGTTGAGGATGCGCAGCTCGGTGGCAACCGGGTCGTCCATCCGGCACTGTGCGACGATCGCGCCCTGGCCCGGTGCCGGGATGCACACGCTCACGGGGATGGGCTCGGCTCCCTCCGGCGAAAGCTCCAGGCGTCGCAGGCCGGCTGCCGCCAGCACCAGCCCGTCAGCGGCGCCGGCGGTGAGCTTGCCCAGGCGGGTCTCGATGTTGCCGCGGACATGGACGAACTCGGCGCCCGGCCAGGCATCGGCCAGCTGGGTCCGCCGCCGACTGCTGTCGGTGGCCACGCGGAAGCCATCTCCGGGGCGCTCCAGGCCGATCCCTGAGTAGCGCCGTACCAGGACGTCGTGCGGCTCCTCTCGGGGCAGGAAGGCGACCAGCTCGAGATCGTCGGCGTCCTCCACAGCGAGGTCCTTGGCGCTGTGGACGGCGACATCGATATCGCCCGCCAGGAGGCGCTCTTCGATGGCCTTGACGAACACCCCCTGTCCGCCGAAGGCGTCAAGCGGGCGGCTGGCATCGTCGTCGCCCTCGGTGCTGACCACGACCAGCTCCACCTCGCGGTCAGGGAAGCGGTCGAGGATGGCGCGGCGGACCAGCTCCGCCTGCACCAGCGCCAGGGGCGATCCCCGGCTCCCCAGCCGCAGCGGCCGGGGATCAGCGGTCACTCGACCCCCTCGGCCTCGCCCAGGCCCAGCATCCGCCGGGCGCGGTCCAGTGCGGCGGGATCGCGAGCGCTGTCGCGAAGGTAGAGGATGGGATCGTGCAGCAGTCGCGCCGTGATGGCGCGCGTGACCCGGTCGACCTCGTCCTGCTGCTCGGGCGTCAAGCTCGCCGGCACCGAGCGCAGCAGCCTTTGGCGGCGGGCCTCCATGGAACCCACCAGGGCGGTGATCGCTGGGTCGGCCCGGCGCTGGCCGAGGTCGGCTCGAGCTCGCCCCACCTCGTCGGCGACGATGGCCTCGGCCACCGGCATGTCCTCCCAGCGACCCGCGAAAGCCGCCTGGGTGGCGGCGCCCAGGTCGTCGATGTTGGAGAGGTGCACGCCGGCAACCTCGACCACGTCAGGAGACACATCGCGCGGCACCGCCAGGTCGAGCAGGAAGAGCGGGCGCCCGCCGCGCGCGGCCATCAGGCGCTCGGCCATCGGCCGTCCGATGATGTGGTCCGGCGAGCTGCTGGAGGTGACGATCAGGTCGGACTCGACCGCCGCCTCCTCGATATCCGCGTGGGAAATGGCCACCGTGGGCACCCGGGCCGGCATCTCCGAGGCCAGCGTGGCGGCCCGCTCCCTGGTGCGGTTGCTGAAGAAGAGGCGGCCCATCCCGGCGGCAGCGAGGCTGCGCGCCGTGGCGCCCGCCATCTTGCCGGCGCCTACGATCAGGGCGCTACGGCCGGTGAGATCACCCAGCTTGGCCTGGGCCTGGACGACCGCGGCCTGGCCGAAGCCGACAGGGCGGCGCCCGATCTCCGTCTCGGAGCGGACGCGTTTGGCGACGTTGACCGCCCGCTGCATCAGGAACTCAAGCCCCGGGTCAAGGCTCATCGCCTCCCGCGCGTCGGCCATCGCCGCCTTGAACTGCCCCAGGATCTGCGACTCGCCGATGACAACCGAGTCGAGACCGGCCGGCACCCTGAAGAGGTGGGCGATGGCGGCCTCCCGGTCGAGGCTGTAGGCGTGGCCCAGCCAGGCGTCGAGGGCATCGATCTCGGCCAGGAGTCGCCGGACCTCGGCCCGAGCGACCTCGGGGTCGTCAGCCATGAGGTAGAACTCAGTGCGGCCGCAGGTGCAGAGGATCGCGGCACCATTCAGGCCAGGCGCCGACCCGATGGTGGTGAGCCACTCGCGCAGACCCTCGCCATCGATGAAGAGCCGCTCGCGGACATCGAGCGGGGCGACCCGGTGGCTGACGCCCTCAATCAGCAGTGACACGGCATCGAGTTTATCCAGCCCGTGGTCAAGCGCGTCGCGTGGCCAGGCTGGTGGCCAGCTCCTCGAGGGCGGCCCGGTCGGGACCCTCGGGGAAGACGCTGAGCGCGGCGATGGCGTCGCTGGTGAGCTGGTCTGCCAGCTCCGCGCAGCGTTCCACGGCCCCACTTCGCCTGACCGCCTGGATCACGGCGCCGAAGTCGCCCCGCTCCCGCGCCGAGGCCAGGATCGCTTCCATCGGCGCGGGCGACAGGTCCATTGCCAGGATCAGGGGCAGCGTCACCGTTCCCTCCCGGATGTCGCTGGCGGCCGGCTTGCCAATGCTGTCCTCGCTCCCGGTGTAGTCGAGGACGTCGTCGACGACCTGGAACGCCAGCCCCAGGTTGCGCCCGTAGGTCCGCGCCGCGAGGACCTGCGCCTCCTCCCCACCGCTGACCAGCACCGCCGACGCACAGGCCGCCGCGATCAGGCTGGCGGTCTTCTGCTCGATGGTGCGGAGGTAGTCGTCCTTGGTCTGCGACAGGTCGAAGCGGCGCTGCTGCTGCTCGAGCTCACCACGGACCATGGCGTCGAGCGCGCTGAAGACGTGGTGGGCGGCGAGCGGGTGCTCCGCCTCGGCCAGGTGGACCCCACAGCGGGCGACGTACAGGTCGCCGACCAGGATGGCGACCTCGATGCTGTGCTCGAGGTGTAGCGACGGCCGGCCGCGCCGGCTCTCGGCGCTGTCGATGATGTCGTCGTGGACCAGCGTTGCGGTGTGCAGCATCTCGACCGCCAGGGCCAGCTCCCCCACCGGCCGCGCGCCCCCGGCGCAGAGGGAGCCGAAGCGGTAGACCAGGATGGGCCGCACTCGCTTGCCGCCTGACTCCAGCACGTGCAGCAATGACGCGTGCAGCGCCACCGGGCTGTCGGCCAGGGCGGAGTGGCGCAACCGGTGCTCGAACTCGACCGGGTCGAACTCCAGTCCAGCGGTCATCGACGAAGGATAGGCTTCCCTGATAATCAGGCCATGGCGCCGCTGTTGATGTACTGCTGGAAGTGCAGCCATCAGTTCCCCGAGACCGCGATTGTGTGCCCGCGATGCGGCGCCGCCAACGCCCCGGGGCAGAGTTATGCTACGCCGCCCACCGTTGGCAGCCCGCGCGCCCGAGAGCTGGAGAAGGCCTGGACCGCCACCCACCAGCGCGGCCGCCACGTCCCCGGCGCGGTCTCGCTTGCCATCGTGGTGGGCGTCTTCATCCTGATCGGCGTAATCCTTGGCCTGGTTTTCGGCCACTGAGGAGTCGCCCTAGACCAGAACTAGGCGATACCCCAACTCCGACTCGGCGGAGAAGCTGTCCGATGCCGGGTCCTTGACCGCGTCGATGACCAGCTTGAGCTCCATGTTCTGCCAGAGCCCGTTGTCGATCCAGACCGGCACGCCATCGATCTCGGCGATCATCCGGTGGTTGGCGGGCGGCGGGTAGTTCTCGAACAGGAACGGGGAGCCGCCATCGCAGCAGCCGGAGCCGAGGACCATTGTCAGTGGTCCACGGCCGGCCTTGACCTGGTCGAAGAGGGCGCGTGCGCGGTCGGTCAGCTCGACGCTGTCGGCCATCGGTCTACGGCAGGAGCGTGTCCCAGACGAAGCGGTCGGAACGCTGGCTCTGGGCCACGTGGATGTGTTTGGGAATGGTGTACTCCAGCAGGCCGTGCATCCCCAACTCCTTGCCCACGCCCGACTGCTTGTAGCCGCCAAAGGGCGAAACGTCATTGAGGAGGTGATAGTCGTTGATCCACATCGTGCCGGTTCGAATCGCCTTGGCCACGTTGATGGCCTCGGGGATGTCCCGCGACCAGACGCCGCCGGCCAGGCCGTAGATGGAGTCGTTGGCGATCTTGATGGCCTCGCCGGTGTCCTTGTAGGTGATCACCGACAGGACGGGACCGAAGATCTCCTCCTGGGCGATGCGCATGTCGTTGCTGACACCGTCGAAGATGGTGGGCTCGAAGAAGTAGCCCTTGTCCAACCCATCGGGCTGCTTGCCGCCGAGGACGAGCTTGGCGCCCTCCTGCTTGCCGATCTCGACGTACTTCGTCACGGTTGCCAACTGCGCCTCGGAGACCAAGGGGCCCATGCCCGACTCGAGATCGTCGGCGGGACCGACGACGATCTCCTTGGTGCGCGCGATCAAGCGCTCCAGCACCTCGTCGTGCTTGCTCTCGTGGACCAGGAGCCGAGTGCCCGACTCGCAGATCTGCCCCTGGTGCCAGAAGGTGGCGATCAGGGATCCGTCGATGGCGAGGTCGAGGTCGGCATCCGGCAGCAGGATGTTGGCCGACTTGCCGCCCAGCTCCAGGGTCACCTTCTTGACGGTGCCACTGGCCAGCTGCATGATGCGGCGTCCGACTTCGGTGCTGCCGGTGAAGGCGACCTTGTCGACCTCGGGGTTGGCCGCGATCTCCTCACCGACGGCCGCGCCGGGCCCGGTGACTAGGTTGATCACGCCCTTGGGGAACAGCCCGGTCTCATCCAGCGCCCTGATCAGCTCGAGCGCGGTCAGGGTGGTGTTGGATGCGGGTTTGAGGACCACCGAGTTGCCGGTGACCAGCGCCGGGGCCAGCTTCCAGCAGGCCATCATGAAGGGGAAGTTCCAGGGGATGATCTGGCCGCAGACGCCCTGGGGCTCGCGGTTGATGAAGTTCCACGACACCGCCGGCATGTCGACCCACGGCAGGGGCTCGTACTCCTTGATCTCGCCGCCCTGGGCCACCAGTGACCGGAAGTGCTCCAACCCCGTGGGGACGTGGGCCAGGTTCGCCAGGCGCAGGGTCACGCCGGCGTCGGCCGACTCGATGCCCGCCCAGTCACGCTCGACGGCGACCTCGGCGAGGTGCTTGAACGCCTGGAGAAGGATGTCGCTGCGCTGCTTGAAGGACTTACTCGCCCACTCACCCTTGTCGAAGCTGCGCCGCGCCGCCGCGATCGCCGCCTGGGCGTCCTCGCGGGTGCCCTTGGGAATGTTGGCGATGACCTCCTCATTCGACGGGTTGATGCTGGGGAACGTCTCGCCGCTGGAGGCGTCTCTCCACTCACCATCGATATAGAGCTGGTAGGTCTTGACCTGCTCGGAGACTGCGGTAGCCAAGGGCTGATCCTCCCGAAAGTGCCCGCCGAGACGCGCCATCAGAGCGCAACCAACGTGCTGTACTGGTGAGCCCATACTACTGCGGCCCTGTTGGCCAAGTTCCAAGGTGCGGTTAAGAAGGAGCCATTAGGATTTCGCCGTGGCCAGCCGCAAGAACCAAGCCAAGCAAGTACGCCTGGACGCACGCGCCGCGCAGATCAAGGCGCAAGCGCAGCGGGAGGCCAGGACGCGGAACATCGTGATCGCCGTTTTCGTGGTCCTGATCGTCGGCGGCAGCGGCGCGCTCTACTTCCTGAACAATCCCCCATCGTTCCTCACCGGCAACAACAGCAGCAGCACCCAGGCGGGTGCGGCCTACGACGTCGCGGATGAGGGCCACAACCACGTCCCTGACGGCACCCAGGTCGCGTACAAGCACCTGCCTCCCTCGTCAGGTGACCACTACTCGTCAAGCCTTGGTCCCCTGCCCTGGAACACGTACAACAACCCGGTCCAGCCGGAGTCCTTCGTGCACAACCTGGAGCACGGTGGCGTGGTGATGGTCTACAAGTGCACAGGTACGGAGTGCGACGCCATGTACAAGCAGGCCCAGGACGTGTTCTCCAAGCTGCCGCCCAAGCTGGAGCCGGTAAACCCCCAAGGCGCCCAGCAGATCCAGGAGGTGAAGTTCCTGTCCACTCCCTACCAGGGCATGTCGCCGAAGGTGGCTCTGCTCGCCTGGGACAAGGAGCAGGACATTAGCTCCATCGACCTGGCCACGATTCAGGCCTTCTACACGCAGTACGGCGACCACGGCCGGGAAGATCTACCTTAGGCGTATGAACGCCATCGAGCCGGATGAGGTGTCCGCGGCTCGACAAGCCGCCGGGGGCGATGCATCGATCGAGGCGGCCGCCCACATCGACGTCACCCGGGCCCGGGTCGCCGCACGCAGCCGCGTCCGGGAGATCATCTTCGGCACCCAGGACGGCCTGCTGACCACGCTGGGGCTCGTCAGTGGCGTCGGCAGCGCCACCACCAATCGCTACACCATCCTGGTCGCCGGTATGGCGGGATCGCTGGCGGGCATGATCGCGATGGGCGCCGGAGCCTATATCTCCAGCAAGTCCCAGCTGGAGGTGGCCGAGGCCGAGGTGGCCCGCGAGCGAGCCGAGCTCGAGTTCCATCCCGAGCGCGAGCTGGAGGAGCTGGTCCATCTCTTCCAGAGCGAGGGCCTGCCCGAGCGAGACGCGCGGCTGGTGGCGGAGAAAATCGCCGAACGCCCCGAGGCGATGCTCAAGGCCATGACCGAGAAGGAGCTGGGCATCTCTCTCGACAGCAGCCAGCCACGGAGAGAGGCGCTGGTGATGGCACTGGCCTTCCTGGTGGGGGCGATCGTGCCACTGGCGCCCTGGTTCTTCGCCGGCACCGAGCACGTCATCAAGCTCGCGACTCTCGACATCAGTCCAGCCCTGGTGCTCAGCGTCAGCGCCACCATCGTCGTGCTCCTGGCGATGGGCGCGGGCAAGGCCCGGGTGGCCCACGCCAGCATCATCCGGGGCGCGCTGGAGATCGTCGGCATCGGGCTCCTGGCCGCGATCACTGGATACATCCTGGGGTCTTTCCTGCCCTACCTGCTGGGCGCCTCGGCCGTCCCTTAGAGCAATGAAACCCTGGGGCCGGGCGTCGTAGTTGGTGTGACGACCACCGTCGTATTCACCTGAACGCTGTGATAAACTCCCGCAGCTTTTACCCAGGTAGGGAGAGGTAACTTAATAGGATGCCGCAACGAACGCCGCCACTCGATCAACTACGCGTCGAATTCCAGAACCGCCATTCCGGTCTGATGACCGACCTCCTGGCCCAGTACACCCGCTTCGTCGAGGAGTCGCCGCCACTGGGCGAGCGCCAGATGCCAGAGCGGCTGCAGCACCTTCTACGGATGGTGCGTGTCACCGGCCGCAACTTCCTCAATGAGCGCGCCGCGCTGGTCGAGGCCACCGGCCTTGATCGGGACAAAGTGCTGGACATGCTGATTGACGACGCAGACGCGTGGCTCAAGAAGCACGGTCCCGCCCAGAAGAAGTGGGTGGCACCCTTCACCGAGCTGGCCGCAACTCCCGCCAAGCGCTAAGCCGGCACCTCCGAGGCAGCGGCCTCGTCCGCCAGGAACCGGGACGGGGCCAGCGCTGCCACCTGCGCCGCCGGTAGGTCGCTCCCGTCGGAGAAGACCCGCGCCAGCGCGTCCGCCTTCTCGGCGCCGGTCACCACGAACAGGATCTGGTGGCTCTCCGACAATGCCGGGAGCGTCAGCGTTACCCGGTCAGGCGGCTCCGCTGGGACTTTTGCGGCCGCCGCCAGGCGCGCGCGTTCCTCCAGCGCCGGGCTGCCGGGAAAGAGCGACGCGGTGTGGCCCTCGGCGCCCATGCCCAGCAGGACCAGGTCGAACATCGGCGAGCGTTCACCTTTGAGGTGGCGCAGCTGGGCGTCGTAGTCGGCCGCGCCCGCCTCCGGCGATAGCTCGCCGGCAATGCGGAAGACGTTGCCCTGGCCGAGCTTGAGGGGATCGAACAGCGTCTCCCTGGCCATGCGGTAGTTGCTGCGCGGGTCGTCGGGCGGGACGCAGCGCTCGTCGCCGAAGTAGAAGCTGACTCGCCGCCAGTCGACCTCGTCGCGCAGCTCGCCGGCCAGGATCTGGTAGGCGCGTCGGGGCGTGTTGCCGCCGGCCAGGACCAGGGCGCAGCCGCCGTGCTCGTGGATCGCCTTGAACGCGGTTTCGGTGACGGCGCTGGCCACCGCCCTGGCCACCGCCTCAGCATCGCGCAGCTTGACGAGCATGGCTGCGGTCTACGTGGTTAGGGCGCCGTAGATCAGGGCGGCCGCCTGGACCGAGTCCTCGTAGACGCGGTCGCGGCCCAGCCGCGCCAGCTCACGACTCACCGCCTCGGTCTCGTTGGGGTGCGAGAGGGGCACGCTCCGGTGGACGGTGGCGACCCCGGTCTCCTCGCAATGCAGGAGCCCGCCGCCCTTGTGGGCGGTTAGCTCGAGCTGGAGCTTGCGCCGGCCGACCTCGGCCTCGAGCCGGATGGCGTGTATCGGGGGCAGGACCGCCCCCCGGCCGGCGGCGCCCCCGGCGCTGAAGCTGAAGTGGATCCGGTGGCCGGCGGCATCGTGGCGCATGCTGACCCCGCCGTCGACCCAGGCCGGCGACGAACAGCCGATCCTGGAGCTGACCCAACCCAACATCAGCAGCTCGGCGGCGGTCGCAGGCTGCCGCGAGCCACGGGCCCCGACCACCTCGAAGCTCCGAAGCCCGGCGAGGTACTCAGCCCGGTGGCCCTCATCGAATATCGCCGCCAGCGTCTGACGGAAGCCGTCCAGCCGCATCCAGTTGGTGTCACCGATGACCAGCCGGCCGAACGACGGAAGATCGGCGCGGGCGCCCAGCGCTGCCGTCGAACCCAGCTCCAGGGCGACATCGACGAGCCGGTCGGCGGGGCCCAGCTTGGAGTCGATGATCAGCCGGTCGCAGATCCTGCCCAGGGTCCGGAGGCCAGGGTTGACGATGCTTGGGTCACCGAGCCACCAGAGAAAGGACTGCAGATGGGGAATGAGGAGCGGGATCACGAGGGTATCCAGGCCCTCTGGATCGGCGCCGTGGACCCGGAGGATGGCGCGCTCGTAGACCAGGCCGTGCGACGCCAGCGGGTGGCGATGGACGGCCACCTCGGCATCGAGGCTGAAGCGCTGGCCGGGGATGGGCTCGATGATGATGCCGCGGGCCGGGTGCCGTAGGGCCAGCTCGTCGAGGGCTCGGGTCGCCAGCGGCTCTCGCGTCGAATCAGCGACGAAGACCAGCAGGTTCATGACGCTGGCACGGGCCAGCGGGAAGCCCTCAACATCGGAGGCCTCCTGGCGCAGGCCAAGCAGCCTGGCACCCACCTGGGTCGCCTTGACGCCCTTGCCCTCCCAGCGGACGGTGTCGGCGTCCGCCAGGGTGTGGAGCTGTGCGGCTACGGGTGGCGCCAACGTCGTCCGTCCCGTGCCATCAACTCGTCGGCCTGCTCCGGTCCCCAGGTGCCGGCGGGATAGATGGGGATGTCGGGGACGCCCTGCCAGGCCTTGATCACGCCGCTGAGAAGCGACCACGCGGTTTCCACCTCATCGCGACGGGTGAAGAGCGTCTGGTCCCCCCGCATCACGTCCAGCAGCAACCGCTCGTAGGCCTCCGGGGACTGCGCCATGAAGGACGCGCCGTAGAGGAAGTCCATGTTGACCGCGCGCAGCCGCATCCCCGGCGCCGGCACCTTGGCGGTGAATTTCAGGGTCGTGCCCTCATCGGGCTGGATCCGGATCACCAGGAGGTTGGGCTCCAGCGAGTCGGCGACATTCTGGAAGGCCTGGTGCGGTGGGTTCTTGAACTGAACCGCGATCTCGGTGACGCGCCGGGGAAGGCGCTTGCCGGCGCGGATGTAGAACGGCGTGCCCGCCCAGCGCCAGTTCTCGACGTCCAGCCGCAACGCCACAAACGTCTCGGTGGTGGAGTCGTGGCCCAGCTCCTCGCGGTAGGCGGGCACCGGCTCGCCGCCGATGCTGCCCCGGCCGTACTGCCCCCGCACCGCCAGTCGCGGCACCTCGTCCTCGCGGATCGCCCGGATCGACCTGAGGACCTTGACCTTCTCGTCGCGCACGGAGTCGGCCTGGAAAGAGATCGGCGGTTCCATCGCCGTCAGCGCCACCAGCTGGAGCATGTGGTTCTGGACGATGTCGCGGAGCGCCCCAGACTGGTCGTAGTAGCTGGCCCGGCCCTCGAGGCCGAGGTCCTCGGCCACCGTGATCTGCACATGGTCGACGTAGCGATTGCTCCACAGCGGCTCGAAGATGGCGTTGGCGAAGCGGAAGACCAAGAGGTTCTGGACCGTCTCCTTGCCCAGGTAGTGGTCGATGCGGAAGACGGCGCGCTCGCGGAAGACCTTGAGGACCTCCTGGTTGAGCGCCTCGGCCGATTGCAGGTCCCGTCCGAACGGCTTTTCGATGACGATGCGGTGGGTCTCGCGGCCGCGCGTAACCATCCCGCTGCGGCCCAGGTTCTTGATGATGGGGATGAAGAACTCGGGCGGAGTGGCGCAGTAGAAGAGGCGGTTCCCGGCGGTCTCGTGCTCCCGCTCGACGCGGTCGATCTCCTTCTTCAGGGCATTGAAGCTGGAAGGCTGGTCGAAGTTGCCGCTGACGTAGCTGATGCGTTCGGCGAAGCCCTTCCATACGTCGTCGTTGACCCTGCCGGTGCGTGAGTACTGGTCGACGGCCTCACGCATCTGGTCGCGAAACTGAGGGTTGGTGAGCGGCCTTCGCGCCATGCCGACGACGGCAAACTCGGCGGGCAGCAGTCCCTCCAGCGCCAGGTTGTACAGCGCCGGCATCAGCTTCTTGCGGGTCAGGTCTCCGGAGGCGCCAAAGATCACCATGACCGTGGGGGCGGCCAGGCGCTCCTGCCGCAGCCCCTCCCGCAGGGGGTTGACGACGGCGTCCTTCTTACGCGTGGGCATCAGCCCGGGATGGTCATCCGCCGGCTGTTACTCGCTGCCCGTGGCAGCTGTGATCTTGTGGCCGCCGAACTGGTTACGCAGGGCGGCGATCACCTTGGCGGAGAAGGAGTCCTCCTGGCGTGAGGCAAAGCGCATCAGGAGCGACAGCGTGATGATCGGGGCCGGCACCTTCTCCTCCAGCGCCGCCTCCACCGTCCAGAGCCCCTCGCCGGAGTCCTCGACATAGCCGCGGATCGCCTGCAGGTCGGAGCCTTCGGCCTCGAAGGCGAGCGCCGCCAGGTCGAGCAGCCACGAGCGGACCACGCTGCCGTGCTGCCAGACGCGGGTGATGTCCTGGAGGTCGAGGTCGTACTCGCACTCGTGGAGGATCTCGTAGCCTTCGCCGTAGGCCGCCAGCATCCCGTACTCGATGCCGTTGTGGACCATCTTGACGAAGTGGCCGGAGCCGGCCGGGCCCATCAGCCCGTAGCCGTCCTCGGGGGCAAGGTCCTTGAGGATGGGCTCGACCCGCTCGAAGTCTTCGCGCTCCCCGCCGACCATCAGGGAGTAGCCGACCTTGAGCCCCCAGACGCCACCAGAGGTGCCGGCGTCCATGAAATGAATGCCCCTCTCCTTCAGCTCCAGGCTGTGGCGCTTGGAGTCCTTCCAGTTGGAGTTGCCGCCGTCGATGACCAGGTCGCCTGGCTCCATCAGCTCCCCCAGCTGGTGGATGGTGTCGTCGGTCGGCTTGCCCGCGGGGATCATGACCCAGACGGTGCGGGGATGGGAGAGCTTGGAGACCAGGTCCTCCACCGAGCTGGCGCCAACACCCCCGTCGGCCTCCGCCTGCTTGACCGTCTCGGCGGTCCGGGCATACCCCACGATCCGGTGCCCGCGCTGGGCCAGGCGCTTGACCATGTTGCCGCCCATCCGGCCGAGGCCGATGATCCCCATCTCCATCTTGGCGCCCGACGACTGCTCCGAAGGAGTTCCGTTCTCAGACATCGCTACCTCATCATCCAAAGCCCCGATGACTCTTGGCCGCCTGTGCGGGCCGACCGCAGGCGAGAAGTCCGACAGTAACAGCGCCACGTGTTTCGTGTCGAGCGCGGCCGGCTGTTATCTCAGCCGGCGGACACCGCCTGTCTCGCCACCTCCAGCAGTTGGCGCAACGCCGCCTCGCGGTCCACCCCGATGTCCACCATCGCCACCCGGCGGCCGTGGTCCCGCAGCGATTTGAGGTCGCCGGCCCACTGGGCCTGGATCAGGGTCTTGAAACCGTACGGCGCCTCGGGGATGGGCAGGTCGTCGCCACGCTGGTCGGCAAGGATCAGGAAGACCCCGGAGTTAGGGCCGCCCTTGTGCAGCTGACCAGTCGAGTGCAGGTACCGTGGACCGTACCCGGAGGTGGTGGCCACCCGTTTCTGGTCGCGTACCGCCTCACGCACCTGACTCAGCAGCGAATCCATCCCCTCGCCCGGCTGGGTATATGCCAGCAGGGCGAAATAATCGCCGGCGCCGATCTTGCCAAGGAGCGCCTCAATCTCGGCCCACGGGTCCG
>JBARRR010000065.1:0-5763 GCA_049644325.1 Candidatus Dormiibacterota bacterium
TCGCCGCGATCGCAACCCACCCCACCATGATGTAGAGCGCCGTCATCAGGCCGCGTCGCATGGGAACGCCGCTGACGGTGACGGCGATGCCGGTGAGGGCGAGCACCCAGACCACCGAGAGGATCCCTATCCGCCACCAGCCATCGAGCAGGACGATGGTGATCGGCGTGTAGGTGCCGGCGATGACCAGGAAGATGTTGGAGTGGTCGAAGCGGCGGAGCACCTCGCGGGCCCGGGCCGGCCAGTTGCCGATGTGGTAGGTGGCGCTGACCGTGAAGAGGAGGACCAGGGCACAGCCGTAAACCAGCAGCGACAGCTGGCGTGGCAGGTCGCCGGCGGTGACCCAGGCCAGGTAGGCCGTCACCACCACCGCCACCGGGGCCATCACCGCATGGGAATAGCCCCGAAGCATGGGCTTGGTCAGCTCCTTGACCTGGTCGACGGTGTCGCGGACCTGGTCGATGGACGGTCTATGTGACATGAAATGATGTTACCTTATACCGGCAGGTTTGTGTAGGAAATCGATCTGGTCGTCGTCCTGGACGGCCTCGACCTGGACCTCGGCGTTGTAGTCCGGGATGCCGGCCTGCGGGGATCGGCGGGACCTGTCGATCAGGGCTTCCCCCTCGGGCCAGTGGACCTGGAGATTGCCCGGCCGGAGGGGGGCGATGAAGGCGCGGCCGACGAATTCGCCGCCCTCGCTCCGGAGCCGGACCGGATCCTGGTCGCGGACGCCAAGGTCGCGGGCGTCCTCGGCGCTGATCAGCACCGCCTCGCGAACGGCCGCGTTGAGGGCGTCGCGTTTCTCGTGGACCATGCTGTTGAACTGCTTGCCCCGCCGGGTTGACACCGTGAACCAGCCTGGCCGGCGCCGGCTGCTGGGCAGCGCCACTGTCGAGAAATGGGCCCTGCCATCGGGCGTTGGGAAGCTCCAGCCGGCGCAGAGGTGGGGCCCGCCGTATTGGAACTGGTCGCCCTCCTCGGCCAGGTGCTGGATGCCGTCGTACAGTGGGACCACTGTCGAGATCTCCTGGCGAATCGCGGCGGTGCCGTCAAATATAAGAGCGCCGGCGATGTCCGGCCGGACCCGCCGCGCGAGGTCAAGGAACACATCCCACTCGGGGCGGGCCTCGGCGATCCGCGGCCCCGGGATCTCGGGGCTGAAGATCACCCGCCGCTCGGTGGACGTCTCGGTGACCCCACCGGGGATCTCGTAGCGGGTTGCCGCCGGCAGCAGCAGGACATCTCCTTCCCCGTCGAGGAGCATCTGCGACGACACCACGATGTCCATGTGGACCCGCAGCGGGACCCGGCTGAGCGCCACCTTGACGTGGGCCGGGTCAGGCAGGATCTCAAGCCAGTTACCGCCCGAGGAGAAGAGGACGTCGAGTCTGCCCGCGTGGGCGGCGTCGATCATCTCGGGCGCCGTCAATCCGCGACTGGTGGGCACGTCGAAGCCCCAGTGGCTCGCCAGCTCGCCGGCGCTCGCGCCGGTGATCTCCTTGCCGCCCGGCAGTACCGTGGCGTAGGCTCCCATCTCGGCGCCGCCCTGAACCCCGGAGTGCCCCCGGATCGGCATCAGGCCGGACTTGTCGCGGCCCACGAAACCGCGGGTCAGGGCAAGGTTGATGATGGCGCGGACGTTGTCCTCGCCGCAGTCGTGTTGGGTGACGCCCATGCTCCAGACGAAGACCGCGGTCCTGGCCTCTCCGACCATCCGGGCGAAATCGAGCATCTCGTCGCGGCCGGCGCCCGCCTGGGCTTCGAGGTTGTCCCACTCCATCCCCTGGAGGCTGGTGGCCAGGGCGTCGAAGCCAGTGGTGTGCCGGGCGACAAATTTGCGATCGACCCAGTTGTTCTCGATCATGTGCTTGAGGGTCCCGCTCAGGAACGCCACGTCGCCGCCGACATTGACCAGGAAGAAGCGGTCGGTGACCTTGGTCCCGAAGAGCGCGCTCTCTACGTTCGAAGGCACCCAGTACCGCTCCATGCCCGGCTCTCGGTAGGGGTTGACGGCGACCACCCGCGTGCCCTCCTTCTTGGCGTGGTAGAGGTACTTCATCGCCACCGGCTGGTTGTTGGCGACGTTGGAGCCGATGAAGACGACCAGGTCGCTGCCGATCCAGTCGGTGTAGGAGCACGTCGTTGCGGCCACCCCCAGCGCCTCCTTGAGGCCGAACGTGCTGGGCGAGTGGCAGACGCGGGCGGCATTGTCGATCGAGTTGGTGCCCATCGCCCGCACCGCCTTCTGGGCCGCGTAGTAGTTCTCGTTGGGCTGACCGCGGCTGGTCAGGTAGAAGCCGGCGCGGTCGGGACCTGACGCCACCAGGCGCCCGGCCACCAGTTCCAGGGCGGCATCCCAGGAGACCCGCGAGAACCCCGCCTCCCCTGCCCGGCGCAGCATCGGGTGGGGCAGCCGGCCCAGCTCCCGGAGCTCGGCGCTCGTGTGGCTCCTCAGGGGACTCACGTCGGCCAGCAGTGCCGGGTCCATGGCGGGCATGGTGTTGAGCCGCAGCAGTCGGAGCCGGACGTTGCACAGGTGGATCTCCGGCAGGGTCCAGTCGCGCATGCCGGTGGTGCCCAGGGCGCAGCCGTCACAGACGCCGTGGCTGAGGATCCGCCAGGCGTAGGGCAGCTGGTCCCGGTTGTCGGCGAAGGCGCGCCAGAGCTCGGCGTAGTTGTTGGGCCGCTGCTGGCCAACGCCAAAGGGAGTTCGCCCCACCCAGGTTGAAGGCGTCCAGCGTCCGAAGCGCCTGGGTCGGCGGGGCACCCTAGGCCAGCAGCGCGAGGTCCTCGCGCGTATTCAGGTTGGCGGCGAAGCGTCCGCTGGGGTCCGCCTCGCCCCAGACCTCCCTGTCCACCAGCGCGACCCTCAGGTCGGCGATGGCGTGGCGCATCGCCAGCCGCCCGTCGGCGAGCGCCGCTCGCAGGGGGCCGGCGGCGCGTTGGGAGTAGACAGCATGGAGCGGCTCCGGCCCCACTGAGGTGAGCGGCAGGGCGGCATCCCAGGAGCCATCACTACAGACGCGCGCCAGAAGTCGGATGACCGCGGGGCTGGCGTAGGGCATGTCCACTGCCACCACCGCAAGGTGCGGCTGGGGCGACGCCAGCAGCCCCGCGACCAGGCCGCCCACGGGTCCCCGATCCGGCTCGACGTCGGCGACCTCGGCGTAGCCCGTGGCTTCGAACCGTCCGGGAACCCCCGGGGCCAGGAGCACCGGGTCGGCAACCTCGGCGAGTTGGCGCGCCACCCTGAGCACCAGCGGGCCGCCGTCAACCTGGAGCAGGGCCTTGTCGAGTCCCATGCGGCGACTGTGGCCGCCGCAGAGGACCAGGCCGGCGAGGTGGCGGCTTACCATGGCTTAATGATGAGCCAGCGGCCGTCCAGCAAGCAGCGCATCTCTGTGAGGGTGATCGCCGATGGCCAATCGGCGCCACCTCGCAGCGACAGCGTCGCCACCGAGGAGCCGATGGAGACCCGCATCCTGTCCGGCGGCAAGCGTCACACGGTGGCCGTGACAATGCGCACCCCCGGGGCCGACTTCGACCTCGCCGTGGGCTTCCTGTACGGCGAGGGGGTCATCGGCTCGCGCGACCAGGTCCGGCGGGTCAGCTACTGCGTCGACGAGGACGTTGACGCCGACCAGCGCTACAACATCGTCAACGTGGAGCTGGCCGGGGCCGTCGAGCCCGACCTCCACGTGCTGGAGCGCCATTTCTACACCAGCAGCGCGTGTGGGGTCTGCGGTAAGGCCAGCCTCGAGGCCATCCAGCTCCGTGGCTGCCCGGCGCCCTCGACGGGCCCGATCGTGGACCCGGAGGTGCTCTATGGACTGCCCGACAAGCTCCGCCACAAGCAGGGGCTCTTCGAGGCCACCGGGGGCCTCCATGCGGCCGCCCTCTTCACCGCCTCCGGCGAGCTGGTCGCGGTGCGCGAGGACGTCGGCCGGCACAACGCCGTCGACAAGCTGGTGGGCCGGGCGCTGATGGAGGGGCGGCTGCCCCTCGCCGACCATGTCGTGCTGGTCAGCGGGCGCTCCAGCTTCGAGATCCTGCAGAAGTGCGTGGCCGCGGGCGTGCCCATCGTGTGCTCGGTGTCGGCTCCGAGCAGCCTGGCGGTGGACGTGGCCCGCGAGTTCGGCGTGACCCTGGTCGGCTTCCTGCGCGGCCGGCGGTTGAACGTCTACGCCGGCGAGGAGCGTGTCGTCGGCACGCCGGTATCCTCGCCGGCCTCGTGACCGCCTCCCAGCCCCAGCTGCCGATGGATGCGCTGCAGGAGCGCCTCCTGCCGGTGGCCGATGCCTTCATGATCCTGATGTGGTCGAGGCCGACATCGGGCACCCTGCGCGACACGCGGGTCACGCTGGCGACGATCCTGCTGGGCGCTGCCGTGGTGCTGGCGCTGGGGCTCCCGTCCGTGGCACTGATCGTGTACAGCCTGTTACGGCTGGAGCCTCTCCTCCTGATCCCCGGCGTGCTCTGCCTGCTGCTGGGCCTGGGGGCCGCCGCGGTGACGGTATTCGGCGTCCGCCAACGCGTCCTGGCGCGGCGGGTGGCGCGGGCATAGCGCTCGTCCTTATCCTCGTGAGGAAGGGATATGGCAGGGTTTGATGCCGAGTTGGCCGTGGCGCTTACCGAGCTTGAGGGCGCCCTCGAGACCCACGCTCCCCTGGCCGCTGCCAGCCTGCGCCCGGGGCGATCGGCCGAGGACCTTCGCGTTGCCGCTGCCAACCACGGGTTCGAGCTCTGCGACAGCGTCCTGACCCTCTTTGCCTGGCATGACGGCTGCGATGAGATCCGAGGTCCCTACCGCGGGCAGCTGTTCCCGGGTGGCGGGATGCTCAGCTCCGCGGAGGCCCTCGACCTCTATGGCACCGCGATGGAGCAGCTCAGCGCCGATGGCTGGGACCGGTCCTGGTTCCCGCTCTTCCGGGACGGGCGGACCCTGATCCACGTCGTCCGCCTGGACGACGGCGACTGTGGAGAGCTGCTCTCGTTCGACTACGTGGAGCTGGCCAGCGTCACGCTCGAACATCGGAGCCTGGTTGATTGGGCACGGGCGACCGCCCGTCGCCTCCGGCTGGGCGCCTACCGGGCGGGAGCGCACGGAGCGGTGGAGCCGCAGCCGCGCTTGCTGGCGCAGCTCATGCGCGAGGAGAGCCGCTGTGACGTCGATCGCCTGGTGGACGCCCTTGGTTCAGAGGATGGGTGGAGCGAGGCGCTCAGCGACCTGCGCCGCCACCAACACCCCGAAGCCGTGCCGGGGCTGGTGGAGATCCTGATGGGAAAGCGCCCCGGCTCGGCCTACTACGCGGCCGAGCTCCTTGGCCTCATTGGGGACCCCGCGGCCGCGGCGCCACTCCAGATCGCGGCGCGGCAGGACCCCCAAGAGCTGGTGCGGCAGATCGCCGGGAAGTCGCTGGAGGGGCTGACCCGGCACCGCTAGGGAGACAGCGGGAGACGAGACTCGAACTCGCAACTTCGACCTTGGAAGGGTCGCACTCTACCATTGAGTTACTCCCGCGCCGGGTCAATGGTAAGGGTGACCCTTCTCGTCTCACTCGACCCAGGCCTCCCCATCGCTGAAGAACTCCTTCTTGAAGATGGGGACCTCGGCCTTGAGCGTGTCGATCAGCCACTGGCAGGCCGCGATCGCCTCGGCCCGGTGGGGTGAGGCCACCGCGATGGCGACGCTGACCTCGCCGATCTCCAGCCGCCCCAGGCGATGGCGGAGGATCGCTCGACTGACGCCGAAGCGGTCGC
>JBARRR010000066.1:0-9889 GCA_049644325.1 Candidatus Dormiibacterota bacterium
GGTCAGGACCACAGCGTCGAGGCGTCGCGGCATCCCCGGCAGCGGCGCGGCAACCGGCAGCTCGGCGCCCAGCGCGGGGCCCAGGGCCGCCGCCGAGGAGCCCGCGCCCAACAGCATGGTGGCGCCGTCGGGCGCGACCAACACCGCCACCGGGCCGGTGACGCCGGATGCGAATACCAGGTGCAGGCGCCCGTCGGGGTGGCCCAGCACCAGTAGCGCCGCCAGGGCCAGGCCGGCGGCCAATGCCGCCATGCGCAGCCGCGGCCAGCGGCGCGCCTGCCCGGCAACCACCACCGCGCCGGCGGCGTAGTATGCCGCCGTGGCGGGCGCGCCGAATCCCGGGGCGGCAATCGCTGCCCCGGGGATGACGCGCACCAGGTGGGCCACCGCCAGCGCAGCGCGGGTGAGGAGAAAGACCAGCGCCGCGAGCGGCACCGTGGCGCTGCCCAGGACCTGCGCCCAAAGAGCGACCGGGAGGAGCTCTGTGGCGGCATGGAGCGCGGAGATCGCCAGGCCGCCGACAATCGCGACCGGCAGCCCCGGCAGTACCAACCCGTTGGCCAAAGGCGACAGCAGCGGCACCACGGCGAAGTAGTGCGCCGTCAGCGGCAGGGTGGCGAGCTGCGCCGCCAGCGTGACCGCCAGCGCTTCGCGGAAGGGCTGCGGCACAATGCGGACGCGCTGGGCCAGGGACTCGGCAAAGAGGTGGATGCCGAGAACCCCAAGGAAGGAGTACTGGAAGCTGAGGTCGGCGATCAGCGCTGGCCGGTGGCCCAGCATCACCGAGCCGACCAAGAGCAGCGAGCGGATGACATCGGTGTCGCGCCTGATGACGGCGCCGACCAGCCCCAGCGAGCCCATCAACGCCGACCGCAGGGCTGACGCGGTGGCCCCGCCGACCACGGTGTAAAGACCGAGGCCGGCAATGGCCAGGAGCGCCCCGCGGCGGCCGAAGAGTGGCAGCGTCAGCGCCTGCAGCAGACCGGCGACGATCGCCACCTTGATACCGCTGATCGCCAGGATGTGGACCAGGCCGCTCTGGACCAGGTCGGAATCGACGTTGGCCGGCACGGCACCCCGGATGCCGGCAACCTCGCCGAGGACAACCGTGGCCTCGGGCTCGGGCAGTGCGCCGCGGATCGCCGTCACGATCCCTGCCCGGACGGCGGCGGCAGCGCGCCCCGGGCTGAAGACGGTCGGCGGGTCCAGGGCTGTCAGTGACGTGGCCGACAACTCGGCGATGACGCCCTGTCTCTCGAGCCGGTCGGCGTAGCCTGTGAGGCCACCAGGCGCCACCTGGCGCAGCCGGACCAGCTTGCCCCGCACCGATACTCGCTGGCCGTCAAAGACCTGGGCGTGACCCCGCGCCTGCACGAGCACGGCGCCGGCAGCCGCGACCCGGTGGCCGCCGGCGTCGACCTCGACGGTGGCGAGGTGAAACGACTGCGCCGCGGCCGCCGGGTTGGCGCCGGCGCCGCCCGCCGGGAGCGCCGCGGCCTCCACCCTGCCGTTCAGCGCCACCGTCTGCCCCAGATAGGCCTGCACGCTGCCGGGTCCGGACGGTGCCCTGCCCGCCTCGCCGCGGACGAGGCCCAGCAGGAGCGCCGCCCCGGAAAGAAGGATGACCGCAGCCCACACCACCGGCATCGGAGGAGCCTGGTTCTCCGCTGCTGCCGGCGTGCGGGCGCCAGGTCGTGAGATGAGCCACAGCCCAGCCGCCATGGCGATGAACGCCGCGGCCACGACGGCAAACTCACGAGACGGCGTCAGCAACCCGAGGTAACCGGCGCCCAGCCCGGCACACCAGGCCAGCAGGACCGCCGTGGCCCTCACTGCCGCCCCTTAGGTACTGCCTAGCCCACCGTCAGGTACTTGCGAATCGCGGCAAGCGTGGCAGCGTCGAGGCCCAGCACCGTCTTCAGGTCGGTGACGCCGCTGAACGGCCCGTACTGCTGGCGAAACGCGACGATCTCATGGCCCAGGCCCGGCGGCATTCCCGGGACAAGGTCGAGCTCGGCCTCGGTGGCGGTGTTGATGTCGAGCTTGGCGGCGGCGGAGCTGGAGGCGCCGCGTCGTGGAACCTTGACCTGCTTGCCGTCGGTCAGCTTGGCGGCGACATTGGGCATGCGGTTGGGGTCGGCGTCCGGGAGGACTCCACCAGCCACGGCCAGCGCGTCTCCGACCCGGGCCCCCGACGGCAGGCGGTACATGCCGGGGTGAGCAACCTCGCCGCTTACGTAGACGACCAGCAGCTTGACATTGCTGCTGTTGCCAGTGTCGGCAGGCGCCTGGCCCTGGGCCGCGATCGCCTCAGAGGCCACCGCCTCCGCGGGCGCCGGCGACGACAGCCGCCAGCCGAGGTAACCGATCCCGCCGAGCATGACGGCCGCACCCGCGGCGGCGGCTGCTCGCCAATAGCGCGCAGTGTCGCGTCCCAAATCCAACCTGCACCCTCCCCCAACCCGGTGGCAGCCGGCCACGGTAGCCTTGTCAGTGTGTTTGTCTACGCCGAATCACCATTTAGTATAATACGATGAGCGACTGGAGAGGATCGTGAGGGGGAAGCGGCTACACGACGATCGAGAAGACCTTGCCGGGGATGTAGATGATCTTGCGGGGGGACTTGCCATCGAGCAGCTCGCTCACCCGCGGTCGCGAAAGCACCGTGTGGCGAACGTGGTCCTCATCGGTCCCCACCGGGATCATGAGCCGGTCGCGCACCTTGCCATTGACCTGGACCACGAGCTCGAACTCGTCGACGGCGGCCAGGCTCTCGTCATGCTGAGGCCAGGGCTGCTGGTGGATGGAGTATTCGTGGCCAGTTGTCGACCACAGCTCCTCGGCCAGGTGCGGCGCCGCCGGTGCCATCAGCAGCAACAGGGCGTCGATTGCGCGCCGGTATTCAACTGACCTGGCCAGCTCCGTCGCGTGGACGTCCTGGAGGGCGTTGCGCAGCTTCATCAGGCTGGAGACGTACGTGTTGAACTCGAAGGCCTCGATGTCCTGGGTGCAGGCGCGTATGGTCTGGTGGGTGAGGCGCACCAGCTCGCGCTCTTCGCGCGTGCCGATCGCGGCGGTGGCGTCCCGCGGGTACGTGCTGGTGACCAGGTACTGGACGCCGTTGAGGAAGCGCCGAGTGCCGTCGATACCGCTCTCGGTCCACATGCCGCCGTCTGACCAGGGGGCGATGAAGAGCATGTAGAGCCGAACCGAGTCGGCGCCATGGCTCTTGACCATCTGGTCGGGGGCCATCACGTTGCCCTTGGACTTCGACATCTTGCCGCTGCCGTACACGATCATTCCCTGGTTGCGGAGGCGAACAAAGGGTTCGTTGATGGAGAGCAGCCCGCAGTCCCGCAGCGCCTTGACGAAGAAGCGGCTGTATAGCAGGTGCAGGATGGCGTGCTCCACGCCGCCCATGTACTGGTCGACAGGCATCCAGAAGTCGACGGCCTTGCGGTCGAACGCAGCCTTGTCCTCGTTGGGTGAGGTGTACCGCAGGTAGTACCAGGACGAGTCAACGAAGGTGTCCATGGTGTCGGTGTCGCGCCGGGCGGGCTTGCCGCAGACCGGGCAGGTGGTCTCGACGTACTCCTTGACCGCGGCCAGGGGCGACTCGCCCTGGGGCTTGAAATCGTCGGTCTCGGGCAACAGCACCGGCAGCTGCTCGTCGGGCACCGGCACGGCGCCGTGCTCCTCGCAGTAGACGATGGGAATCGGCGCGCCCCAGTACCGCTGGCGGCTGATCAGCCAGTCGCGCAGCCGGTAGGCGACGCTGGGCTCGCCCCACCCCTGCGCCTTCACGTAGTTGCAGACCTCTGCCAGCGCCGGCTGCGGCGTGGTCAGGCCGTCGAAGCGGCCGGAGTTGATCAGGACCCCCTCCCCGGTGTACGCCTCCTCCAGCTCGGTGGGTTGGCCGGTGGGGCTGATGACCTGGCGGACGGGAAGCCCGAACTTCTTGGCGAACTCGAAGTCGCGCTCGTCGTGGCCGGGCACGGCCATGATGGCGCCGGTGCCGTATGTCATCAGGACGTAGTCGGCGACCCAGATCGGCACCCTCTCGTCATTGAGTGGGTTGACAGCGTAGCCGCCGGTGAAGACGCCGGTCTTCTCGTGTTCGGTCGATTGCCGCTCGATCTCGGTTTCGTTGCGGGCCTGCTCGACATAGGCCTCCACCTCGGTCTGGTGCTCCTCGGTGGTCACCTTTTCCACCAACGGGTGCTCTGGCGCGAGCACCATGAAGGTGACTCCAAAGAGGGTGTCAGGCCGGGTGGTGAAGATCCGCATCTTCTCCTGTCCACCATCGGTGGTCAGGGCCGTGAAGTCGACCTCGCAGCCCTCCGACCGCCCGATCCAGTTGGTCTGCTGCGTCACCACCGGCTGTGGCCAGTCGAGGCCGTCGAAGTTCAGCAGCTCGTCGGCGTAGTCGGTGATCTTGAAGAACCACTGCTCCAGCTCCTTCTTGATCACGAGAGTGCCGCAGCGGTCGCAGCGGCCGTCGATGACCTGCTCGTTGGCCAGCACTGTCTGGTCCTTGGGGCACCAGTTGACCGGCGCCTTGGCGCGGTAGGCCAGGCCCTTGTTGAACAGCTGGATGAAGAGCCACTGCGTCCAGCGGTAGTAGCCGGGGTCGCTGGTGTCGACCTTGCGGCTGAAATCGAAGGCCGCCCCCAGCGTTCGCAGCTGCACCATCATCCGCTCCATGTTGGCGCGCGTGAATTCGGCCGGCTGGATGCCGTCCTTGATGGCAGCGTTCTCGGCGGGCAACCCGAAGGCGTCAAATCCGAACGGGAAGAGCACGTTGTTGCCCCGCATCCGCTTGTAGCGGGCGTGTACGTCGGGACCCACATAAGCGAACCAGTGACCAACGTGGAGGTCACCCGACGTGTAGGGGAACATCACCAGCGCGTACCACTTCGGCCGTGACTCATCGAAGTCGACGGCACGGTACAGGTCGTCGCCGGCCCACTTGTCCTGCCAGCGCGCCTCGATCTCCGCCGGGTTGTAGGCGCCCTTCGCCATCAGGCGTTGAATTCTATTGGGCGCGGCGCGCCAGGAGAATCCCCGGCGCGCCCGTGGCTCAGCTTGCCGGGACGGTGCGGTCGACCGAAGTCAGCAGGTCCCAGAGACCGGCGAGCACCTGCTCGGCGGCCGCCGACGCACCCGCGTCGCCATCGATGACGCCGGCGAGCTCCTCGCGGTGCTCGATGTCGCGCTCGGCGTGGAGGGCGAAGTACCGACCGCCGTTGGAAGCGTCGATGGCGTAGTGCTCCGCCAATCCGGTGAGCTTGGTCGCCGAGACGTCAGGGGACTGCGCCTCGAGCGCCCACGACACGGCCGCGCCGTGGCCCTCGACGGCCAGCCGGTTGCAGCGCGCCAGTAACTCGGCGGTGGCGCGGTTGGGGGCGTCTACGTCGCGGTCGGGGCGAAGCGCCCGCGCGAACTCGTCCCACATCGCGACGTGGCCTGCCTCCTCGCGCGCGTGGGCGCGCAACGCCGCAGCGTGGTTGGGGTCGGCGTCGGCCGCGGCCTCCAGCCACCGTGGCAGGCCGGCCACGACGTGGGCGTACTGGCCGGCATAGTCGTCGAGCTCTTCACGGGTCAGCCCGCCAGCGACCCACCGCTGGTAGAAGCTGTGCTGCAGCAGGTCGTAGCGGTGACCGAGTGCGTCAAGGCTGTCAGTGTCGATGGTCATCGGGGCCCTCCCAAGTGGCGAAATTGGAGCCTACCGGGATCGAACCGGTGACCTCTTGCATGCCATGCAAGCGCTCTCCCAGCTGAGCTAAGGCCCCAGGCAGGCGCCAATTCTAGCGCGAGCACGGCGCGGGACCCGACCCCAACGAGCGCGGATTCCGGGGTGCGATACCCTCGCACCACATGGACGAGGTGCTGATCCGGGACGGTCGCGACGACGACGCGTGGGACCTGGTCGGCCTGGTTGGCGGATGCTGGGCGGAGTACCCGGGGTGTGTGCTCGACGTCCACGGCGAGGCGCCCGAGCTGCTCGCCATTGCGAGCTACTACGCTTACCACAACGGACGATTTTGGATCGTGGAGGCTGGCGGACGCGTCGTGGGTTCAATCGGGACGCAGCCGGCCCCCAGAGGCGGCGCGTGGCTGCTGCAAAAGCTGTACCTCGCCCCCTGGGCCCGACGGCAGGGACTTGGGCGCCGGCTCGTGGCCATGGTCGAGGACGAGGTCCGCGGCCGGGGCGGGGAACGGGTCGAGCTCTGGACCGACACCCGGTTCCGCGACGCCCACCGGCTCTATGAGGCCTGTGGCTATCATCGCGGTCCGGCGACCCGGGACCTCCACGATCTCAGCCACACCACCGAGTTCTTCTACGAAAAGGCGCTCTGACCAGGGACGATGAGGCGGGCGGCGCCCAGCCTGCCCCGATAATTGGCCGGTGACCGCGGAGGATCGATCAGACCGGCCCACGCCCGACGCTGCCCAGCCGATCTGGGCGCCCTGGCGGATGGAGTACCTCAAGGCGCCGCAGTCGGAGGGGTGTCCGCTGTGCGAGGCGCTCGAGAACGACCGCCTCATCCTCCATCGCGGCGAGAAGGCCTTCGTGATCATGAACCTCTACCCGTATGCCAACGGCCACGTCATGGTCGCCCCCGTAGCCCACCTCTCGCAGATCAAGGACCTGAGCCCGGAGACGGCCGCCGAGATCATGGAGCTGACCCACCGCTCGATGGACGCGATCGACAAGGTCTCGTCGCCGCAGGGCTTCAACATCGGCTATAACCTCGGCCGGGCGGCGGGCGCCGGAATCGACGACCACATCCACCAGCACGTCGTGCCCCGCTGGCTCGGCGACACCAACTTCTTCCCAGTCCTCGCCGGTCGAAAGACCATAGGCGAGGCGGTGCAGGAGACCCTGGACAAGCTCAAGCCGGTGTTCTGACCTGGACCGGGCTAAAGCCCGAGGCTCTTGCCGATGACCTCCTTCATGATCTCGTCGGTGCCAGCACCGATGCGAATCAGGCGGGTGTCGCGCCAGGACCGCTGCACCGGGTTGTCCGACATATAGCCGGCGCCGCCCCAGATCTGCAGCGCCATGTCGGCGATCTCATGGGCCACCTGGCCCGAGACCAGCTTGCAAATCGAGATCTCCTTGACCGGGTACTCGCCGTCGCCGAAGCGCTTGGCGATGGCGTAGTTGTACTCGCGGGCGACGTCGATCTTGACCGCCATGTCGACGAGCATGTGCTTGATCACCTGGTGCTGGCCGATCGGCTTGCCGAAGGCCTCGCGCTGCTTGGCGTACGCCAGGGTGCCGTCGAAGGTCAGCTGGGCGCCGGCAATGGCGCCGGCGGCGCTGATCATGCGCTCCCCCTGCAGCTCCCACATGATGTTGGCGAAGCCCTGGCCGACCTCGCCGAGGACCGCCTCCTTGGGGACACGCATGTCCTCGAAGGCCAGCTCGGCGGTATCCGACGACAGCATCCCAACCTTCTCCAGCTTGCGACTGCGATGGAAGCCGGGGGTCTTGGTGTCGACCACGAAGAGGGTGACGCCCTCGAAGCCGCGCTTGCGGTCCTCGCTGGTGCGGACCACCAGGGTGATGAAGTCAGCCCGCATTCCGTTGGTGATGAACATCTTGCTGCCGTTGATGATCCAGTCGTCGCCGTCGGGCCGGGCCCAGGTTGCGATGTTCTGCACGTCGGAGCCGGCGTTGGGCTCGGTGATGCCCAGGCAGGCGACCTTGGTGCCCTTGATCGCGGGGACCAGGAACTCCTCGATCTGGGCGTCGCTGCCGAACTTGAGGATCGGCGGCGTGGCCATGTCGGTCTGGACCGCCACCGCCATTCCCAGGCCACCGGCGCCGGAGCGGGACATCTCTTCGGAGAGCACGACCTTGTGGAAGTAGTCGCCGCCCTGGCCGCCGAGCTCCTCGGGATAGCCCAAGCCCAAAAAGCCGAGCTCGCCCATGCGCGGGAAGACCCAGTCGTCGAAATAGGCCGCTTCCTCCCACTCCCGGGCGTGGGGGGCAAGTTCGGTTTCGACAAACTTCCGGATCGATTTGCGGAGCTCTTCGTGCGCGTCGCTAAAGTACGGGCTCGTCACGTTGTCGTCACGACTCTAGGTGTGGAAATTCGCACTGTGACTTCTATGATGCTTGGCATGAATCGCATGGCCTCATACACCGGCCTGGTCAAGGCCCGGTTTTTCGACCGGGACGAGACTGAAACCGGCCAGGGAATGGTGGAGTACGCCCTCATCATCAGCCTGGTGGTCATCATCCTGATAGTGGTTGTGATCATCGTCGGTAACCAGACGGTGAACATGTGGAGTGACATCCAGACCACGATGAAGAACGCCTCGTCGTGAGCTCGCGGCCCGTGTGAGGGCCGCGAGATTCCCTTCGGTCCAAGCGACCTCTAGCCAAAGGCGGAAGCCCCTAGTTGAGCCGCTCGATGATTGTGCCCGTCCCCATGCCGTGCCCGATGCACATCGTGACCAGGCCATAGCGAGCGTCCTGGCGCTCCAGCTCGTTCAGGGTGGTGGTGATCAGCTTGGCGCCGCTGCAGCCCAGCGGGTGGCCGAGCGCAATCGCACCACCGTTGTAGTTGACCTTCTCGGGGTCGGCGCCGGTCTCCTTTAGCCAGGCCAGGACGACGGCGGCAAAGGCCTCGTTGACCTCGAAGAGGTCGATGTCCTTGAGCTCCAGGCCCGCCTTCTTGAGGACCTTGGCGGTGGCCGGGATGGGGCCCTCCAGCATCAGGGTGGGATCGGTGCCGACAGCGGCGGTGGCGATGATGCGGGCGCGTGGCTTGAGGCCCAGCTGCTTCGCCTTCTCCTCGCTCATGACCAGCACCGCGGAAGCCCCATCTGAGATCTGGCTGGAGTTGCCGGCGGTGATCATGCCCTCGGGCTCAAATGCCGGCGGCAGTGACGCGATCTTCTCGTAGGAGGTCTCGCGGCGCGGACCCTCGTCGGTGTCGACGAGATGGGAGTTGCCATTGTCCTGGACCTCGACGGGCACGACCTCGTTCTTGAAGCGGCCGTCGTCGATGGCGGCAATCGCCTTCTGGTGGCTCTCGAGGGAGAAGCGGTCCATCTGCTCGCGGTCGATGCCGTATTTCAGCGCGACGCGGTTGGCGGAGAGGCCCTGGGGGATGATCTCGTAGAGGTCGCTGAGCTTGGGGCTGATGGGGCCGACGCTGTCGCCCAGCGGGTCCGGACCGGAGAGGTCCGAGCCCATCGGGATCCGGCTCATCGACTCGACGCCGCCACCGATGACCACGTCCATGGCCCCCGCCTTGACCGCCTGGGCGGCGAAGTTGACGGCCTGCTGGCCGGACCCGCAGAAACGCTCCACGGTGGTGCCGGGGACGTCCACAGGGAAGCCGGCGATCAGCGCCGCCTCACGGGCCATGTTCATCGACTGCTCCCCCACCTGGGAGACGCAGCCGGCAACCACGTCCTCAACCTCCGCAGGGTCGAGCTTGACGCGGTCGACCAGCTCGCGGAGCGCGAGGGCGAGCATGTCGTCGGGGCGGACTCTGCTGAGGGCGCCGTTCTTCTTCCCTACTGGGGTGCGAACGGCGTCAATGATTACGGCGTCAGACATCTGCGAGAGCCTCCCTCGGCGTCATGCGCCGAAAAACTGACTGGTCCGTCAATTCTAGTCAAAACCCGTCTACCAGACGGTTTATGCCAGCTGGGCGCGGCGCAGACGGCGGCTGACGGTCTCCAGCAGCGTGTACATCACCTCGGGATGGGCGACGAGGAAGGTCTTGAAGGACCACTCCGGCAGCGCCGCCACGGTCAGGTCGTTCTTGGCCATGACATTGGCGCTGCGGCCCTCGTTGTCGAGCAGCGCCATCTCACCGAAGAAGTCGCCCGGCTTGAGGTCGATCTTGCGCCCGTCCGCGGT
>JBARRR010000067.1:0-2891 GCA_049644325.1 Candidatus Dormiibacterota bacterium
CACCGGCCGCTCCTCCCATCAGCCCCAAACAGGCGAGCAGCGCCGGCGCCGCAGGCGATACGTCGCCGGCCGCCGGCGGGAAGGAATGGGAGCAGCGCTGGGAGGCGGTCGACGACCAGGCCGACGATCTCGAGGAGGATGACGAGAACCGTCCCCGCACTCCCGGCGCCATCCCGGCGATGCTGGCCCAGTTCGCGCGACGGCGGTCGACGTGGGTTCTGGCGCCAGCCCTGGCCGTGGCCCTGGTGGGTTGGATCGCCTTCCCCTTCAGCACCTACCAGACCGATCCCGAGAAGCTGGTGTCGCCCAACCTGCCGGCCTTCCGCGACGTCAACGCGATCCGGTCCGCGACCGGCTCCGGCGGTGAGCTCGACTTCATCCTCAGCGGCCCCGACGTCACCTCGCAAGAGGCCCTCAAGTGGGTCGGCGATCTTCAGACCACAGTGCAGCGCGAGAGCGACGGCAGGATCAAGCCCATCAACAGCCTGGCCAGCCTGCTGACCAACGTCAACGGCGGTCAGCCGGTGAACGCGGACCAGGAGAAGGCGTACCTGGGGCTGCTGCCGGGCTATGTGACCAATGCCCTGGTCGATCCCCAGCGGCACCTTGCCCGCGTGGCTTTCGGTCTGAGCCCCGACAACATCGAGGCCCAGCGCCAGGTCATCGACAAGGTCATCCACCAGACCGACGCCCCGGCCGGTTACAGCTTCTACGCCGCCGGCTTCAGCTACCTCGGCATCCAGGGCCTCGACTCGCTGCAGTCGGGCCAGGTGCTGCTCAACGTCACCGGCGCGGCATTGGTGCTGGCGGCGCTCTTCGCGATCTACCGGCGGCCGCGCTGGGCCCTGATGGCCTGGCTGCCGACGCTGCTGGTGGCGGGGTGGTCGACCGCGGTGCTGTTTGCCCTGCGCCAACCGCTGACACCGATGACCGCGGTGCTGGGCGCGCTGGTGGTGGCCTTCGGCACCGAGTTCGCCATACTCTGGCTGGAGCGCTACCGGGAGGCGCAGGCCGACGGCATCCCCGCCGGCGCCGAGGCGGCTGAGGCCGCCAGCCGCGCCGCCGGTCCCGGCATCATCCTCAGCGGCGCCGCCCTCACCCTCGGCTTCCTGGCCCTGACCATCGGCGGGCTGCCGTTCGTCTCGCAGTTTGGCTTCGACCTTCCCATGGTTCGGGACTTCGGCCTGGTGGCGGCGCTGGACATGGTCCTGGCGGTGGTGGCGGCGCTGGTGGTCCTACCGGCGATGGTTGTCCGCGTCGGCCTGGTTGAGACCAACCCGATCGCGCCCCTGAAGCAGAAGGCGCGCAAGGGCAAGGCGGCCAAGGCCGGCGCCCGCAAGGGCAAGGAGATGGTGACTGCGGCCGAGGCGGATGCCCAGGCCGGATGAGCCTGGCCCTGGTTGCCCTCCTGCTGTTGGCAGCCATAACCCCCGTCGCGCCCGCATCGGTCAGCCCCGCCCCGTCGGCGTCGCCGTGCTTTCGCACCCTCAAGTACGGCGGCGCCCTCTACCTCGACACCGACCAGGCGGTACCGTCCGCCGAGGTCGGTGAGGAGGTCGGCAGCACCGACCCCAACCCCGCAATCTGCGGACTGCCAGATCGGCTGAAGGTCTATCGCCATACCGGCCACAACCCCAGCGAGGAGGTCGTGTACTACCTCAGTCCCACCCAGGCCGAGGTGTTCCGCTCCGGCGGGCAGACCGGCTACCCGCTCCAGGACCTCCTCAAGTGGGCCGTCGTGGTGCTGGTCGTGGGGATCCTCCTCTTCGCCGCGCTGCCCGCCGTAATTGCTCATCTTCGGCAGCCCCCGATTGAGGTCGGCGGCCCCGATGGTAGTAACGCGGGTGAACAGGCCACTGCCGAAGTAGGATCAGGAGATGGAGATGCCCCCAAATAAGACGCGCACGCCGATTACCACCAGGCGAGGGGACAAGGGCTACACCAGCCTCTGGGGTGGCGACGAGGTACCCAAGTACGATCCCCGCCCGGAGGCCTACGGCACCATCGACGAGGCCAGCGCGGTGCTGGGCCAGGCCCGCGTCGTCACCCAGCACGAGCGGGTCCGCAAGGAGATCATGCGGCTCCAGAACGACCTTTTCCGCATGATGGCTGAGCTCGCCGCCGGCGGGGCCAAGACCGGGGAGATCACCGTCACCGATGAGCAGGTCGCCGACATCGAAGCCCGCATGGAGTCGATTCGCAACGCCACCGCACTGCCCGAGATGTTCGTCATCTCGGCAACCCTCAACTCGGCCACGCTCGACGTCGCCCGCACCATAATCCGCCGCGCCGAGCGGGTGGTGGCGCGCATGGTGCACGAGGGCATCATCGACAACGGTGCCCTGCTGCGCTACCTGAACCGCGCCAGCGACATGGCCTTCCTGCTGGCCCGCTTCGAGGAGGAGCTGGACGGGGTGCCGTACCTGACCATCGGGGCCGAGGACCTCGAGTGACCTACGACGTTGTGGTGGCCGGCGGGTCGTTCGCCGGCTTGATCACGGCGACGTCGGTGCGCGGCAGGGTGGCCCTGGTCGAGAAGGGCGAGGTGGGGGAGGGGCAGACCTCCGCGTGCGGTACAACCCTCGACCTGGTGCAGAAGTTGGGCCTGGAAGAGTCGATCGAGGAGGTCCACGACGAAGGCGTCCTTCACACCCGCAACCACACTGTCCGCTTCAAGCTCCCCTATGCCTTCTGCACCTTCGACTACGGCACCTTCTGCCGGATGCTGCTCGACCGCTTCAACGGCGACCTGGTGACCGCGGCCGCCACCGGCGTCGAGGGCCGCTGGGTGATCACGGACCAGGGCTCGGTGGAGGGCCGGCTGCTGGTCGACGCCACCGGCTGGCGGGCGACGCTGGCCTGCAGCGTGGCGCCCACATTCCCGGCCCGCG
>JBARRR010000068.1:0-26597 GCA_049644325.1 Candidatus Dormiibacterota bacterium
CTCCCGGAGCTGCTCTCGGCCCTGCAGCCGCATACCGGCAAGTCCTATCTGGTCGGCATCACCGGGCCGCCCGGGAGTGGCAAGTCGACCCTGGTCGACGCCATGATCGAGGCGCTCCGGGGGCGCCAGAAGACGGTCGGGGTCATCGCTGTCGACCCCAACAGCCCCTTCACCGGCGGGGCCGTGCTCGGCGACCGGGTGCGAATGCAGCGCCATGCCCTGGACCAGGGAGTGTTCGTCCGCAGCATGGGCGCCCGTGGACACCTCGGTGGGCTGGCCGGCGCCAGCCGCCACGCGGCCAAGGTCCTCGACGCCTTCGGCCGCGACTTCGTGCTCCTCGAGACCGTTGGTGTGGGCCAGTCCGAGCTCGAGATCTCGAGCCTGTGCGACACCACCGTGGTTGTGCTCAACCCGCGCCAGGGCGATGAGATCCAGGCCATCAAGGCCGGCATCCTGGAGATCGCCGACGTCTTCGTGGTCAACAAGGCCGACCTGCCCGGCGTCAACAGCGCCGTCAAGCAGCTGCAGGAGACGTACTCCCCGGACATGAAGGAGGGCGACTGGCTGCCCCCGGTCATAGAGACGGTGGCGACCCGCGGTGACGGCGTCGACCAGCTGTTGGAGGCGATCGAAAAGCACCGCGCCTACATGCACCAGAGCGGCGAGCTGGAGGCCAAGCGGCGCCGCCACCTTCGCGACGAGGTCCTCGACTTCGTCGCCGAGCGCGCCCGCGCGCGGGCTCAGCGGCAGCTCGGCGACGGCACCGACGTCGGCCGGCGGCTGCGCGAGGCGCCGCTGTCCGAGCTCGACCCCTACTCGATCGCCCGCGACCTGCTCGACAAGACGGCGCGCTGACCGCAGCAACCCCGGAGCAAGCCACTGCGTGGTCCCGTCCGATCCCACCGCTATGATGAGGTTGCGATGGCAAAGGTGATCTCGCGGGCCGCCGACGAACGTTCGGCATGGCAGGAGCGCTTTGCGGGCGCCGGCGACACGCGGCGCGACGCGCAGACCATCAGCGGCGTTCCCCTGGACCCGCTGTACGACCCCGCCAGCCTGCCGGAGAACCACTTCGAGTCGCGCCAGGGCTACCCGGGCGCATTCCCGTACACCCGCGGCATCCACAGCTCGATGTACCGCGACAAGCTCTGGACGATGCGCCAGTTCGCCGGCTTCGGCTCTGCCGCCGAGACCAACGAGCGCTACAAGTTCCTCCTGTCGCAGGGGCAGAACGGCCTCTCGGTGGCATTCGACATGCCCACCCTGATGGGGCGCGACTCCGACGACGAGCACTCGCTGGGCGAGGTCGGCCGCTGTGGCGTCGCCGTCGACTCGCTGCGCGACATGGAGGTGCTCTTCGACGGCATCGACCCCAGCGTGGTGACCACCTCGATGACGATCAACTCGCCCTCCCCGATCCTGTTCGCGATGTACATCGCGGTGGCGGAGAAGAAGGGCGTCTCCCGCGAGCGCCTTGGCGGCACGATCCAGAACGACATCCTCAAGGAGTACATCGCCCAGAAGGAGTACGTGTACCCGCCGACGCCATCGATGCGGCTGGCCGTGGACGTGATCGAGTACTGCGCCGAGAACATGCCCCGCTGGCACCCGGTTTCGATCAGCGGCTACCACATCCGCGAGGCGGGATCGGACGCGCCGCAGGAGCTGGCCTTCACCCTGGCCAACGGCTTCGAGTACGTGGCCGCCACCGTTGAGCGCGGGCTCCACGTCGACACCTTCGCGCCGCGGCTGAGCTTCTTCTTCGACTCCCACATCGACTTCTTTGAGGAGATCGCCAAGTTCCGCGCCGCACGGCGCATCTACGCGACCGTGATGCGCGACCGCTTCGGCGCCAAGGACCCGAGGTCGCTGCTGATGAAGTTCCACACCCAGACCGCGGGGGTCTCGCTGACGGCGCAGCAGCCGATGAACAACGTCGCCCGGACGGCGCTGGAGGCATTGGCCGCGGTACTCGGGGGCACGCAGTCGCTGCACACCAACGCCATGGACGAGGTCCTGGCGCTGCCCACCGCCAAGGCGGCCGAGGTGGCGCTGCGGACGCAGCAGATCATCGCCCACGAGACCGGCGCGGCGGCGGTTATCGACCCCCTCGGCGGCAGCTACTTCGTCGAGGCCCTCACCGACGAGATGGAGCGGCGCGCCTACGAGTACTTCGACCGCATCGACGAGCTGGGCGGCGTCATCCCCGCCATCGAGAAGGGGTTCTTCCAGCGCGAGATCGCCGACGCCAGCTACCGCTTCGAGAAGCGCCTCAACGAGAAGGACCGCGTCATCGTCGGCGTCAACGAGTTCGTCGGCGACGGCGACGACGACATCGAGGTCCTCAAGATCACGCAGGAGATGGAGGACGAGCAGACCGCGCGCCTGGCCGAGGTCAAGCGCAGCCGCGACAACACCGACGTGACGCGCAGGCTTGGCGCCCTCGAAAGCGCGGCTCGGAAGGACGGCGAGAACCTGATCGAGCCCATCCTCGACGCCGTCCGCGCCTACGCCACCGAGGGCGAGATCATCGAGACCCTGCGCCAGGTCTTCGGCAGCTACCGGGAGACGGCCCACTTCTAGCGCCTACACTTGTCGCGCCTGATGGGACAGGAAATTGAGTGCTGAAGTAGCCACGCGCAAGATCCGCATCCTTACGGCCAAGGTCGGGCTTGACGGTCACGACCGTGGCGTGAAGGTCGTCAGCCGCGCCCTCCGCGACGCCGGCGTCGAGGTCATCTACGCCGGCCTACACCAGACCCCCGAGATGGTTGTTGAGGCGGCGCTGCAGGAGGACGTCGACGGCATCGGCCTGAGCCTGCACTCCGGCGCCCACATGACGCTGATCCCCAAGGTGCTGAAGCTGCTCAAGGAGAAGGACGCCGGCGACATCGTTGTCTTCGGCGGCGGCATCATCCCCGAGGAGGACATCATCGAGCTCAAGAAGCTGGGCGTCGCCGAGGTCTTCACCCCGGGGACCCCCCTTCACGACATCATCGAGTTCGTCAACACCCGGTTCGCCGACCGGGCCGGTCAGCCCTCAGCCTGAGCGAGTACGAGCGCGACGCCGGCGGGTTCCCGTGGAAGCCGCGGTCCGAGCTTGACGTCCCCCCTACGTCGGTCCTGGCCGAGGACGCCTACCCGATGGGCGAGCTGACGCTGCGGCTGGTGCCCGACGCGCCGGTCTTCATGGACGCGGGCGCGATGTTTGGGGTGACCCCCAAGGCGCTGTGGATCAAGCACAAGATCCCCGACGAGCGCAACCGCGTCCCGGTGGCCGCCAACTGCCTGCTGGTGCAGGGGCCCCAGGGGACCAGCCTGGTCGAGGGCGGCGTCGGGGAGAAGTACTCCGAGAAGGAGCTCGACATCTTTGGCATCGACGACGTCGGCCGCCTGCGTCGCTCGATGCAGGCCGCCGGGGTCGAGCCCGAGGACGTCGACCACGTCTTCCTCACTCATCTCCACTTCGACCACTGCGGCGCCGTCACCACCTTCGATGGCGGTGGCATTCGGCCCACGTTCCCGCGGGCGCGCCACTTCCTGCAGCGGCGCGAGTACGAGTCCCTGCTCAACCCCGACCCGCGAAGCAAGCCCACCTACCAGGCTCGGAACATCGAGGCGGTGGTAGAGGCTGGGCTGCTGGAGCTGCTCGACGGCGACGCCGAGCCGGTGCCGGGCTTCGAGATGCGTCTGACCCCGGGACACACGCCTGGCCACCAGGCGGTGCTGGTCAAGAGCTCGGCGGGCACCGCCGCCTTCATGGGCGACCTGGTGCCGTACCCCAGCCACCTGCGCATCAACTGGATCGCGGGCACCGACCTCGACGTGCTGGCATCGATCGCCAGCAAGGAACGCTTCCTGGCCGAGGTACGCGAGAAGGACTACCTCGTGGTCTTCTACCACGAGCACCTGACGCCAGTGGGTCGCCTCAGGGGCGAGGAGTTCGAGAGCTTCTAGGGGTTCTTCCGGGAGCCTCTGCGCTCCTGGGCCCTGCGGTTGAGGGCGCCGACACTGACCGAGGAGAGCGGCTCGGGGGCGATCCGCGGCGGCTCGGGCGCCACTCGTGGCGGCTCGAGGGCGGTTTCGTCTTCTGCGGCAGGCTCATCCGCGGCGGTCGCCAGCTCGGCGGAGCCGTCCTCCTCCACGACCAGCGCACCGGGGATGTCCTGGGGAGGCGGCGACACCATGGTGTCGGCGAGGTGGGCCGCCTCCTCGACCTCGGCGCTGGCAGCGGGGGCAACCAGGTCAGGCGCCTCGGTGTCGAGGTCCGCCTCGGCATCGGTGCGGTCGTCCCGAGGCTTGACCTCGTACGGGTCCGAGGTGAAGATCTCCCGAACCACGTCGACCCCATAGAAGTTCATCTTGGTGATGGAGTGGGGGATCTCCTGGGTGGGCATGTAGGCGCTGGTTCCGTCCGCCAGCCGGGTGTAGCGGAAGATGTCAGTCAGCACCGGGGTGTCGCCCTGGTAGCCGGAGACCTCGGCGATCTGGATGATCTTGCGGCTGCCGTCGGGGAGCCGGGCCTGCTGGATCACGAGGTTGAGGGCCGACGCCACCTGCGCCCGAACCGCCGGCAGGGGGATGTCGACCGACCCCGTCATCACCATCGTCTCGAGGCGAGAGAAGGCGTCGCGGGCCGAGTTGGCATGGATCGTCGACATGCTGCCGTCGTGGCCGGTGTTCATCGCCTGGAGCATGTCGAGGGCGGCGGCGTCGCGGACCTCGCCGATCATGACCCGGTCGGGACGCATCCGGAGCGAATTGCGCAGGAGCGACCGGATGGTGAGCTCCCCCTTGCCCTCGACGTTCGGCGGGCGGTACTCCAACGAGACCACGTGGGGATGGCCCAGCTGCAGCTCGGCGGAGTCTTCGATGGTCACCACCCGTTCCCGCGCCGGGACCAGGGACCCGAGCACGTTCATGGTCGTGGTCTTGCCGGAGCCGGTGCCGCCGGAGATGAGGATGTTGAGGCGTCCCTGGACCGCCGCCTGCAGGAAGCTGGCCATCGCGGGGCTCAACGTTCCCTCACCGATCAGCTGGTCGAGCCCCATGTTGAAGGAGCGGAACTTGCGGATGGTCAGCGCGGGGCCGCGCGTTGCCGCCGGCGGGATGACGGCGTTGAGGCGACTGCCGTCGGGGAGCCGGGCATCGACCATCGGCGTCGATTCGTCAATGCGGCGACCGATGGTGGCCGCCATCCGGCGGATGACGTTCATCAACTGGCTGTTGTCCTCGAAGCGGATCTGTGTTCGCAGGATCTGGCCGCCGCGCTCGATGTAGACCTCGTCCGGCGCGTTGACCATGATCTCGGTAACGTTGGGGTCTTTGAGCAGGGGGTCGATGGGGCCGTAGCCAACGGACTCCCGGAGGATGTAGGTGAGCAGGGCGCTCTTTTGCTCCGGCCGCAGCGCCACCAGGTCGTCCTCCATCAGCCGGTCAAGACGGAGCGAGATGGCCTTCTCGAAGGCCAGCGGATCGCCGCTGTGCAGCTCCAGGTCGCGCTCCAGGGCCAAGCGCCGCTGATAGGAGTAGGCCAGCCGCCGGATCTCAGGGTCGAATTCCGTTGAAGATTCGTCCAGCCAGGCATTGGGGACGTCGGGGCTGGCCTTGGCCCGCCGGCGGGTCGCGTTGGCGCGCTTGTCCTCCTCGGTGCGGGAGTCCCAGCTCTCGACCTCGAAAACACCCTTCAGCGAATGCGCAGACACCACGACTCGTTCGAGGGCGCCCTCCTTGCTGTTCCAGGCCCGGAGGTTGAAGCCCTGGGCCTCCTCGACGAAGTACTCGTCCTTGTAGCTGTTCAGGGTCTCCCCGTCGGCGAAGTGGAACACCACCTTGGGAAGGCCCTGGTTACTGCGCGGGTCACTGGCCTGGCCTGCGCGATCGGCCTTCTGGGCGGCGACGCCATGGATGACCACGTACTTGATCTGCGGCATCGCGACCCACACCGTGCGGCTGTTGCCGCCGGGTACGGCCATCGAGAAGCCGAGCTTCTCGAGGCTGATCCCCTCCGCGTCGCCTGTTAGCTCCTCCCCGTCCGCGAAGTGGACGGTGACCTTCATGTTCCTCCGGCGGCCCCGCTGGCGGGCTGGCCGGGGTTGCTGTAGTAGAGCCTCTCCTCCTCGGTCCGGCCGTCCCATTCCCTGACGAAGAAGATTGCCTTGAGCGCGTGCAGGGAGACGATCACCCGGAGCAGGCCGCCCAGGTGGGGGTCCCAGATGCGCAGGTTGAAGCCCTCGCCGTCCTGCTGGAAGGTGTCGTCCTTGTAGGTGCGCATGATCTCGCCGTCGGCGAAGTGGAGGACCACCTTGATCTGGTCGACCTGCTCCCTCGGGTCGACCTCGCCGTGCTCATGGATGCTGTCCGGGAAGAGGACGTACTTGATAGAGGCCAGGGAGACCCAGGCGATCTGGTTGTTTCCCTGCGGGATCGACATCGGGAAGCCCATCTTCTCCAGGTTGGCAGCCTCAGACTCGCCCTCCAGGACCTCGCCGTCCATGAACCTGACGGTTACACGCATGGCCTGACTGTACGGTAATCGACAGCCGACGGGAATACGCTCGCATGCTATTCTTCCCGGTCCAATGGCAGATACCCACACGCTCGCGGCGGAGCCTCGCGAGCAGCGCCTCAAGCAGAATCGGCCCCTGCGTGCCGCCGGAAAGGTTCCCGGCGTGATCTATGGCAAGGCGGTCGACTCCGTTGCCGTCGCCGTGGCGCGACGGGACTTCGACCGCGTCTTCCACAAGGTCGGCCGGACCCAGCTCCTCGACGTCACGGTGGGGGACTCGGCTGCTCGCCGGGTGCTGGTCCGCGAGGTTCAGTACGATCCCCGCCGGAACATCGTCCAGCACATCGATTTCTTCCAGGTCAACCTCAAGGAGAAGATCACGGCTGACGTGCCGCTGGTCCTAGTTGGCGAGGCGCCTGCCGCCGAGCGCAATGAGGGTGAGCTGCAGCAGCTCACCAACACCATCAAGGTCAGCTGCCTGCCCACCGAGATCCCCGAGCACATCGAGGTCGACGTGACCGGGCTCGAGGAGCTGGAACAGTCGATCCGGGTCAGCGACCTTGTTGTGCCGCCGGAATGCGAGGTCCTCTCCGACCCTGATGAAGTCGTGGCCAAGATCGCCCATATCCGCGAGATCGAGGAAGAGGAGGTCGTGGAGGTCGAGGGCGAAGAGGGCGAGGAGGGTGTCGAGGGCGAGGCCGCCGAGGGCGCGGAGGGCGAGGCTGCCACCGAAGGCGGTGGCGGAGGGGACGAGTCTCCCGAGCCCGGGTCCGAGCCAAGCTGACCCCGGCCGCCGGAGGCGCGGTCTTCCCGGCCTCATTCGAGCTCAACCAGGCGATCCTCAAGGCCCTCGGCCTGGCCGACAGCAACCTGGCGGCGATCGGTTTGACGCTGGTCGAGGCCGCCCTGATCGTCGTGGTCACCTACATCGTGGCTCGGGTGGCCAGCGCCCTCAGCCGGCGGGCCACCCGGGGGGCCCACTGGGACGTGCAACTGGTGCTGCTGATGGGGCGCGTCTTCTACGTCGCGGTCCTGGCAATCGGGCTTTTGGCGCTGCTCTATGTCGTGGCGCCCAACCTGGTGGCCCCGGTCCTCGGCGCCGTGGGACTGCTCGGCCTGGCCTTTGGGCTGGCCTTCCAGGACATCCTGCGCAACTGGCTCTCCGGGTTCTTCCTCCTCATCGAGCGACCATTCCGCATTGGTGACGACATCGCCGTGGCCAACTACGAAGGCACCGTCGAGGATGTCGAGCTGCGCACCACCGTTCTGCGGACGCCGGAGGGGCGCAAGATCCTGGTCCCCAACCAGATCGTCTTCACATCACCGCTGGTCAACAACACCTACTACCCGCTGCGGGCGACCCAAACCGCGGTGCGCATCCCCGCCGACAGGGACCCGTCCGACATGCTCAGGGAGGCCCGCTCGGAGCTGACCCGCGTCGATGGTGTGGCCAAGGAGCCGCAGTCCACGGTCGCCTTTGCGCCCCGCGGGGACGCCGACACCGCGCTGGTGGTTCGCTACTGGATCGACTACCTGCACCATGACGCCGACGCCGTCGAGCGCGAGGTCAACGCCCGCATGGTCTTCGTCGTCGCCGGCGCCAACATCACCGCCAACGACGTGGCCGTCACCCGGGCAGCGCCGTTCCTCAGGCCGCCGCCCCAGTCGTACAAGGAGTCGCCCCGGGAGCCGACCAAGGTGCGTACCCGGCCTGGCATGATCCGGGGCCGGCGGCGCAAGCAGCCCGACACCGCAGAAAAGGCGAAGAAGCCCGAGTAGCTGGTCGGGGCGCCCGGATTTGAACCGGGGACCTCGTCGTCCCGAACGACGCGCGCTACCGAGCTGCGCCACGCCCCGATGCCACGGGCTGGCCACCGGGAGGCCGGCGGCAGACGAACATTCTATCCGCCCGCCCAGCCGCTCCGACGGAGCCCGAACCCCTCGCCCGCTGGTGGTGCGAGCACCGTTGCCGGGGTCGTGCTCGATGTTGGAAACTTCCTGACTATGGCGCTCCTCTGCCGGACATGCCGAGTGCACGCGCGCAAGGACTTCCCCTTCTGCCTCAAGTGCGGCCAGCCGGTCAAGGGCGCCCACATCGAGCAGGCGATGCCGTCGATGCTGTACCCGCCCAACAACGGCGACGGTTACCCGCTGACCAACCTCTGCACCACCATCGGCCGGGCGCCTGACAACGATGTCGTGGTCACCGATAAGTACGTCTCGCGTTACCACGCCCGCATCTGGCGCGAGCCGACCGGCTACCGCCTGGAGGACCTCGACTCCATGAACGGCAGCTTCGTCAACAGCCAGCCAATGGCAGGCGGCGCCGCAGCAGTCCTCCGCGACTACGACGTCATCGGCGTCGGCCCCACGCAGGTCGTCCGCATCGAGCAGCCCCGGGCGGTGGATATCGGCGGCAAGACGATGGTCAGCGCACCCGAGGAGAGCATGGTGCTGCGGACGCCGGGCTCCACTGGCGTGGCCACCGAGTCACCGCCGACCGGGCTCGATCTCAAACCACGCCGGCGCAGCGGCTGGGCGCTCAAACAGGCGCCCTCCCAGCCCGGCAGGCTGCGATACGTCCTGCGCAGCAGCCGCAATGGCCAGTACCTGCAGCTGACCGATCGTGACGTCTTCCTCTGGAACCTGATGGACGGGGAGCACAGCGTTCGCGATCTCCTCCTGGCCTACAGCGCCGAGTACGGTCAGCTCGCCCTGACCCGGATCCAGCAGCTGGTTGACCAGCTGGCGGGTGCTGGCCTGGTTCGGGGGGTGGGCGCCGACGAGGAGCTCACCGAGCGCAGTCGCGCCCGACGCATCTTCGACCGCGTCGTCACCATCCTGTCCCGCGCCGAGCTGGCCATATCGGGGATCGACGGCGTCCTCCAGAAGGTCTACCGTCTCGGCGGTTGGGTCTTCTTCACCGCGCCCGGGCTGGTCCTGATCTGGGGGCTCGGGATCCTCGGCATCGTCCTGTTCGTCCTCGCGCTGGGGCAGCAGCAGCCGCTGGATGTCGGCTCTGCCGGGGTGCTCGGCATCATCCTCGCCATCCTCGGCTACAGCCTGGCGCTGATGCTGCACGAGCTGGCCCACGCCCTTGCCGTGAAGTCATACGGGCGGAAGGTGCCCCGCGGCGGATTCATGATGATGCTGGGTATGCCCTACGCCTTCGTCGACACCACCGACATGTGGTTCGAGGGCCGCCGGGCGCGGATCGTCGTCACCCTGGCTGGACCGGTGGTGACGCTCACCGTGGCCTCGGCTTTCTCCGCGGTGGCGGTGGCCGGCGCGGGGGTGTGGTCCGCGATCTGCTTCCAGATCGCATTCGGCCTCTACATCAACACGCTCTTCAACTTCAACCCGCTGATCCCGCTCGACGGCTACTATGCGCTGTCGGACTGGCTCGACATGCCGCGCCTTCGCGAGGACGCCAACCACTACTTCACGCGCGGGCTGTGGAGCGACCTGGTGCACCGCAACCACATCGGCAAGAAGCAGGCCGGGCTGTTCATCTTCGGGTTGCTCTCGTTGCTGGGCATGCTTGCGTTCCTCTGGTTGGGGCTGCTGATGTGGAACACGCGCATCGGGCAGTTCGCCCGGGATCACGTCGCCGCGCCATTCGACACCGTGATCCTGGTGGTGGGTCTGCTGCTGCTGTTCTTCCCGATCTGGTATGGGCCGACGATGCAGCTCAAGGCCGCAATCCGCCGGCGCATCCGGCCGGAGGTGCGTCACGTGGAGGTGGAGGCCACTTCGGCGACACCGGCGCCCGGTTAGCTGCCACAGGTTGGCAACAGGCCCCGGAAACCAGGGAGCGCCAGCTTATGGTCGGCTGGACGGATCAGCCTGCAACAGGGACAACGCGGTGAGGTACTCGGCGCTCCTTCTGCTTCGTGACAGGGTCGACGATGTCGACGCGCAACCGGTCGAGGCTGACGCCTATCGGCGGGCCGGGTGGGTCCACGCGCAGTTCCCGCAGGACGTCGAGGCCCTGGTCCGCTCCCGTCCCAGCATCGCCGGGAGGGTCCTCGAGCCGGGCGACCTGGTGTACATCTGGGGCAATTTCTTCGTTCTCACCGCCAACGGGTGGGAGGCCGTGGAGGCCGGGCGTCTCACCCGGACCCTTAGCCGGCGCTTCGTGAGCTCGCGCGAGCAGGACCTGGCCAACCCCAGCCCCCGATCGCCAGGAACTCGCGGCATCAGGGCCCAGCGCTCCCGACCTCCCGCTGAGCTTCCGGCCAGTGTCTCGGAGTTTGAGGTCGTCTAAGACTTAGCCGGCGCGTCCGCCCGGCGGAGCGCGCCCAGGTAGACGCCAATGATGGTGACGGCCGCGCCGGCGGCCAGGGCCGGGCTGAGGGCCTCGCTCGCCAGCAGCGCGCCCAGGCCGAAACTGACCACTGGGAACAGCACGGTCGCGTATGACAGGGCTGTGGCGGTCCAGCGATTGAGGACGTAGACCACCAGGACGAAGAGCAGCACGGAGCCAACCGGTACGACGTATGCCAGCGTCAGCCACGTCGACAGGCTGGTCGGGACTCGCCACTGCTCGCCGGTGACCAGCGACAGGACCAGCAGCGGCGGGGTGCCGATGGCCATCGCCACTGCATTTAGCGCCACCGGGTGCATGCGCGGGAACTGCTTGACGATGATCCCCGACTCCGAGATGCAGACCGCCAGGCCGAACAGCGCCAGAAGGGACCCGAGGGGGACTCCGGCGACGCTGGGCGCGCGGGTCATGATCAGCACCCCGACGATGGCGAAGAGGGCCCCCAGCAGCCCCCGCCAGCGGAATGGCTCGACCCGCTGGGCCGCGGTGAGGAAGATCGTCAGCAACGGGGCAAACGCGGCGAAGACGGCGCCCAGGCCGGCCTGCGCCTGGACCAGGCCGTAGTAGGTGAGCGCGTACGCGCCGGTGAAAGTCACCAGGCCGAAGATCGCGGCGCCGAGCAGGGCGCGGCCTCGGGGCAGCTCGAGTCCCTGGATTCGCACCAGGGCCAGCAGCAGCACGGCGGCAAGCCCGAAGCGGATGCCTGCACCCAGGAAGGGCGGCAGCTCGCGGTTGCTGAAGCGGACGGCGACGAAGTTGGAGCCGCCGATAAGGACAACTCCGACAAAGGCGGCGAGGGTGAGCCAGTCCGGCCCGGCGCGGCCGGGGCCCTCGGCCCCATTTTCAGCAGGTGGCGACATCGAAATAGGGTACGCGGCGCGTCGTTGTTGGTAGCGAGGTCGTTAGCATTGATCCGTGCCGCACGGGCACGGGGAGGTGGCTTGTGAGTGATCTAGAGGAGTTTCGGAAGGAGAAGGACGAGTTCTTTCGGACCGACCACCACTCGCCGCTGCCCCATGAGCTGACGCATCATTTCGAAGGGCTCCAATATTTCCCCGAGAACTCGGACCTGATGGTGGTCTCCGAGCTCGAGCCGCCTGCGGAGCGTGGCAAGGTCACGATGGAGACCTCGACCGGCGAATCGCAGGTTTACGACCGCGCGGGCGTGGTGCGCTTCGAGGTCGACGGGCAGCCGGCAGAGGTGACGCTCTACCAGCCAGCCGGCGAGGACCGACTGTTCCTGCCGTTCCGCGATGCCCTGTCGGGGAAGGAGACTTACGGGGCCGGGCGCTACCTCGATATCGCGCCGCCCCATAACGGCCACGTGGTGGTCGACTTTAACTACGCGTACAACCCCTCCTGCGCATACAACCCGGAGGTGAGTTGCCCCCTGCCGCCCCGCGAAAACTGGCTCCAGGTGCCGATTCGGGCGGGGGAGAAGGACTTCCCCCAGGACGAGGCTCACTGACGCCAGCCGGGTAGCGCCCCTACAGGGTGCAAGATAACGGGGCGATGGGGGAGATCAGGCGCAGGGGGAGTGCGCTTCTGATCGCGGCCGCGGCGGCCGCGTTGCTGACCGCCAACGCGCCGGCGATGCCGGCGGGCGCGGCCGGCCCGGTGCTTCTGGGCAATCCCATCACTGAGCCCAACTGCCTCGACCCCACCCAGACCAACGCCGACTTCGAGGCCTACGGACCCACCGACGTCAACGCGCAGGCCGGCAACGGCGACGTCACGGCCGGCATCAACGACCACGGGACGCTGACCGTTTTCAAGTACCCCAACCCCAGCTACTACAACCAGGTCAAGTACTTCGCCGAGACGCGCGACCAGAAGGGTCAGGTGATTGCGCAATTCCCCAACGAAGGCAGCTTCGCCGGGATCTGGTACCGGACCCCTGCCGGCCAGGGTTTCAGCTGGCTCCGCGACTGGTCCACCAACCAGCTCTACGATTCCGCCGACACCCCGGTTCCCGTGACGATCCATCGATCGCCACCTGCACTCGGGCTCACGGTCACCGACATCGACCTGGTGGCCGCGCCCGGACTGGACGCCATGGAGCGCCAGTTCTGGGTCGATCGCGCCCCGGCCTCGCCGGTGCTGGAGGCGCGGCTGGTGTACTACGAGAACTTCAACCCCATCGCCAGCAAGATCCAGTACCTGCCGGCCGAGGACTGGTGCTTCTCGCAGCAGAGCGACATGCAGGCGGCCTACGACGCCGCCTCGGCGAGCATCGTCCACTCCTGGCAGGGGATCGACAAGTCGACCGGCCACCCGACGTCGGTGGCGTTCAGTTTCGGATGGGAGGGAGCCGACCTGCAGCACCAGGTGGGCAACGACGGCTTCGAGCCATCGGCGCTGCCCGTCGGGGGAGCCGACGGCTACCTGCAGGCGACGCAGGCGCCCTACAACCTCGGCGGAGCCACCTCAGCGGTGGGGCAGGTCACCGGGGCCCTCGGCACTGCGCTCAGCTTCGGCGCCGACGGCCGCGCCCGCGCCCGGATGACGATCGCGGCCGGCGGGGACGCCGCTGCCGCCGTCACCACCCTGGGGCGAGCGCGGGCGCAGTCCTTCGAGGCCACGCTGGCGGCGGTACAGGCCGACTGGCGTGCATGGCTGAGCCGAACCGTGCTGCCACGCAGCGCCGACCCGCGAGTGGTGGAGGTGGCGAAGCGCTCCCTGATCACGCTACGGCTGGCGATCGTGCCGCAGACGGGCGCCATCGTCGCCTCCAGCGACACCCAGGGACCGTATGGCGAGGACTGGATTCGCGACGGCGCCTTCCTCAACGAGGTGCTGGACCTCAACGGTTTTTCCGAGGCGGTGACCCGGCACAACCTGTTCTACACGCGCGTCCAGACCACCACCACCAACCCCAGCCCGATCCGGCCGCCGGGCAACTGGCCGATGGCCTCATACGGCGACGGCGTGGACGGGGCCCCAATACCGTGGGAGATCGACGAGACCGGACTTGGCGCGTGGACGCTCTGGCACCACGCCACGTTCCTGTCCGACCCGTCGGCCAGGGCAGCATACCTGCAGGCTGTATACCCGACGATCACGGTGGCCGCCAATTGGCTGACCCAGTGCAAGGACCCCACCAACGGGTTCCAGTGCACCGCCAGCGAGGACGACAACTACACCCCAAGCCAGAGCCTGCACGGCGCTGAGACGGTCTACCTTGGCCTGCAGTCCGCCATAGCCGCGGCAGCGGCTATGGGCGACGCCTCTGCCGCCGTCGGCCAGTGGAAGACGCGACTCGACGAGCTGACTGCCGCCATCGACGGCCTCTACGACGCCGCTTCCCAGAGCTACCGAGAGAGCGGCAACCTGCCCAACGGCTACAACGTGGACTACGGCGACGGCGGCTGGTTGCTGTGGCCGGTGGCGTTCCGCCCGTACAACGAGCCCAAGATGATCGGCGAGGCCAACCAGGTGGACAAGTCGATGGGGACATCGCTGGCGTCTAACCGGGGGCAATACGAGGCCAAGGCGCTGCTTGGTCTCGCTTACGCGTGGAGCAACCCCACCGCCGCCCAGAAGAAGGATCTGCTTGACACCCTTAGCTTCATGGCCAGCGGGCTGACCACCAACACCGGGCTGTTCGGCGAGTCCTGGACTCGCAATTACGGCCCCAAGCCGACGCCGGTTCAAGACCAGCCCCACGTCTGGGAGCACGCCCTCTTCTACCTCGCCGCGGTGCGCATCAATGGTGCCCAGCCTTACGCGTTCGACGCCACAGACTATGTCGCCCAGCACCAGGCCGGCCCTGGCGGCTCTCTGCCCAACACTGCGACCGCGTCGTACCCGTGGGTGGTGCCCGCCAGCGTGGGGCTGTTTGCGGCACTCGCGGTTGCCGGGCGGCGACGCCGTGGCCTGGCTATCAAGGTGGATCGGGCCAGAGCCCGGTAGCCCGCAGGGGGACTTGACAAATCGAAATCGTCGGCTGTATTCTACCGATTAGCTAATTAGCTACTAGGTAAAATGGCAACCGACGAATTGAGCATCACCTTCTCGGCACTGGCCGACCCGACCAGGAGAGCGATCCTGGAACGGCTGAGCCAGGGCGAGGCGACGGTCATGGAGCTGGCTCAGCCATTCGAGCTGAGTCTGCCCGGGGTATCCAAGCACCTCAAGGTGCTGCAACGGGCCGGGCTCGTGACGCAGGGGCGCCAGGCGCAGTGGCGTCCCTGCAAACTGGAGGCCGAGAGGCTGAAGGCCGTGGCCAACTGGGTCGAACGCTACCGGGACCAATGGGAGGAGCGCTTCGATCGCATCGATGAGTACCTGCGCGAATTGAAAAAGGAGGAGCCAAAGGATGGCCAACGCGACAGCAACTGAGTTCATCATCGAACCCGGCGTCCAGGAGATCGTGATGACACGAGTCTTCGACGCACCCCGCGAGCTCGTATTCAAGGTGGTCAACGATCCCGAGATGCGGGCGCAGTGGTGGGGGCCCGCCAGGCTGGACACCAAGGTCGAGAAGATGGACGTTCGTCACGGCGGGGCCTGGCGGATCACCCAGACGGACACAGATGGCACCGTGCACGCCTTCCGTGGCGTCTACCACACGGTCGAGGCGCCGTCGTACACCGTGAACACCTTCGAATATGAGGGTGTGCCCGGGCACGTGGCGATGGAGACGGCGACCTTCGACGAGGTCGAGGGTGGCAAGACCCGACTCACCGTCAGGTCGGTCTTCCAGAGCCTGGAGGATCGCGACGGGATGGTTTCCTCCGGCATGGAGAGCGGAGCCAGCGAGGGCTGGGACCGCCTCGCCGAACTGGTGGCGAAGGCCAAATAGGGCCTAGGCCCGGCCCGGTGCGGCTGACCCCTGGGCGAAAGCCTGGGAGCCGGCCGTGACCGGGCCTCCAACTCCTTATTCAGAGCCGGCGCAGTGGCCGGCGCGAATCAGCTCCCTTCCTGAACCTCGATGATCTCGTCCGCGACCAGGCCGTGGGCCTCCTTGTGGACGGCGTTCGCGGCTTCGGCGTTCGGGGCCTCGACCAGGCAGAAGGCTTTGCCGGATCCCTCGTCGAACCAGTACTTGATGTACTTGACTCCGTATCCGTCCTGGGCCTTCACGTCAGCCTCGTGGGCTCCCTTGATCGCCTCCGCGGTGAGGCCGTCGATCTTGTGGTGAATGTCCATGTACAGCGGCATCCGGTTTCCTCCTTACCAATCCCGGGCGGGGCTCACAGCGTACCAATTTCTCTCTCAGGACCTTCGGGCGGAGGCCATCGCCTGGGCCGAGGTGGCGGTTGCCGCCGAGCTGTTCCGACTGCTGCCCTAACTACGCGCCTTCAACTCAGCTGCTCGCGCCAGGCGCTGCGCGCCTTCATCCTCCCTGCCGGCGCGCTCAAGCGCATCCGCCTGCGCCTCCAGCGCCTTAACCAGGTCGGGGATCATGCCCATCTCCTCGAACATCTGGGCACTGGCTTCCATGTCTGCCAGCGCGGCATCCCAGTCCGGGTCGAGCTCGGCGGCGACCGCACGGCCGCGACTCAACAGGATTGCGGCCTCGTCGGGCCGGACGCCCATCGCCCGCGCCACCTCCAATCCTTCGCTCCAGGTTTGTTGGGCCTTCTCGCGATCCCCCATCCTGGCGTAGGCGGTCCCCAACGCGGCCAGCACCATCGGGCGCATCCCCTGCATCGCAGTCTGGGCAATGTCATTGCTGGCCTCGAGATGCGCCATGCCCTCTTCGAGGTCGCCCGCCTCAATCTTGGACACGCCCGTCAGGTACTTGCTCGCCACCGAGCAGGCGAAGGCGCCAAGCTCCTCGGCGCGGGAATCGCACTCGGAACCGATCGCCATCGCCGCTTCCATGTTTCCGCTCCAGATCTCGATGAACCCCTGCGCCAGGCGCGCGTCGATATAGGCGATGGGATCGCCTTCGGCCGCCACGTCGATCGCGATCTGGGCCTTCTCGCGGGCTTTGTCGTAGTCGCCCATCTGGGCATACACAGTGGCGAGGGCCCCGGCCGAGAACGAGGCCGCTATCGCCATATGGCGCTGCTCGAGCAGGGGCACCGCGCGCTCCAGGATCTCCGCTGCCCGGCGGACTTCGCCCGCATAGGCGAGGCTCATCCCGGTCACCGCCAGGGGCACGGCCTGGATCGATTCGTCGCCCAGGCGCGTTGCGATCTCGGCGCTGCGATCGATTGCGTCGCGCAGCGCGGGGCTGTTCGACGGCTGCTCACCGGCCATCTGCCGGATCAGCGCGATCCATGTGTAGACCTCGACCTGGAGGCGCTCGTCGCCGAGGGCCTTGGCGTCAGCCAGCGCCTGGTCCAGGAGGGCGTTGTTCTCGTCAGGCGCGGTGAAGCTCCATCCCGCCTGGACCCGGCCCAGCGCCACCTCCACCCGCAGGCGCCGGGTGGCGTCGTCATCGGGCTCGGCGGCGAGCCGCTCGGCGGCGCGGTCCAGGAAGGCACGCGCCTCCGGGTACGCGGTCCGCTCCGCGGCATGGTGGCCGGCCTTGACCAGGTACTCGAGGGCGCGGGCGTCGTCGCCGCCCTCTTCGAAGTGCTGCGCCAGCTGCGGCGCCAGCTCACCCAGGCGGTCGGGATAGAGCCGCTCCAGGATCACCCCCGCCTCCAGGTGCAGCTGCCGGCGCTCCTGCTTTAGCAGCGAGCTGTAGGCGGCCTCCTGGACCAGCCAATGACGGAACAGGTACTCCAGCTCCGGGTCGATCACCGCGAGCCGGACCATCCCCGATGCCTCCAGCTCGTCGAGATGGGTATCGGTCATGGCTCGGGTCCCTCCTCCGACCTGGCCTCGAGGACCTGCTCCAGCACCCGCGCCGGGAACTGGCGGCCGATCACCGAGGCCACCCGCAGGCTCCGACGCGCGTCGGTCGGCAGGCGGTCGATGCGTGCCAGCAATAGCCCGCGCAGGGTCTCTGGGATTTCGACCGCGGCGGCATCCTCGGTGGCCACCCACTGATCGCCGTCGCGAACGATGACGCCCCGGTCCATCAGCATTCGCACCACCTCCTCGACGAAGAACGGGTTGCCCTCAGCGCGGGCGATGATGCTGGCGCGCACCTTCCCCGGCAGCGACTCCACCTCCAGTAGGTTGCCGATCAGCTCCGTGCCCGCCGCCTGCGACAGCGGTTGCAGCGATAGCTCTGCCAGCGTCTCACCGAACACCTCGCGCGCCGCCGTCAGGAGACGCCAGCCGCCCGAGTCGCGGTCAGGCCGGAGCGCCGCCACCAGCAGGATCCGGAGTTTCCGGAACAGCGGCATGGCGGCGCTCAGCGCCTCCACCGATGACGGGTCGGCCCATTGGATGTCCTCCCAGACCAGGACCACTGTTCCAGTGGCGCACAACGCCGCCAGCAGCCGGTGGACGGTGCCGATGATGCGGGTCGTAAGAGCACCCTGGTCGATGACCTGGCCCTCCTCGGTGATCGCCTGGTCGGTCAGGCCGAGCAGGTGCGCCAGGGTCGCTACCGCCTCCTCCTGGCCCTCGGTCAGGAGTTCGCTGACTCGTCGAGACAGCTTGGCACGGGCATCGTCCAGGCTGTCGGCGACGCTGATGCCGAGACAGGACCGGGCGATGTCGATGACCAGGTGGTAGGGGAGCGCGGCGCCGAAGGTGGGGCATTGCCCGACGACCCAGTGCGTCGGGCTGTTCTCGGCGATGGCCGAGGCCCTCAGCTCCTCGAGCAGCCGGGTTTTACCAAGCCCCGGGTCGCCGATGATCACCGCCGCCCGTCCAGTCCCGGCGCGGGCGGTCGCCAGCAGCTCCCGGAGCCGGGCCAGCTCGGCGTCGCGGCCGACCATTGGGCTCCGCATCCCCTCGATGCCGCGGGCTCGCCCCGGGGTCGCTCGCAGCCCGACCACGCGGTAACCCTTGACTGGAGCGGTCTTGCCCTTGAGGCTCAGGTCGCCAACCTCCTCGAAGTCGAAGGTCGCCGACGTCAGCCGGTAGGTGTCCTCGGTCACCAGCACGGTCATCGGCGCCGCTGCCGCCTCCATCCGTGCCGCCACGTTCATCGTGTCCCCGAGCGCGGTGTACTCATAGCGCAGGTCGCTGCCGATATTGCCGACCATGACCTCGCCGCTGTTTACGCCACATCGCATCGCGAACTCGATGCCGTACTCGGCCTTCGCCTGCACCGCGTACTCGCCGACCGCCGCGATCATGTCCAGCGCGGAGCGTATTGCGCGCTCCGGATCGTCCTCGTGCGCCACCGGGGCGCCGAAGAAAACGACCATCGCATCGCCCTGCAGCTGCGCCACCGTTCCCTCGTAGCGGTAGACGGCCTCGGACAGGACCTCGAAGGCGCCGTTCATGATCTGGCTCCAGTCCTCCGGGTCGATGGTCTCAGCCAGGGTGGTCGAGCCGACCACGTCGGCGAAGATCGCGGTGACTGGCTTGCGCTCGCCGGTCAGCTTCGAGGCGCGGATCTTTCGCGCCAGCGGCTCCGGCGCAGCGGCCGCGACGCGCTCGAAACGCGATCTGTCTGTTGGAGTCTCAGCCATCCCCTGGCGGGCATCGTATCGCTTTAGCGAGAACACGACCCGGCATGTGGATTTCTACGTATGCCTCCAGCGCGTTTGATCTAGGCTACTCAGGCGACGACCACGAGAAGGGGTTCCTGCATGGACACGGCCCAGAGATCGGCCAGCGGATCCGCGTTGGCGTTGTAGTGCTCACTCGATCCCTCGAAGACGTGGTCACGGGTCGGACGGTGATGATCACCGGCGCCTCGTCCGGGATCGGCAGGGCGGCGGCTTTGAAGGTGGGAGCTGCGGGCGGCACGGTCCTTCTGGTTGCGCGCCGGCACGATCTATTGGAGGAGACGAGGAGCGACATCGAGCTGCGCGGCGGCGTCGCGCACATCTATATATGCGACCTGTCCGACCCTGCCGAGATCGACCGGATGGCGGCGGAGGTGCTGGAGCAACACGCTCAGGTCGATGTCCTGGTCAACAACGCCGGACGCTCGATCCGCCGTGAAATCAGCGGTTCTTACGACCGCTTCCACGATTTCCAGCGCACCATGCAACTGAACTACTTTGGCCCGGTCAAGCTGATCTTGGACCTGCTCCCGGTGATGCGCGAGCGCCGGTCGGGCCACATTGTCAATATCTCAACCGCCGGGGTGCAGATGAGCGCCCCGATGTTCTCGGCATACCTGGCTTCCAAGGCGGCGCTGGACGCATTCTCGCGCTCGATCGGCTTCGAGATCGTGGGCGATGGGGTCCGCATCACCAGTGTGTGCATGCCGCTGGTGCGGACCGCGATGGCCGCCCCTACCAGGATGTATGACAACTTTCCCGCGCTCACCCCTGAGGAGGCGGCAGACCTGATTTGCGAGGCGATCCGCGAGCGACCTGCCCGCGTGGCGACGGCCGTCGGCAACCTCGCCCAGGTCGCCTACGCGGTCGCGCCAGACCTCGACCACGCGGTCAATGCCGGGATCGCGCGGCTTCTCCTGCGCTCACCATGGCGCGAGCTCAAGCTCAAGCTTGGCGCGGTCGGCGACAGGCCGGCGGTCGACGATCAGGAGTTGCGGGAGGCATTCCGGCGGCGCCTCGAGAGTGGGCAGGTTCCCGCCGACCCTGTCGAGGTGCAGAGGCTGGCCGCCCTCCTGCGGCGGATCCCATTGTTCGAGGCCTGTTCCGCCGCCGAGCTGCAGCAGCTGGCGTCAACCGCCTATCCGATCGCATTCGAGGAAGGTGAGGTGCTGTGCGTGGAAGGCGCGGAGTCCGGGGATTGCTACGTCGTGGTCGACGGCGAAGCGGCGGTGACCATACAGGGGAAGCCAGTCGGCGTCGTCCGGGCCAACGAGGTCGTCGGCGAACGCGGGCCGATCGAGGGCCAGGCACGCGCCGCCACGGTGACCGCGACGACCCGCGCGCTTGCCTATGCGATCTCCCGCGACCGGCTGGCAGAGATACTCGGCGCCAACGCCAAGGCGGCCACGCACATGCGCCGGCTGGTCCGAGCCCGATACGCGCCAGACGCTCAGCGCTAGGGGCCGGGTAGCGCGCGGCTTAGAACCAGCGCGCCAGTCGCTCCTCCTCGAAAAGATGCTTGGCCTCCAGGGTGGCCTCGCTCGGGTCAGCGATGGTGACGCTGGGTGGATTGGCCAGGAAGTTTCCCCGTACGCTCGAGGCCTCTCCGTCCCCGACCTCGAGGAAGCAGTAACCGTCGCCCTCGAAGGTTGCCGCAGGCTGCGAGCCGTTGATCTGCGCGGCGATATTTTCGCCGACGACCTGTCCGTGGCGCTCGGCGAAGACCCCCGCTTTGGGGAAAGGAAGGCCGGCGCCGGTCTTCATCTCGACCACGTCGCCGATGGCGAAGACACCCTCATGCGGCGTGGCCAGCGTGGCGGGATCGACCTGGATCCAGGCGCCGTCCCCGGTCAGGCCGCTTTGTTGCACCGGATTGGGGGGCCGATGGGGAGGCACAACCAGGAGCAGGTCCGCACTGACCGTCTCGCCCTCCAGGACAACCCGTCCCTTCTCGACGCGAACGATCTTGGCATTCGGGCGGAAGTCGATATCGCGGCCCTGGAGCTGGTCCTCGACGGAGTTGCAGGCCACGACCCCGGCGGCCGGAATCGACATCGGCTGGGGGGTGATCACCTCCACCCGGACCTGTGCTCGACGCTGCATCCGACGGAGCATGCCATCCACCAGCATGGCCGCCTCGTAAGGCGCCGGCGGGCATTTGATCGGGAGGCCGGCGATCACGATCGCGATCCGACCCTCCCGAATCTCGTTGAGTTGTGCGGCCCCCTGTGCAGCGCCTTCGAAGGTGTACATGTCAGGGTTGTCTCCCAGCCCTCCCGGGATTAGGTCGGGCCGCCCTTGGGCTCCGAGGGCGATGACGAGGAAGTCCCATGGCAGATCGTCGCTCCCGACCCGCACGCTACGGCGGTCGAGGTCTATGGCTTGGACCGTGTCCTGCCGGAACGGGATTCCGAGTCGTTGAAGGGCGCTGCGCGGGCGGGTGCCGTCGCCTGGGCTCGACCGGCCGTCAAGTGTCCAAAGCTTGCGCAGCCCCATCACGAAGTCGGGCGACTGATCTACGACGAGGAGCTCCGCCGTGGGCGCCGTCTGTTTGAGGGTGTGGGCAACGGTCAGTCCCCCGAAGCCTCCACCTAGGATCAGCACCCTAGCTCCCGACATCTGCTCAAGTCTGGCACGAAGGCGGATATTGTTCGGCAATGCCCACTCCGCTCGACTTCCACGTCCACCCTTCCACAACCGAGTACCTCGAGGGTTCGCTGGGCCCGTATATGCCCGGCCTCTGCTCCCACTTCCGGCTCGACATCAGGACCCGCACCGTGGAGGAGATGGCCGAGGAGTACCAGGGCCTGCGCGGAGTCCTTCTGGCCTGGGACGCCGAGACCGCCACGGGACGGCCGCCGGTGACCAACGACTTCGTCGCCGGCGTGTGCGCCCGCTACCCCGACCGGTTCATACCATTCGCTTCAGTCGATCCCCACAAGGGCGAGGCTGCCATCGCCGAAGCGCGACGCGCGGTGCGGGAGCTGGGCATGCGCGGCTTCAAGTTCCAGCAGGCGGCGATGGCTTTCCGTCCCTCGGATCGCCAGTTCTTCCCGCTGTGGGAGGAGCTCCAGGCGCTGCAGCGGCCGGCGCTGTTCCACGTCGGCACCCTGGGCCTCGGCGCCGGCAGTCCCGGGGGCGCGCGAATGGAACTGGATTATGTTCGGCCAATCCACCTCGACGTCGTGGCGGCGAACTTCCCCGGCCTGACCATCGTCTGCGCCCACCCCGCCTTCCCATGGCAGCAGGAGATGATCGCCATCGCGCTGCACAAGGCCAACGTCAACATCGACCTCAGCGGGTGGGCACCGAAGTACTTCGATCCAGAGCTCGTGCGTGAGGTCCGCGGCCGGCTCCAGGACAAGGCCTTGTTTGGTACCGACTACCCCTTCATCCTGCCGCAGCGCTGGCTGGCGGAGTTTGATGCCTTCGAGATGCCGGCTGAGGTTCGGGAGAAGGTGCTCTGGCGCAACGCCGAGCGCATCCTGGGGATCGAGTAGGAATCAGCCCTCAGGTGCCCGCAGGGACGGGTCCACGATGCCGTCCCAGATCCTGTCCTTGGCCCACGGCAGCGAGGCGACCATGAGGGCGTCCAGGGCGATGCTGCGATGTGTCTCGAGGTCCTCGATCAGCAGCTGCGTAGCGCCCCCCGAGTGGATAAGGCGCAGCGACGCTGCGGCGAACTCATTCTTCACGACCATCTCGTCTGTCTCCATGACTAGAGCAGGAATGCCATCGTCGGAAGGGCCTGGTCACGGTTGACCAGGAGCACCTTCTTCAGCACCATCAGCTGCACCCCACCTTCGGTCACCCGAAGCCTGTGTTCGTAGACGCCGCCCCAGGACGTCAGTTTGCCGAGCCGTGACTCCAGGAGCACGAAGCTGGACCGGACGGTCACCTCGCCGTCGGCGACGGTGGCCTCGCTGCCCGAGAGCGTACGCGCTGTTCGCGAGGGAGGCCGTTGCGAGTGGCGGTCGGCGTTGAGCATCTGCCGGACTCGGGTGGTTATCCGGTTGCGGTTGTCCTGCACCATGGCAAAGGCGTCGAGGTCGTCACGCTCACCAGGGATCCAGTACATGCCATCGGCTGCCCAGAGGGTCTCCCATTCGTCGAAGCGCCGGTCGTCGAGAAGCCTGGCCTCGTGCTGTACGAAATCGAGCGCCGACGCCTGCAGGTCCGCAATCGGCAGCGGGACGGGAGTTGTCTCAGTGGCTCGGGGTCGCGCCATCAGCAATCATCATTCGCAGGTACTGCGCCCACATCCCCCGCTGCGAGGTCTCGTCGGTGATGTTGGAGCTGCGAACCCCGTCGGCCTCCAGGGTCTCTCGGCTGAGGCCGCGACGCAGAACCAGCCACTCGGGCTCGTGTGCCCGCAGTCCCACCTGGTTGCGGTTGTACATCTCGGTATCGTCGGCGAGCAGCATACCGGCGGGGCCAATCGACCCCTGCATCTTGATCCGGATCCGGTCGTTGAGGCTGTCGGCGCCCTTGAAGTAGATGGGCGTCGAGTGCTGAACCGTATGCTCCACCGCGACGGGCTCGATGTGCAGCAGGAAGCCTTCGGAGATGAAGAGGTTGGGGAAGATCAGGGCGTGGGGCGGGCCGTCGACCAGGATCTGCTCTGCCCGCTCCTCACCATGCGCCGCCACCATGGCTTCGATGTATGGAGACAGGCTGGGGCTGTCCCCGAGCCAGTCGAGGCGCTTGCCTGTGGAGCGGTACTGCGGGGCATGGTCGAGCTCGGTGTGGCCGCCACCGAGGTCGCGCACCCGCGATCGCGCCCGCTCGTCGTAGATCTCCTGGAGGTTGGACTTGGCCACCGAAAAGACCGAGGCGTGGACGAACTTGGGGTGGTAGCCGTCGGTCTCGTTCTCCATCACCACTTTCCAGTTGGCGGCAACGCGGTGATGGATCCAGCCCCCCGTCAATTCCGCCTCGCCCTCTGGTGAGCTCAACACCAGGCGGTCGAAGATGTCCGTCGCCGCTCGACCCAGCCATTCGCGAAGCCTCGGCCCATCGGTTGTGAGACGGGCGAAGACGAAGCCCTGGTACGTGTCGACGTCGGCGTGGATCAACGAAAGCTCGTCCTTGACGAAGTCCTCCCCATAGCCATCCGGGAATGGGCAGCCGATGAGAGTCCCGTCATTCTTGAAGGTCCAGCCGTGGTACGGGCAGCGCATGTATTGGGCGTTGCCGGAGGGCATTTCGCAAAGGAGGTTGGCGCGATGGGTGCAGCGGTTCATCAGCCCCCGTACCTCTCCGTCGAGGCCGCGAGTGACGATGATCGGCTCCACGCCCACGGTCCGGGTGACATAGTCGCCCGGCTCCGGTAGCTCGCTTTGGTGGGCGACGAAGACCCAACCACGGCGCCAGATCCGCTCCATCTCCTCGTCAAAGATGATGGGATCGGTATACACCCGGCGGTTGACCCGGTCCTTCTGGACAAGCGCGGAATAGTCGATCGGGAGTGATATCTCGGTCATGACGCCCATCCCCTAGGTGCCGGTGAAATTTGGATCGCGCTTCTCGATCACCGCGGCAAGCCCCTCCCGCGCATCCGCTGTCCCTGAGAGCTCGGTCTGAGTGCGCGCCTCTTCCCCAAGGCGGGCTTCCACCGCGCTCCCCACGCCCTGCCACAGCAGCCGCTTGGTCGCCCCGAGCGCCAGCGGCGCCGAGCCTGCCAGCTTGACAGCCAGCGCGCGGGCTTCCGGGGCCAGGTCTTCGTCAGGCACGACTTTGGTGATGAGGCCGAGGTCGAGGGCTTCGCTGGCGCTGAGCACCTGCTCCGTCAGGGCGAACTCCATGGCCCTGCGGAAGCCGATGAGGTGCGGCAGCATCACTGTCGCCCCCGCGTCGGGGATCATCCCGACTCGCGATGCGGCCAGCATGAAGCGCGCCGATTGCGCCGCCAAGACGATGTCCGAGGCGCAGACGAGCCCCACCCCGCCTCCGCCGGTGGCCCAGCCCTGCACCGCGGTGACGACAACGGCGTGCGAGTGGATCAACGCCGCCGCCGCCGCCTGCAGGTGCGCGGTAATGTCCCGCATCGGCCAGGGCAGGTCGGCCCCGTGCGAGGCGAACTCTCGTACGTCCCCGCCTCCGCAGAAGTTGCGCCCTTCACCGCTCAGCAGGATCACCCTGACGTCGCGGTCGCTGTCGCAGTCGAGCACAGCCTGGTGCAGCGCGCGCAGCAGCTCCAGGCTCATCGCATTGGAGGCATCGGGGCGATTGAGGCGGATGTTGCCGACGCCCTCTTCGACATCGACGAGTACCGCCGGGGTGACCTGGGTGTCAGCCATGCCTAGCCTCCTGTGCTCGCAGATTCGATCGCTCCCCAGCGGGAGTTCTTGAACTGTACAGTCACGATGCCTTCCGGTCGCATGAGTGCTCGGCCAGCATACCATCCGAACGTTCGGTTGGGTGCGATGTGAGCTCCGGCAACCTAGGCCAGTTATGGCACTCTACTGTGGTACCATCCGACCGTTCGGTTGCTCGTCGAGCATCTCCGTCGTGGCATAGGGAGCAATAGGCCGTTGGCGTCGACAAAGGACCGTCTGTCGGAAGAGGCCGCGAGGCAGTTCGCTGAGAAGGGATACCACGGGACCTCGATTGGTGATCTCGCCGGCGCGCTCGGCTTGCACAAGAGTTCCGTCTACACGCACATAAACGGCAAGGAAGACCTCCTGGCCGAGATTGCCCTTGCCGGCAGCCGGAGCTTCCACGACAGTCTCGACACGCTGCCGACGGCGGCCCACGCAGCCGACAAGCTCCGCCTCGCCTTGCGAAGCCATCTCAGAACGGTGGCGAGTCAGTTGGGGGTTGCCGTGATCTGGTTGCACGAGTGGCGCCACCTGACCGGGGCGCCGCGTGAGGAGTTTCTCGCCGGTCGGCGCATATATGAGCAGCGGATCCGCAAGCTCTTCGAAGAGGCCGTCGCCAACGGTGATCTAGGCCGAGATTTGGACATCAAGCGGGCGACGCTGATCTATCTGTCCGTTGCCAACTGGTCTTACACGTGGCTACGAGCTGAAGACCCAATCGATTCCATAGCCGACTCCCTGTGGAAGTCACTGGTAACCGACTGGCGCAGTCCCGCATCGGATTAGATCAGGGCACGTTTCGTGACGCCGAATGCACGGTGCAGGACTGACCAGAGGCTGTCAATGCATTGCACTGGGCGATCGCATTCTGTTGGGTCGTAACCGGGAAAGCCCCTCCGTTGGAGGTGGTG
>JBARRR010000069.1:0-9731 GCA_049644325.1 Candidatus Dormiibacterota bacterium
CGCCAACGGCAGGCGGCGGCGGCTGACGAGGCGGCTCGCGCCCGGCAGCAGGGCGCCGACACGCGCGTGTCGCGGCTCGAGGAGCGGATCGCCCTGGTCGACTCGCTGGCCGAGCACGGCGAGCTGCAGGCGCCATCGGCGGCGCGCCTGGTCCGGCTGCTGCAGGCGCCCGGGGTGCGCCAGGCCGCCGTCGCCGCCGGGATCCAGGCCGAGGAGCTGAACCGATGGCTGGACGACGGCCGCACCGAGCAGGCGTCGCTGGCACGGGCCCGGGCGGAGGCGGAAACGGAGCTGGTGGGGGCCCGCGACGAGGCTCTGACCGCGGTCTCGGTGGTGGTGGCCGCGCGCGGGCAGCTGGCGTCGGCGGAGTCGGCCCTGGAGGTGGCCCGAGAGGCCAGCGTCGAGCGACAGGCGCGGGTCCTGGCGCTGTCTGCCCGTGCCGACACCTCGCGTGCCCGCCTGGAGCGGGCCCAGTCGGCGGAGCTGAAGCAGCGGGCCGAGGTCTTGCGCATCAAGGAGCGCCTGGCGGCGGCGCGGCGAGTCACGGCCGAGCTGGAGCGGGAGCGCACCGCCGCCGCCACCAAGGCCGCCATCGCGAGTGCCGAGCTGGAGCGCGCGCCCGGGGCGGCCCCCGATCCCGAGGTCGAGAGCCTGACCGCGCGGCTGGTGGAGTTGGAGAAGGGCAACCTGGAGCGACGGGTGGCGCTGGCCCACCAGGAGGAGGCGCTGACCGCGGCCACCATCCAGCTCGCCGAGGCGGAGGCGGCGCTGGCCGACCTGACGCAGCGGATGGGCGGCGCCGGCGCCGAGGAGCTGGCCGGCGCCGAGGTCGACTGGGAGAAGACGCAGCGGGACATCACCCGCCTCGAGCGTCAAGTTGCCCAGATGGGGCTGGTCAACCCGCTGGCGATCGAGGAGTACGAGCGCGACAACGCACGGCTGGGCGCCATCAGCGGCCAGCTCGACGACCTCCGAGGCGCGCGCGAGGGCCTGGAGCAGGTCGCCGCCGAGCTCGGAGCCGAGATCGACCGCCGTTTCGAGGCCGTCTTCGGGGCGGTCGCGTTCAACTTCCAGGAGACCTTCGCCGTGCTCTTCGACGGCGGCAAGGCCACCCTGCGGCTGGACGACCCCGAGGCCGAGGAGCCCGGCGTAGACATCCTGGCGCAGCCCGCGGGCAAACGCATGCGCAACATCCGGCTGCTGTCCGGCGGGGAGCGGGCGCTGACGGCGCTGGCATTCATCCTCGCCCTGGAGAAGGTCAACCCCAGCCCCTTCTACATCCTCGACGAGGTCGACGCTCCCCTCGACGACGCCAATGTCCGCCGCTTCAACACGCTGCTGCGGACGCTGGCGGACGACTCCCAGTTCATCCTGGTCACCCACAACCACCACACCATGACCCACGCCGGCGCCCTCTACGGCGTGACCTTGGAGGATTCGGGGGTATCGCGGGTGGTGTCGGTTCGACTGGCCGGGGAGTCGGTGGTCCAGGTCTCCGCCGCCGCCAGCTAGGCGTCGCGGCCGGGCCCGCATGGGGCTGGCTGCCTTCGCTGCTAGCCTCAGAGCGAAATGACCGAGACGCGCAAAGCCGGGATCGTCGGGCGGCTTGCCGCACGGCTGGCCTCCAGCACCGCCGGCCTCCGCGGGCAGCTTTCCGGCCTGGCCGCCTACGGTCCCATCGACGAGGGCTTCTGGGAGGCGCTGGAGGCGACCCTGCTCTCGGCCGATCTCGGCCCCGAGGTCGCCCTGCGGCTGGCCGAGGACCTGCGGCGCGAGGCCGAGCGGCTGCAGATGAAGCACTCCAAGGAGGCGATCGCCGGGCTGCGGACGATGCTGCTCAACCGCATGGAATGGCGACCCCGGGAGCTGACACCTCCCAGCGGCCCCAGTGTGTACCTGGTGGTGGGGGTCAATGGCACCGGCAAGACGACGTCGGCGGCCAAGCTGGCGGCGCGCTTTATCGTTGGCGGGCAGCGAGTGGTCCTTGGGGCCGCCGACACATTCCGCGCCGGCGCCATCGAGCAGCTGCGGCTCTGGTCGGAACGGATCGGCGCCGACTTCGTCGGCAGCGAGCCTGGCGCCGACCCGGCGTCGGTGGCATTCAGCAGCGTCGAGGCGGGCGTCGCTCGCGGGGCGGGTGCCGTGGTCATCGACACCGCTGGCCGGCTCCACACCCAGGCGAACCTGATGGAGGAGCTGAAGAAAGTCGAGAGGAGCGTGGCCAAGGCGCTGCAGGGCGCCCCCCACGAGTCGCTGTTGGTCCTCGACGCCGCCATTGGTCAGAACTCGATCCAGCAGGCGAGGGTCTTCAATGACGCGCTCAAGCTGACCGGGCTGGTGCTGACCAAGCTCGATGGCAGCTCCAAGGGTGGCGTCATCCTGGGTTTGGAGGAGCAGCTGGGGGTGCCCGTCAAGCTCGTGGGGGTGGGGGAGAAGGCCGAGGATCTCCAGGACTTCGACCCGCGGACGTATGTCGACTCCCTCTTCGATGCGCCCAATGACTGACGACGCCGCCGCCTGGGACACCCGGGGCAAGGCGCGGGACGAGTCAGCCCTGCTGCCCGAGCACGATTGGGTGGTGCTCAAGAAGACCGACCCCATGGACGCCGAGGTCCTGCGGGCCGCGCTGGAGACCGCCGAGATCCCGGTGGTGCTGAAGTCAGAGTACGTCGGGCGCCTCTACGGCCTCTCCTCACAGAAGCTGGGTGAGGTAACGGTACTGGTCCCCCGAGAGCGCGAAGCCGAGGCCCGCGACCTGATCGAGAACGCCGTTCCCGTCGACTTTCCCGAATCTGACTGACTGACAATTCTGGGGGTAGACTCTGTCAAGTAATGGCACTTGACATCACCGCGCGCCAGCGGGTCCAGCGGCTGCTCGACGCCTACGGCCAGCTGCTCACCGACCAGCAGCGCGAGACCCTCCGGCTGCATGTCGACCGGGACTGGTCCTATGCCGAGATCGCGCGCTCCCAGGGGGTGACGCGGACGGCGGTCTACGACATGGTTCACCGTTCAGAAGCCGCCCTCGAAGACTACGAGGCCAAGGTCGGCCTGCTGGCCGCGGAGGGGCAGCGGCAGGCCGACCGCGATCGCCTCGGCCGGCGGCTCGACGGCCTCCAGGCCAAGCTGCAGAAGCTCCAAAAGTCTGTCAAGGAGTTGACCTAGACATGTTCGAGGACCTGACCAAGCGCCTCAACGAGGCATTCAAGGGCATGCTGTCGCGTGGCGTCCTGACCGAGGCGGACGTCGATGCCGGCCTCCGCGAGGTCCGGCTGGCGCTGCTCGAGGCCGACGTCAACTTCAAGGTGGCGCGGGACTTCGTCGGCAGGGTGCGCGAGCAGGCGGTCGGCGAGTCGGTGCTGAAATCGGTGACCCCGGGGCAGCAGGTGGTCAAGATCGTCCACGACGAGCTTGTCCAGCTGCTCGGCGGCGAGAACGCGGGTATCACGTACGAGAGCAAGCCGCCCACGGTGGTCATGACCCTCGGCCTCCAGGGATCGGGCAAGACCACCAGCGCGGCCAAGCTGGCGGTCCTGGTGCGCAAGCAAGGGCACCAGCCCCTGCTGGTGGGCGCCGACGTGCACCGGCCGGCGGCCCGCGACCAGCTCGAGGTGCTCGCCAAGCAGGCAGACGTGCCCTACTTCTCGACCTCTGGCGGCGCCGAGGAGATCGCCGGGGCGGCTCTCAAGGAGGCCGACGCCCGCGGCTACGACGTCGTCATCATCGACACCGCCGGCCGGCTGCAGCTGGACCAGGAGATGCTCGACGAGGTCCGTCGCATCCGCGACCGGGTCCGCCTCAGTGAGAGCCTGCTGGTGGTCGACGCCATGACCGGACAGGAGGCGGTCAACGTGGCCCAGACGTTCGAGCAGGAGGTCGGCGTCGACGGCGTACTCATGACCAAGATGGACGGCGATGCGCGCGGGGGCGCGGCGTTGTCGCTCAAGGCCACCGTTGGCAAGCCGATCCGCTACGTTGGCACCGGCGAGAAGCTCAGCAACCTGGAGCTGTTCCATCCGGACCGGATGGCGTCGCGGATCCTGGGCATGGGCGACATCGTGTCGCTGGTGGAGCGGGCCCAGGAAACCATCAGCCAGGAGGAGGCGGAAGCCGCCGCCGCCAAGCTGTCGAAGGGCCAGTTCACGCTCGACGACATGGTGGCGCAGCTGCGGCAGGTGCGAAAACTGGGACCCCTGGAGAGCGTGATCAAGATGCTGCCCGGTGGCGCCAAGATGGCCGGCGCCGCCGGCACCATGCCCGATGAGCGCGACCTGTCGCACCTCGAGGCGATCATCCTCTCGATGACCCCCGAGGAGCGCCGCAAGCCCCAGATCATCGACGGCCGTCGCAAGCGACGCATCGCCCGTGGCGCCGGGCAGACCGTACATGACGTCAACCAGGTGCTCAAGGGATTCGAGCAGATGCGTCAGCTGATGAAGCAGCTCCGTGGGGGCAAGCTCCCGCGTATCCCCGGCATGCCGGCATTGCCAGGCGGCCGATGACGAAGACTTTCACCCAAGGAGGAAACACGGTTTGGCAGTAAAGATCCGGCTGCGGCGCATGGGCGCCAAGAAGCGGCCCTTCTACAGGCTGGTGGTGGCGGATGCCCGCTCACCGCGCGACGGCCGTTTCATTGAGGCGGTGGGCACCTATGACCCGCTGCAGACACCAGCGGTGGTGCGCATCGATGCCGAGCGCGTCAAAGAGTGGATGGGCAAAGGTGCCCGCCCGACCGACACCGCGCGACAGCTGCTGGTCTCGGAGGGCCTGCTTGAGCGCACCGCCAAGGAGTATCCGCAGGCGGAGAGGAAGCCGAAGCTGAACAAGAAGGCGATCGCCCGAGCCGCCGCTGAGGCCGCCGCGCCGCCGCCGTCGGAGGCGCCTGCCGCCGAGGAAGCTGAGGCTGTGGCTGACACCGCCCCCGCGATGGAGGTCGAGACCGCCGCCGCGGAGGGTGAGACTGCCACCGCTGACGCCGACGGCACAGCTGACGAGCCCGCCGCCGAGCCCGCCGCCGAGCCAGCGGCCGAGGCGCCGGACGAGACCGCCGCCGAGCCCGCCGATGACGCCGAGAAGCCGGCCGAGGACAAGCAATGAACGACTACGCCGGCCTGGTCGAGTACATCGTTCGCAACATGGTCGACCACCCCGACGCGGTCGTGGTCGAGGCCCAGCCCGGCCGTGGCCGATCCCAGACCATCGAGATCAGCCTCGACCCCGAGGACGTCGGCAGGGTGATCGGCAAGGGTGGTCGCAACATCGAGGCCATCCGGGCGGTGGTCAAGGCAGCCTCGATCAAGGACCACGAACGCGTCAACGTCGAGGTCCTGGCGGACGAGCTGCCGCCGGCGGCCGCGCCAGACGACGCCGCCCAGGGCGAGTCCCCGGTCGACGCCGCGGCATCCGACGACGCGGAGATCGAGGTCGAGACTGAGACCACCGACGCCGCTCCAGAGCAGCACGCGGAGGTCCATGACGCTGCCGAGTAACACCCCCACCCTTGTCCGCGTGGCCTTCGTTCGTCGCGCGGTCGGTCTGCGCGGTGAGGTCGAGGTCGAGCCGCTCACCGACGACGAGGCCCGCTTTCGGCCGGGCCTGACGGTGCACGCCGGCCGGCGGAAGCTGACCATCGAGGCCGCGCGTCCCACGCCGCGCGGGCTCCTGCTGAGGCTTGCCGGGGTCGCCGACCGCGATGCCGCCGAGGCGCTGCGCGGCGAGTACCTGGAGGTCGATTCCGCGGACGTCGCGGAGCTGCCCGAGGGCAGCTACTACCACTGGCAGCTCGTGGGCCTCGAGGTCGAGACAACCGATGGTCGCAAGCTCGGCCGGCTGGTCGATGTTCAGCCATACCCCGCCAACGACGTGTACGTCGTCAAGGATGGGGGCGCCGAGGTGCTGGTGCCCGCGATCCGCGAGGTGGTCCGCGAGGTCGACCTCGACCGCGGCCGCATGATCGTCGAGCTGCCATCGGAGGACGAGGTTCGATGAGCACGCCTCGCCCGCTCCTGCGGTTCGACGTCGTGACGCTGTTCCCCGATGCATTCCCCGGTCCGCTGGGCATGGGCGTGGTGGGGCGGGCGATCGAGCAGGGAACCATCGGGCTCACGGCCCACAACCTGCGGGACTACGCTGGGAACCGGCACCGGCAGGTCGACGACACCCCCTACGGGGGTGGCCCCGGTATGGTGCTCAAGCCGGAGCCCGTGTTCGCGGCGGTCCGGGCCATCCGCGGAGAGGCGGCCGCGAACGGCAGTGCGGGGGAGATTCCATGCGTCCTGTTGACACCCCAGGGCCGGACCCTCGACCACGACCTGGCCGTTCAGCTGGCGAAGAAGCCGGGCCTGGTCATGGTGGCCGGCCGCTACGAGGGCTTCGATGAGCGCATTCGCACCGGCCTGGCGGACTATGAGGTCAGCATCGGGGACTTTGTCCTCAGCGGGGGGGAGCTGGCGGCGATGATCCTGGTCGAGGTCATCTCCCGCCACGTCCCCGGCGTCCTTGGCGACGAGGACTCCGCGTCCAGCGACTCGTTCTCAGAGGGGCTGCTGGAGCATCCCCAGTACACTCGTCCCGCGGAGTTTGAGGGCCACAAGGTTCCCGAGGTGCTGCTCTCCGGCAACCATGAGCTGATCCGGGAGTGGCGTCGCCAGATGGCGCTGGAGCGCACGCGAAGCCGCCGGCCGGAGCTTCCCGGTGTGTCGACCCACGGTCGATCCGCCAGCAAGGAGAAAATGAAATGAACATCGTTGAAGCCGTCGAAAAGGACTACCTGAAGCCTGACGTCCCCAAGCTCCGCTCCGGGGACACGGTGCGGGTTCATGTCAAGGTCGTCGAGGGCAACCGGGAGCGCATCCAGGTCTTCGAGGGCGTGGTCATCGCCCTCAGCAAGTCGGGGCTCAAGGAGAACTTCACGGTTCGCCGCGTCACCCATGGCGTGGGCGTGGAGAGGACCTTCATGATCCATTCGCCACGAATCGACAGGATCGAAGTCGTTCGCCACGGCGCCGTCCGTCGGGCCAAGCTCTTCTACCTGCGCGACAAGGTCGGCAAGCAGTCACGCATCAAGGAGCAGCGTTAACCCAATTCCAAGGCCTGCCGGAGGACAATCTCTGCGGATGTCCAGGCCACACGCCCAACCAGCCCTTCCCATGGAGATCCCGCCAACCGATATCTGGTTGCGCGAGCGCGCCGCCCGGATCCATGGACACATGCTGGTCGCCGGGGTGGATGAGGCCGGCCGGGGCCCGCTCGCCGGGCCGGTCGTGGCGGCGGCGGTGCTGTTGCCGATGGGGGTGGCGATCGCCGGTATCAACGACTCCAAGCTGCTCACCGCCGAGCAGCGCGAGGACCTGGCGGTCAAGATCAGGACCGTCGCGATCGCAATCGGCGTGGCCCAGGCATCCCACGAGGAGGTCGACGATCTCAACATCGCCGTCGCCGGCCGGCTGGCGCTGCAGCGGGCGGTGGAGGCGCTGCCCCTGGAGCCGGACTACCTGCTGATCGACGGCTTCCCCGTGCCCGAGTGCAAGCTGCCCCAGGAAGCCTTGATCAAAGGGGACCGGCGAAGTGCCTCGATCATGGCCGGTGGGATCATCGCCAAGACCACCCGCGACGCCGCCATGCGCCTGGCCGCGGAGACCTACCCGGGCTATGGCTTCGAGGAGCACTTCGGCTACAGCACTCCGCGTCATGCCCAGGCCCTCAGGGACCTGGGACCGTGCGCCATCCACCGGCGATCGTTCCGACCTGTCACCGTTGCTGAGGCCTTGCTGGCGGGGGAGTCGGCCGAGGTCGGGGCCTCTGACATCGATATCTTCGGGCGCGAAACCACAGCTTTGTGATAACCTCGCATGGGTGGACGGACGGGCTCGCGCTGCCCGAGGCACGGCCGCCGAAATCGCGGCTGAGGAGCATCTCAAGCGGTCCGGGATGCGGGCCGTGGCCCGCGACGTGCGCCTCAAGAACGGACAGATCGACCTGGTGATGCGGGACGGCAAAACCCTGGTGCTGGTCGAGGTAAAGGCCCGCCGGGGGTCCGGCTACGGGCTTCCCCAGGACGCGGTCGACGGCAGGAAGCTGGCTCGATTGCGCCGGCTGGCGGAGACCTATCAGCTGCTCCACCCGAGCCATGGCGCTGATCTCCGAGTGGACGTTGTGGCGGTGGACCTGGATGTCGCCGGCCGTCCTGGGCGCTGCCGGCACATCCCGGACGTGCTGGCATGACCGTACGGCGCCATCGCCGCCACGTGTACCTCCCCGTCGGCCTCGTCCTGGCGCTGGTCCTGGTCGCCGGGACGGCGGCGGTGGCGATCGCGATGACCCTTGGTCCGGGCGCTCCGCTCGGTGTGGGCTTTCCCCGGGTCGATCGGGCCCAGGCGGATACCGGGCCGGGCGCCAAGCAGGCCATCGTGGAGCCGCCTCCCGGCGACGTCATTCCCGCCGGGCACGTCCCCGTGCTGATGTACCACTACATCCGCCTGAACCCCAACCCCAGGGACGTGGTGGGTCGCAACCTGTCGGTCTCCCCCGACCACTTCACCCAGCAGATGCAGTTCGCTCACGACCACGGCTTCAAGACGATCACCCTGGAGCAGCTCTACGCCGCGGTGGCCGCCGGCAAGAAGCTGGACCGCCGGACCATGGTCCTGACCTTCGACGACGGGTACGAGGACTTCTACACGACCGCCTGGCCGGTCCTCAAGCAGAACGGGTTCACCGCCACCTCGTACGTCGTCGGCGATTTCGTGGGAAAGCCGGGGTACATGACCTGGGACCAGGTCGACGAGCTCGACCGCGCGGGGATCGAGATCGGCGCCCACTCCCTCACGCACCCCGACCTCACGCGGCAGACGCCCGCGGCGCTGGACGCGCAGGTGGCGGGAAGCAAGGCGATCCTGGAGCAGCACCTAGGCCACCCGGTCTACGAGTTCTGCTACCCGGCGGGAAGGTTCAACCCTGCTGTCCTGGCCAACGTCCACCGGGCGGGCTACCACGACGCCACCACCACCGTCCCCGGCGTGTTCGAGTCGATGCCGACCGCATACTACTGGCCGCGGGTCCGGATCGAGAGCATCGACACCCTGCCGTCATTCAGCCAGAAGCTAGCCAGCGGCTTCGCCGACTACCAGAAATACGGCGACAAGCCGGCACCCGGGCTCTTCCCGTCACCCCTGCCGTCGATCGCCCCCAGCGTCGACCCCTCCGCCTCGCCCACCGACTACAGCCGGGGCACCGAGTAGGTCTTTAGGCAGACGCAGAACTACTAAGTTGTAGTATCATGGCAGGGTGATCGCCTGCACGCTGACCGCCTGCCTGGATGGCGTCCGGGCGCGCCGGGTGGAGGTCGAAGCCGACATCGGGGGCGGCCTTCCCAGCTTCAGCATCGTCGGTCTAACCGACAGGGCGGTCCAGGAGGCGCGAGAGCGGGTCCGGGCGGCGCTGCGCAATAGCGGCTTCACGTTTCCCAGCCACCGGCTCACGGTCAACCTGGCGCCCGCCGAGATGCGCAAGGAGGGCACCGCCTTCGACGTCGCCATCGCCCTCGCCATCCTTGGCTCGGCCGGGCAGCCGGGCCTGGACCAGCGTGGCGCGGCGTTCATTGGCGAGCTCGGGCTCGACGGCTCGCTGCGCCCGGTGCGTGGCGCCCTTGCCCTAACGACCGAGCTGGCCGGGGCCGGCGCCGAGCGCCTGTACGTCCCGGCGACCAACGCCGCCGAGGCGGCGGGGTGCGG
>JBARRR010000070.1:0-2493 GCA_049644325.1 Candidatus Dormiibacterota bacterium
GCTTGAGCCGGTCGTCATGGCCATCGCGACCTGGGCCGAGAAGTGGCTCCCTGCCCCGCCCGTCCACACCTCAGACGACTGACGCCTGCGGCCGCAGGCCGGTGCGGTAAGAGCAAATAGCCGCGCAAAAAACGCGCAAGGTCATTCCCAACGGACTAGATCGCAGGTATCCTTCCGCCTAAGTCCGTCGCGGGGAACGGCGAAAAGGAAGGAGCTCAGCTGACATGCCTGGGGAGAGCTTGCTCACAGGTTTATTACCGCAACTGCCGAACACCCTGGGTGTGCTCGCGCCCTCAGCCGCTGATCTCCGCCGCGTCGCCCGCCTTTTCTTCCGCGCCGGCTTCGGCGCTTCACGAGACGAGATTCAGAGCTGGGCGAGCCTTGGGTACCGCGCCACCGTCGACCACCTACTGGGGTTCCTCCCGGCCAACCTGCGCCTCCTTGACAGTCCCGATCTCAAATTCGCCTCGACCCGGCAGATGAACGGCCAGCTCGGCCAGGCCCAGGCCTGGTGGCTGCAGACGATGGCCAACGCCAACCATCCGCTGGAGGAGAAGCTGACCCTCTTCTGGCACGGACATTTCGCCACCGCCAACAACAAGGTCGACAACGTCGGGATGATGCTCGACCAAAACAGGCTCTTCCGCGACAACGCGGCCGGTGATTTCCGAAAGCTCTGCAAGCTGGTCACCAGCGACCCGGCGATGCTGATCTGGCTGGACGGCGACTCCAACCGCGTCGGCGGCCCCAACGAAAACTACGCCCGCGAGTTCATGGAGCTGTTCACGCTGGGGCGGGCGCGCTTCAGCCAGAACGACGTCCGCGATGCCGCCCGGGCGCTGACCGGCTGGGTCGTCAACCAGAGCACCAATAAGGCATATTTCGTACCCGCGTACCACGACAACGGCGCCAAGGTGATCCTTGGCCAGTCAGGCAACTTCGCGCCCGCCGACCTGACGGACATCGTCCTCGACCGGCATCCTGACGGACCGGTGGCCGCGAACTTCCTGGCCACCAGGATGGCGAGTTTCTTCCACCACCCCAACCCCGAACCCGCGGTGGTCAGCGCCATGGCCCAGAGCCTGGGCGCCGGTGGCGCGAGGGCGCCCCGCAACATCAAGGACATGCTGCGAACCCTGTTCTTGCGACCCGAGTTCATGGACGGCGCCGCGCAGACCATAAAGTCGCCCGCCGAGCTGGTCGCCGGCACCATGCGCGCACTGCAGCTCCAGGGACAAGCGGGGCAGCTGGCCGCCAAGCTCAGGGGCCTCGGCCAGGATCTGTTCAACCCGCCCAACGTCGGCGGCTGGCCTGGTGGTGTTGGGTGGGCCAACAGTGCCACCGCCCTGGCACGATACAATTTCGCCGCCCAGGCCGCGACGATGGTTTCCAGCAGCACCATGAACTCCCTGCTAGGCCAGGTGACGAGCCTCGTCGCGGGCCCCAGTGAGCCGGTCCAGGCCTCGATGGACTTGCTGGGCATGCTGGAGCTGAGCAGCCAGACCAGTGGCGCCATCGACAGCTACGTCGCGACGGCGCACGGTGATAGCGGCGACAAGGTGATGCGCGGCGTCCTCACCCTGCTGCTCGCGTCGCCGGAGTACAACCTGCGATGAGCGTCGCCGACGAGCTGAGCCGGCGGCGGTTCCTGCAGGTCAGTGCGGCGGTGGCGAGCGCCGGGGTCACGAGCCCGCTGTGGCTGCGAGCCGGGTCATTGTTCGGGGTCGAGGATGCCCACGCCGACGCCAACACCCGCAAGCTGCTCGTCCTGCTCCTGGCCGGGGGTAACGACGGTCTCAACACCGTGGTCCCTTATGGCCTGCCCGAGTACTACGACAACCGGCGCCAGGGACTGGCCTACGGCGCCAACGAAGTCCTCACCATCAGCGGCAGCAAGACCGTGGGCCTGCACCCCAACCTGTCGACCGTCCACCACGGTTTCGAAGACGGCAAGGTGGCCATCATCCAGGGCGTCGGCTACGACCGGCCCGACCTTTCCCACTTCGGCTCGATGGACATCTGGCAGACCGCCAGCCCATCGCACAAATACCTGGCGGGATGGCTCGGCCGCTGGCTCGACCGGAGCCCCGCTGACAGCAGCGTGGTGAAGGCGGTGGCCATCGGCGACTACCTCCCCCAGGCCCTGGTCGGCGACACCAACAGCGGGTGGGCGATCCCTTTCAGCGGCTTTACCTTCTGGGATGGCGCCGACGCCAACCCGGCGAGCGCCGCGGCCAGGCTGCACAACGCCTTCCTCAAGTGCGCCGACGCCCACCCCACCGACCGCGTTGCCAGCGCCCTGCTGGCCGCGGATCGCAACGCCGTGGCGGCGGTCAGGGCCGTCAGCTCGATCGGCCATCCCGAGGCGCCGCCGACCAACTCGCTCACCGACCAGATGACGGCGGCCATGAGCCTGCTGTCCTCCAACCTGGGCGTGGACATCGCCTTCGTCACCCTGGGGAGCTTCGACGACCACGCCTCCGAACGTGGACC
>JBARRR010000071.1:0-3367 GCA_049644325.1 Candidatus Dormiibacterota bacterium
CCCGGCGGCGACCACCGCAGCCACGTCCAGCAGCGCGAGCTCGAGCAGCACGTCCTCATCCAGCGCGACATCCTCCAGCTCCAGCCAGCCAGCCAAGATCGTCTCCGCCCAGTCGTGAGGTTCCGAAACCCCTCTCCCGCACCATCACCGCAGGCCGTGGAAGCAATCTCCGGTGAGACCTTCCACGGCTTCGGCACGACGGTGGGGGCATGGGCCACCCATCCCGGCCTGGTGACCCGCCTCGACCGCTTCATGCGGACCTGGGTGGAGACGGTCGAGGCTGCCTGCAGCCGCTTCCGAGAGGACAGCGATATCTCCCGCGCCAACGCCGCCGCCGGGCGGCCGGTGCGGGTCAGCCCGACCTTGCTGGAGGCGGCCGACGCGGCGGTGGCGATGGCCGAGCTGACCGGCGGGCTTTGTGATCCGACTGTCGGCGAAGGCGTCATCAACGCCGGTTACGACCGCACCTTCGAGGCGATCGTCGCCGACGGCCCCGGGCCTGAGGGCCCGGTGCGCGGCGGCGGTGCCTGGCGCCGGGTCGAGGTCGACCACCATGCCCAAACCATCACCGTCCCCGCCGGCTACCGCCTCGACCTTGGCGGCAGCGCCAAGGGCTGGGCCGTCGACTCTGCGCTGGCCACCCTGGAGCGCTCGATCCTAGCCGAGAACCCAGACGCCGGCATCTGCGTCAGCGCCGGGGGCGACCTGGGCGTAGCGGGCCGGGCGCCGGCGACGGGCTGGCCGGTGACGGTGCGCGAGCGGCTGGACGGCGAAGACCAGGGCACCGAGGTCTTCCTGGCCCGCGGCGCGGTCGCCACCAGTGGGGCCACGGCCCGCCGCTGGCGGCGTGGCGAGGTCACCGGCCACCACATCATCGACCCCCGCTCCGGCCGTCCAGGCAGCAGCCGCTGGAGCCTGGTCACCGTCTTCAGCGAGAGCTGTCTTCTAGCCGACGTGGCCGCCACCACCGCCTGGCTGCTCGACGGCGAGGCCGAGGCCTGGCTGGGCGACCAGCGCCTTGGCGCCCGGTTGGTTGACGATAGGGGCGCCACCACCATGGTCGGCGACCTCGGCACCTGGCTCACCGGCGCGATCCTGGCGTGACGATGGTCGTCGCCCTCACCCAGCAACCCAGTGCCCTGTGGTACTTCGCCCGGGCCTCGGGCTTCGTCTCATTGCTGCTGCTGGCCGCCACCGTGGCCCTCGGCCTGGTACTGGCGATGCGCTGGCGCAGCACCCTCTTCCCCAGCTTCCTCAGCGAGGGCCTCCATCGCTATCTGACGACGGTGGTCTACGTCTTCCTCGCCATCCACGTGCTCACGCTCTGGCTCGACCCCTTCGCCAAGTTCTCGCTGGCCGACGTCCTGGTCCCCTTTGTCTCCAGCTACCGGACCTTCTGGATGGGGCTCGGCATCTGCGCCATGGAGGTCTCGCTGGCGCTGGGCCTGAGCATCTATATCCGTCCCCTGATCGGTTACAGGGCGTGGCGCGGGCTCCACTACGGCACCTACGCCACCTTCCCCGTCGCCCTGCTCCACGGCCTCTTCACGGGCACCGACACCAGCACCTGGTGGGCGGTGGCGATCTATGCCGTCAGCGGGCTGCTGGTCGCCGGGCTCGCGGTGGCGCGGGCAGCCGACCTTTTGACGCCTGGCCATTCCCTGCCAGGGGCCGAGGGCTCAGCCGGGTCGTAGCCTCCTGGCCTAGGAGCCGAACGCCAGTCGCTGAGCCTCGATCAGGGCGATCGCCAGGATGACGGCAATCAGCACCAATACCATCAACACGTTCCACCGAGGGTGGCCGACTTTGACGGGGATGAAGCCCATTCTGCCCGGGCTGGAACGGTCTTCTGGGGTTTGGGCCATGGGTGCCATCGCACTCTCCGAAATGTTTGGTCCGGCCCCACCAATCTGCGCCACCCGCCGCCAGAAAGCAACGCTTTCCGTCCCGCCGGCGAGTTGCTCCTCCGGGGGACCGTGACGGAAATGTCACAAGTGACACAAGAGCGTCCCACGGGGCCGAACACGCGGGAGAATTCGGACCAGGTAAAACGGCTGTGGCAGTACAGAGCAGTGGGGCGCGGCTCGAGACCCCCAACGGATCGCACGCCAACACCCAGAGGTTCTTCGACCTCTCGGTCGACATGCTGTGCATCGTCGGCACTGACGGCTACTTCAAGCATGTCAACCGCAGCTGGAGCCGGATCCTGGGATACAGCGCCGAGGAGCTGATGTCCATCCCCTACCTCGACTTCGTCCACCCCGACGATCGGGACCTGACGATTGCCGAGGCCACCAAGCTCGCCCTCGGCTTCGAGACGGTCCACTTCCGGAACCGTTACCGCTGCAAGGACGGCTCCTACCGCTGGCTGGCCTGGACCGCCGGCGGCGCCCAGGGCGACATCATCTACGCCGGGGCCCGCGACATCTCCCTGGAGATGGAGGCGCAGGAAGAGGAGCTGATGGAGACCCTGCAGCGTCTGCAGCGGATCAACGCCATGCTCTCAGGCCGCAACTGCACGATGCGCTTCCAGCCGATCGTGGACTTCCGCAACGGCGACGTCATCGGCATGGAGGCGCTGGCCCGGTTCAAGGCCCCCCCGCGTCAGCCGCCCGACCACTGGTTTGCGGAAGCGGACGCCGTCGGACTGCTGCCGGAGCTTGAGATGGCGGCAATCGAGGCCGCGATCCCCAATGTGGCCGCGGTGCCGAGGGGCCAGTTCCTGTCGGTCAACGTCTCGCCGGAGACCCTCCTGACCAAGGACTTCTCCCACATCATTGAGAACATCGACGGCACGAGACTGGTCGTCGAGGTCACCGAGCACGCCGCGGTGCACGACTACAAGCAGCTCAACATGGCGATCGCACAGCTGCGTCAGCACGGCATCCGCCTGGCCATCGACGATGCCGGCGCCGGCTTCAGCAGCCTGAAGCACATCGTCCGGCTGGTGCCGGACTTCATCAAGCTCGACATGTTCCTCACCCGCGACATCCACGTAGACCCGGTCAAGCGCGCGTTGGCCACGGCGATGGTGGGCTTCGCCTCGGACATCGGCTCCAGGTTGATCGCCGAGGGCGTGGAGACCGCGCGCGAGCTCGATGCCCTGGGCGACATCGGGTTCCAGCAGGCGCAGGGCTACTTCCTCGGCCGTCCGGGACGGTTGATCATCCAGGCCAACTAGACCCCGCGCCCAGCACCACCTCGATGTCGAGGGCACGAAGCGCGTCGATCAACTGGGCAGCGGGCACTTGCCGGTTGACCGGGACCAGCCCGGTCAGCGGTTGGCGGCCGACGGCGATGGCCTCCACCGCCAGCACCGCCGGCAGCACCGCCACCAGGTAGCTGCGCCGGCGGGCGGTCAGGCTGC
>JBARRR010000072.1:0-1707 GCA_049644325.1 Candidatus Dormiibacterota bacterium
CGGTGGCGGCGATCGGCGCCGCCTCAGCGCCGGAGAGCTCGTGGCGGCGCTGCGTGTAGCGGTCGACCAGGTTCTTGCGGGCGCGGGCGGAGAGCTTGTCGGGGTCGATGGCGGCGAGGTCGGACAGGACCCAGTCGACGTGGCTCAGCTCGCTGCCGCCACCGCCGACCTGCTGGCGCGCGGTGGACACCGCCTGGGCGGTGGCGCGCGCCGCGGCGGCGGCGTTGGGTGAGGCGCCGCCCGCCTCCAGCTGGCGAATCGCGGTCAGCGCCGCCGCGTAGACGACCAGCTCGTCGTCGCCGAACTCAGCCTGGGCCCACGTGAACCACCGCTCCCACAGGCCCTGACGCTGTGCCGGATCCAACCGAGGCAACCTCCCCTGCTCTAAGAAACCGCTCCGCGGTCGCCTCAGGGTAGTGTACGTATGCTCAAACCATGCTCCTGGTCGTCGGCAGCAACGGTTTTGTCGGTCGCCACGTGGTCAAGAGGCTCGCTGCCGGGGGCGCGAGGGTACGGGCCATGGTGCGCAACCCGAGCGACTACCGGGCGCCCGAAGGGGTCGAGGTCGTCCAGGCGGACCTGACCAAGCCGGAGACGCTCGGCCCCGCACTTGAGGGCGTGACCAGGGTGGTCCACGCCGCCGCCATCGTCGGCAACATCAAGGAGCCGTACAAGGGCGCATACGACGACGTGCACCGCACCGGGACCGAGAACCTGGTGCGCGCCGCCACCGATGCCGGGGTGAAACGCGTGGTGGCGATGTCCGGCCTGGGCACCAAGCCGGCGCCGAAGGGCACCTACATGGCGCCCCGCTGGGCGATGGAGGAGGCCATCCGGCACAGCGGCATCCCCCACGTCATCATCCAGCCGTCGGTGCAGTTCGGCCCCGGGTCGGAGTTCATCAACGCCCTGGCCCGGCTGGCCAGGAGGTCACCGGTTGTTCCGCTGCTGGGGGGCGGCCGCCTCCGCTTCCAGCCGATCTGGATCGAGGACGTGGTCACCTGCGTCGAGAAGGCGCTGACCGACGAGTCGTTCAGCGGCGCCTACACCATCGGCGGCAGTGAGTACGCCACCTTCAAAGAGGTCGTCCAGGTGATCCTCAAGGCGATGGGAAAGCACCGCCTGCTGGCGCCTCTGCCGATGCCAATAGCCCGGATCCAGGCCGAGCTGCTCACCACCCTGCTGCCGAAGCCACCGCTGACGCCGGCGACGATCGAGCTATTCGACTTCGACAACGTCACCGAGCTGGACGCGGTCGACAGGTACTTCGGCTTCCACCCCACCGGGTTCCGCGCCTACATCCAGGAACACGGAATCGAGCCCTAGTGGACGGTTCCGGGAATGGCTCTGCAAGACCGCCGCTCCGACGGTCCAGGCCAAGGAGCCGACGAGCACGTGAAGGAGCGCACCTGTAGGTGCGTGACTGAACGCGCGCAGAAGGCGACGCCGGCATGGGCCGGCTGAGTGGATGAGATTGTGGGGCCGTTCCCGGAACGGTCCACTAGCTACTCCCCCAGGTTCATCTCGTGGATCAGGCGGAGGCCATCGAGGGTGAGGCGGTCGTCGACGGTCTTGATCAGCCTGGTGTGGTCGCTGATCAGCTGGGCCAGGCCGCCGGTAGCAATCACCGTGACGTCACCGCCAAGCTCGGCGGTCATCCGCGTGACGATGCCCTCGATCTGGCCGACGAAGCCGTAGAGGAAGCCC
>JBARRR010000073.1:0-7885 GCA_049644325.1 Candidatus Dormiibacterota bacterium
GTGATTGTGATCGACAGGTCGCCGTGAGGGCTAGGTCTCGGTCGGCTCCTGGGGTCCGTAGTCCAGCCCTAATTGGACGGCGCGGGCGGCCGCGGCGGCCCGGCTGTCGACCTTGAGCTTGCGGAAGACCTCACGCAGGTGGTTCTTAACCGTGCTCTCGCTCACGCCCAGCTCGGTGGCGATCCCCTTGTTGGGCCGGCCCTTGAGCACCAGCCGCAGGACCGTCGTCTCCCGTTGCGAGAGCGGCTCGGCCGCCTCGAGCTGGCGCAGCGGACGCACGGCGGCGAGCCGGGCAATCATCTTGCGAGCGACCGCGCGGTCCAGCGGGAATCTGCCGGCGTGGGCGTCCTCGATGGCCCGCGCCAGGTCCTCGGGGCCGCTGTCCTTGAGCACATAGCCGCAGGCGCCGGCCTCCAGCATGCTGCTGATGTCGTCCTCGTGGTCTGACACCGTCAGCCCGACGATCGCCACCTCGTTGGTGTCCTTCATAATCGCGCGGGTTGCGCTGATGCCGTCCATCTCCGGCATCGAGAGGTCCATCAGGATGACGTCGGGCTTCAGGCTCTTGGCCATCGCCACCGCCTGCTTGCCGTCCGTCGCTTCACCCACAACGACGATGTGCTGGTACTGCCCGAGCATCCCTTTCGAGCCGGCGCGGAAGATGGGACGGTCGTCGACGACCAGGACGCGGATGCGCTCTGCTGTGGTCATGCCTTAGCCAACGGTACCGGCGGGCCGTGAAACGAGATCCGCGCCCCGCCCATCGGGCTGTTGCTGATGTCGACGGACCCGCCCAGCAGCTCGGCCCGCTCACGCATCCCGAGGAGGCCAAACGACCCGGCCTTGTCCTCCAGGGCCGCCATGTCGAAGCCGACGCCATCGTCCTCGATCACCAGCGAGAACGGTCGCTGCCGCAGGTCGATGGTGATGTTGACGACGCCGGCCTCGGAGTGCCGGCGGACGTTGGTCAGGGCTTCGCGCAGGACATGGAAGATGGTGTCGCGCTCCTCTTCGTCGATCTTGTCGTCCTCGCCGAGGATTCGGGTGATGGCGGTGATGCCATAGGTCTGCGAGAAGTCCTCGATGTGGCGGCGCGCCGCGTCGGCTAGGTGGGTCGGCACCTGGTGCCTGGGCCGCAGCGTGGCGAGGATGTCCCGGGCGTTCTGAAGGGACTGCTCGACCAGCTCACGCATCTGCACCAGCAGCCCCTCGGCGTCGACGGGGTCCACCTCGCGACGGTTCTCGTGGTACTTGAAGAGTGCGACCACGGCGGAGAGGTCGCTGGCCAGGCCGTCATGGATTTCACGGGCCAGCTTCATCCGCTCCTTGAGGACCGCCAGCTCCTCGGCGCGTGCCACCAGGTCGGCGCTGGCCATCGCCAGCGTCACTTCGGCGGCAAGAGTCCCGATCACCTCGAGCTCGTCGCTGGAGAAGGGCCGGCTCGAAGTGCGTGCGACGACCATAATGCCGCTGCCGGGCTCGCCCTCGGGCCCGACGGCCACACCCGCCAGGCTCATCATGCCGCGGTCCAGCCACGTGGTCTCGCCAGTGACCAGCAGGTGATGCGACTCCAGGATGATCGGCGCCGTCGCCGCCGCCACCTTGGCGGCGAAGCCGTCTCTTGCCGAAAGCAGCCGGGGCCCGGTGACGCCGCCACCATCCGACTGAGCCTCCGCGCGAAGGGCCAGGTTGACCTCGTCATCGAGGATGAAGACCTGGCACAGGTCGGCGCCCACCTGCTCCAGGCACTTCTGGACCAGCGCGTTGAGCATCGAGGTGATCGCGGCAAACGTCCCGGTAGCCTCCGCCGGCAGGACTGAGGTCGGGCGACGCGTCGGGAGATCTGGCACCAACATCGGTGCGGGTGGCGGTTCAACCGCCCCATCCGAAAGTTGGGCACCGTTGAGGTCCGGCTCGACGGTCACTGCCTCGTGTTCTGCCGAGACGGTGTCAGCCCCGGGCTGCGGCTCGGCGGCGGCCTCGGCCTGTGCGGCGATGGCCTCAGCTTCGGCGGCCATCGGCTCGGGCTCAGCCTCGACCTCCGCTTCCACAGGCGCCGGCTCGGCTTCCTCGACTGCGGGCTCGGCATCGGCGCCGACCACCACCGGCTCTTCATCGCTCGCCACACCGACCTCTTCCGCCGCGGGAGCGCTCGCCACCGGCGCTCGCGGGGCGTTGGTCGCGACCACCACGACGTGCGGGCGGTCGGGGACCCGCGCGGCCGGGCCGCGCCGAACGGCAGGACGGCCCTCGGCGCGGTCCAGTACCGCCGAGACCCGGGCGCGAAGCATGTCGCGCTGGAAGTCGGTCAGCTCGGTCATACCCGCCACCACGTCCAGCGCGGCGGTGCGGTCCACCAATCCTCCGCGCAGACGGATCAGGCCCCGTACGAATTGGCGCAGCTGGGCCGCGGCCATCTGTCGCTGCCGGACCACCGAGCCGGGCTCGGGACCGGGGCTTTCCGGGCCGGATGCTGCCAGCTCGGCCGCGACATCGTCGAAGTGGACTTCGAAGTACCGCGTCAGGAGGTCAGCTTCAGAGCGTGGGCGACGTTGCGGTCCGATCTCTCCCCTCGGCCGATGCCTGGCCAGGCGCGGGTCGGGTTGACCCTATGGGCATATTAAGCTGCCCAGGTGGTCAGCGTCAGCTTGGGTTTGCCACCACCCGATATACGTCCGCCGTCCGCTGCGCCGCCGCGGCCCAGCTGAATCCGGCCGCCCGCTCGGGGCCCAGCTTGCTCAGCTTGGCCGCCAGCCGCTTGCCGCCAAGGATGCTCTCGATACCCGCCGCCAGCGCCCTGGGATCGTCCGGCGGCACCAAAACGGCGGCGTCACCGGCAAGGTCGGGGAGGTTGCCGACCGCCGTGGCCACCACCGGCGCCCCGCTCGCGAGCGCCTCCAGGACGGGGAGGCCGAAACCTTCGTCGCGGGAGGAGACGGCCACCACGCCGGCGCCACGGTACAGCGCCGCCAAGTCCTCGTCGGCGATGCGCCCGGTCGTGGTTGCCCTCACGCCTGAAGCCGCCGCCACCTGCGTCACCCGCTTGGACTCCTCACCCAGGTCACCCACCAGCACCAGCTGGGCCGAGCTGCCGGCCAGGGAGGCCAGCAAACCGTCCAGGCCCTTCCGTGGGTCGTGCGCCCGCAGGCTGCCCACCCAGAGCACGTACCCGGGCCCAGCGATCCCGGCCCGCTGCCGCATCTCTTCGTCCCTCGGCGAAGCGATGGTGCTGAAGGCCGTCGATACTCCCTCGGGCACGACGTGGATCCGGTCCTCCGCGATGCCCATCACGCCGCTGATGTCCTTCGCCACCGCCTGGCTGACCGCGATCACCGCCGCCACCCGCCGCAACCGTCGACGCTGCCACGCCAGGTAGGCGCGAAGCCGGGGATCGCTGTCGGCATCGACGGTGGCCCAGGGGTAGACGTCGTGGACGGTGACCACCTGGCGCCCAAGCGTCCAGCCGACAGACGCCTCGCTGCCGGTCGCGTGGACGACATCGGGCCTCACCCGCGTCGCCTTGGCCAGCAGCGCCGGCTGGGCCCTCAGGTAGCGCCGCCCCCGGCTTTCGCTGCCCGGCGGGCTGCCCGGGAAAGCCAGGTGCAGCTCGATATCGGGGAGCTGTGCCAGCTCGGCGCTGATCTGCTCGACGTAGCGGCCGATGCCCGCGTGCCGGCGCCCGTCCGCGAGCGGGCTGGCGTCGAAGACGACCTTCAGAGGCAGCGGCTGGCCTTCGCTGCGAGCCGGCGGCTAGCCGGCAAGGTGGTCGTTGATGGCGGTGTTGACCTCGCCAGATCGCTCCATCGGTGACAGGTGGGCCGCGCCGGCGATCGTCACCAGCCGGGCCTTGGGGATCGCCGCCGCCATCGCCTCGGCCTCGGTCGGCGGCGTCACCTCGTCGCCGTCGCCCACCACCACCAGTGTGGGGACGTCGATCTTGGACAGGTCAGGCGTCGAGTCGGGGCGCCCTTTCATCGCCATCAGGTCGGCGATGAGTGCTTCCGGCGGCTGCTCCAGCATGATCTGCTCGGCAACGCCGCGGATGTGCTCCTGAGCGGCGGTGGTGAACATCTTGGGCAGCATCGCGTCGGCGGCGGCGCTGGCGCCCTGCTCCCGAATCTTGGCGGCCAGAGCGTCGCGGCCCTCGCGTCCAGCATCGGTGTCGGCGCTCGCCTTGCTGTCGACCAGGACCAGGCTGCGCACGCGGTGCGGGAAGAGGCGCCAGAAGGCGAAGCAGATGTAGCCACCCATGGAGAAGCCGCCGAGGTCGACGGCCTCGACCCCGGCCTGGTCCAAGTGCCACGCAAGCTGACGCGCGATGTCGTCCATGTTGTCTGCAGCCGGCAGGTCCCGCGCGGCTCCGTGGCCGTCGAGGTCGGGTGCCATCACCTTGCGGACGTCGGCGAGCTCCTCGACCTGGGAATGCCACATCCGGTGGTCGAGGGGAAAGCCGTGGACCAGGAGGAGGACCTGGGAGTCAGCCACGCCGCCTGCCTCCGCTGGGGTGGGTGGGATCAGCCGCCGGCGACGGGGAGCGCCGGGTGGTCGATCTTGAAGGCCAGCACCCCCAGGGCCACTGCGAGCACGACGACCACCACCAGTGACACCAGGCCGCGCTTGGTCTCAGGCTGGAAGGCGCCCTGGGTGAAGGCCAGGACGGTGAACCCGACCCCAACGCCAAGGGCGACGACCGCTAGGAGCGGTACGAATAGGAGGTAGAAGGTCTGGCGGTCCATCTAGTGGGCCGGCTCACTCTCGCCGTCGTCATCGCTGTATTCGACTCGGTTGCTCATGGCGATGGCCGCAACCACGGAGCCGATGAGGAAGGCGAGGACGGTGAACCCGGGTATGAAGAGCAGGTACAAGCCTGTGTTCAAGGTGATCCTCCGCTTTCGTACCCGCAGAGTTTAGTGCAGCAGGCGTTGGGACATTGCCGGAGCCCATTTAGAATCCTCGCCGTGCACCCCCTTCGTATTAGGCGCGTCTGGAGTTGAGGGTCCTGGTCACCGGTGGCTCCGGTTTCATCGGCCACCACGTGGTCCAGCGCCTGCTGGAACGCGGCGACGAGGTGGTGGCGCCGGTTCGCGACGAAACCGGGCAGGCCCGTGTCGCCGCCCTGGGCGAGGCGGTGGAAGCGGTGCTTGCGCCGATGGACTACTCCGGCGCCCTCGGCTCGTTGGTCGCCCGGTCCAAGCCTGATGCCGCGGTGCACCTGGCCTGGTATGCCAACCCGTCGGACTACCGAACCTCTGACGAGAACATCGACAGCCTGCAGTCCACCATCGAGCTGACCCGACAGCTGCTGGGTGTGGGCTGCCGGAAGCTGGTGTACGTGGGCACCTGCTTCGAATACCGGGTGGCGGAGGGGCCGCGGCGGGAGGGCGACCCCACCGAGCCGCGCTCGCTGTACGGGGCAACCAAGCTGGCCGCGGGGGCGGTTTGCGGCGCCCTGGCCGCGGCCGCCGGGGGCGAGCTGGCGTGGGGCAGGGTGTTCTTTCCCTATGGCCCTGGCGAGAGCCCGAAACGGCTGCTGCCGCTGGTGGCACGCCGCCTCAACACGGGCGAGCCGGTCGACCTGACCGAGGGGACGCAGGTCCGCGACCAGGTCCATGTCGATGACGTCGCCTCTGCCCTGGTGCGGCTCACTGAGCCGGGGCCGGCCGGCGAGTTCAACGTTGGCAGCGGTGTGCCGGTGACGATGCGGGAGACGGTGGAAACCCTGGCCGATCTACTGGGCCGCAAGGACCTGCTCCGCTTTGGCGCCTACCCTGAGCAGACAGACGAGCCGGCGGCGATGTTTGCCGACATCTCGAAGCTACAAGCGCTCGACTGGGCGCCGCGTTACCCGACGGTGCGCGAAGGCCTGGCGGCCTCGTTGGGCGACTACCTGGCTAGCGGCTAGAACCGCTTCGGGCGGTATTAGCCCTCGTCGTCCGGGTCCTCGCGGTCACCGACGCCGGCGATCGATCCGACGGTGTCCTCGTCGCTGAGGCGCATGATGATCACACCCTGCGCCTGCCGGCCGGTGATGCGCACCTGCGACAGGTCCGTCCGGATGACCTGGCCCTGGGCGCTGACCACCATCAGCTCCTCGTTGGTGTCCTCGACCACGCGGATGCCCATCAGCCTGCCGGTCTTGTCGGTGACCTGGAGGGTGAAGACCCCCTGGCCGCCGCGGTGGTGCACCGGGTAGTCCTCCAGCGGCGTCAGCTTGCCGTAGCCGTACTCGCTGACCACCAGCAGGAAGGCACCGGGCTTGACGATCTCCATACCCGCAGCCTTGGCGTCCTTTCGCAGCCTGAGCCCCTTGACGCCGCGAGTGTCGCGGCCCATCGGCCGGACCTCGCGTTCGTGGAAGCGCACCGCCTTGCCATCGGTGGTGGCGAAGATCACCTCGTCATCACCGCTGGTGAGGACCACCCACTGCAGCTTATCGTCACCAACCAGCGCCATCGCGATCTTGCCGTTGCGCATCACCGAGCGGTACTCGATGGCCGGCGTCTTCTTGATCATGCCGTCGCGGGTGGCGCTGAAGAGGTAGTGGTCGTCGGACCACTCCTGGATCGCAATGATCGATGTGATGGTATCGCGCGGCGCGATGTCGATCAGGTTGACGACGGGGATGCCCTTCGACTGCCGGGAGGCGTCGGGCACCTCATGGGTGCGGATGCGGTACACCTTGCCCGAGTCGGTGAAGAAGAGCATGTCGCTCTTGGTGCTGGCCACCACCAGGTGCTTGATGTAGTCCTCTTCGCGGACCTTGCCGCCCATGAGGCCCTTGCCGCCGCGCTTTTGGGGGCGGTAGGTGGTCGCCGGGACGCGCTTGATGTAGCCCTTGTCGGTCAGGGTCACGACCACGTCCTCGGTGGGGATCAGCGACTCGACGTCGAGGTCGCTGGAGGCGTCCCAGGCGATCGTGGTGCGGCGCTCGTCGCCGAACTTGTGCTTCAGCTCGGCGAGGTCCGCCTTGATCAGCTCCAGCACCTTGCGGGGGTTGGCCAGGATGTCCTCGAGGAAGGCGATCTTCTCGATGATCTCCTGGTACTCCTTGCGGATCTTGTCGGCCTCCAGCCGGGTGAGGCGACCCAGGCGCATGTCGACGATGGCTTTCGACTGGCGCTCGCTGAGCTTCAGCTGCTTCTCCAGCTCGCGCTGGGCGGTGGCCTCATCGGGGGCGGCCCGGATGATCTTGATGACCTTGTCGATGTTGCCGAGGGCGATGGTGTAGCCCTCGAGGATGTGGGCCCGGTCCTGGGCCTTGGCCAGCTCGAAACGCGTGCGTCGCGTGATCACGTCGCCGCGGTAGTCGATGTAGTGCTGGAGCATCGACTTGAGGTTCAGCGTCACCGGACGACCGTCAACCAGCGCCAGCATGATCGCGCCGAAGGTTGTCTGCAGCGTGGTGTGCTTGTAAAGGTTGTTGACGACGGTGAGCGGGTTGGCGTCCTTCTTCAGCTCGATGACGATGCGCATGCCGTTGCGGTCGGACTCGTCGCGCAGGTCACGGATGCCCTCGAGCTTTTTCTCGCCGTGGAGCTCGGCGATCTTGGCCACCAGGGAGGCCTTGTTGACCTGGAAGGGGATCTCCTCGATGACGATGTTCTGGTAGCCGCCGCGCGATTCCTCGATCACGTGCCGGCCGCGGACGATGATGCGGCCGTGCCCGGTGCTATAGGCGCTCTTGATGCCCTCGGAGCCGACGACGATGCCGCCGGTGGGGAAGTCGGGACCCTTGACGTAGCCGAGCAGCTCCTCGGTCGTCATCTCGGGGTTGTCGATCAGCGCCGTGGTGGCGTCGGCGATCTCGTTGAGGTTGTGCGGTGGCACGTTGGTGGTCATCCCCACGGCGATGCCGGTGGAGCCGTTGAGCAGCAGGTTGGGCAGT
>JBARRR010000074.1:0-2752 GCA_049644325.1 Candidatus Dormiibacterota bacterium
ATCGCGGCGATCATGGCCCCTGCCACCTCCACCGCCAGCGGGATGTCGCGCGCCAGGCCGGCGCCGGCGCAGACCTTCTTGGCGACCTTGTCGACGGGGCAGCCCATGTTGATGTCGACGATGTCGGCGCCCTCGGCTACCACCATCCGCGCGGCCTCCGCCATCGAGCCCGGTTCGCGACCCATGAGCTGGACGGAGATGGGGTGCTCGTCCGGCCACACTCGCGTCAGCTCGCAGCTCTGCGGGCCCTGCCGCACCAGCGCGATGGCGCTGGCCATCTCGGTGCACAGCAGTCCGGCGCCCATCTCGGCGGCGATGCGACGGAAGGGACGGTCGGTTATGCCGGACATGGGCGCCACCACCACGGGGTTGCGGATCTCAACGTCGCCGATGCGAATCATGGGTCCAAGGCTACCGTGACCCGCCGTTCAGTCCCACTCCTTCCAGACACTGTTGGCGGCGGTGCCGGCGTGCACCAGGCGGTCGCGGGCCAGCGCCAGCGCCGCCGCGACGACCAGGATGATGATGGCGACGATGCCGAATACGGCGTAGAGGGGAATGAACTGGGCCACCTGGTAGAGGGCCCGAAGGGCGGCCAGCGCCGCCCCCACTCCCCCGACGACCACCAGGACGCGGCTCCGCCAGGAGACCCCCACCACAATCGCCACCACCGACTCGGCCAGCAGCAGGGCGATATAGAAGGAGGCATTGGCCGCGACCCCGCTGGTCTGGAAGAGGGTGACCAGCAGCAGGCCCGCCGAGCCGGCGCCGATCAGGACCTGGGACAGGCCGAGCTGGGCCCGGTCGCGGCGAACCAGGATGCGGCCGGCGAGTATCAGCGCCAGCCCGGGACCGATGACGTGGAACTGGACGTTGGTCAGGTCGAGGTAGGTGGCCAGCCGTCCCAGGATGAAGCTGGCCGCGATCATCGCCATCAGGTCGGAGTGGGCCCGCTGGTGCAGACGTCCGTCGAAGTAGAGCAGGCCGGCCAGCGCCAGGATGGTGACCACGGTGCTGAGCACGGCCGCGTTGTGGGCCTCGGAGTAGGCCGGGATGGCGTAGCCGTAGAGGGTGGTGAGACCGAGGATGGCGGCGCCGGTCCATCGATGGGTGTTGACCCATGCGCCCGCCTTTTCGCCACCGCCCTGCCAGAGAAAGTGGGCCATGTAGAAGGTGACGGCGATGGCGGTAAGAACCAGGGGGAAGACGCCGGCCGGGGAATCGGTGCGAACCAGGAGGACGGTCGCGCCCAGCGCGATCCCGCCCCCACCAAAGGGGACGGCGATGGGCTGGCGCTCGACCAGGCCGACCACGTACGTCAGCAGGCCGTAGCCAACGAGCAGCCAGCCGACCAGGTTCAGGCTGCCCGTGCCGTGCGTACGCGCGATGGTCTCGGTGGCCGCCGCCGAAGAGGCGATCAGTACGGTGATCACCGCCATCGCGCCGGCGGAGAGGTACAGCGGCGCCGCCCAGGCCAGCCGGCGGGGCGGCTGCAGCCGCGCACGGAGCGAGATGGCGGCAGCGGAGAAGACCACCGGCAGCGGGCTCAGCACCTGGGCCAGCACATCAGGGCCAGGGCTGGGCGGTGGCGGCACCACCGCCTTGACCAGCCAGTACCACGCGTCGCTGAAGATCGCGGTGAAGACCAGCAGCCACCAGGGCTGCCGGGTGTCGAGAGCCAGGAGCACTCCCACGCCGGCCGCCAACAGGAGCACCGCGGCCTGGATGCCGGGCTGGTCGAAGTTTGCCAGGACGCACGCCAGCGCCTGGACCGCGGCGGCAAACCGGAAGAACTCGGTCAGGCCCCACCGATCCGCCGGCCGGGCCGCGATGGCGTATCCATAGGCCAGCACCAGCAGGGTCAGCACCGCGGAGTTGGCGTCGCCACGCAGGCTGACGTTGGCGGTCAGGGCGCCCAGCGAGATCGCCGTGGGCACGGCCCAGCTGAGCCAGCCGGCGCGCCACCGGGCGCTGTGGCCAGCGTATGCAGCGGCGAGGAGGAAGAAGGTCATCGGCAGGTAGGGCGCCCGCAGGCCGGCGTCGTTGATCTCCTGGGTGGCGTATCCCACCGCCAGCAGGATCGCCGCCGGGCCGACGACAGCGGGCAGGATCTTGGCCGGGAGGCTGAAGAGGGCGGCCGCGGGCGAGTCGCGGACGAACGTAGGTACCAGGTAGACGACGCAGACCCCGGCGAGCAGGAGCGGCGCCCACCGCTCCACGCCCGTCGCGGCCGCCAGCCCCCAGGCCGCCACCGGGAGGGCCACCAGGCTCAGCCAGGCGTACGCCACCGAGCCCAGCCGGGTGGCTAGGATGCCGTAAAGAATGGTGCAGTAGCTGGCGCCGAAGAAGAGCGCCTGCTCCGGTGAGACCCCGTGCTCGCGCAGCACCAGGAACTGGTAGGCAGCGACCACCACCAGGGGCGACATCAGGGCGAAGATGCCGATGTACGACCTCCCCACAACCCGCAGCCGCGTGCTTCGGAGGCAGAGCCAGCCGAGGACACCGAAGAGGAGGTTGAGCGCCAGCACCGCCGAGAACTGGAAGACGCCGTTGGTGCCGCGCAGTCCATAGATCTCGAAGAGCAGCGTCGCCACCACCAGCAGGAAGGCGCCGATGTAGGAGAGCACCAGGATGCCCTGCTCGTCGAACCATGCCTGGGCCGTCCGCGGGGCGGTCGGGCCTACAGGCCCGGGGGGTGGACCGGTGGCCGCCTCTGCGCCGGCGGGAGCGCCCGCGGCCGCCGGTGCCGCGG
>JBARRR010000075.1:0-3101 GCA_049644325.1 Candidatus Dormiibacterota bacterium
CCAGCGCCATCGCCATCTTCTTGGCGGCGTAGAAGTTGCCCCGCAGCGGCATCGATCTGGACATGTCCAGCATCAGGACGGTCGCGGCCTGGGTTGAGTTGTCGATCTTGTAGACCTCGAAGTCCTGGACCCCCATCCTGGGCTTGCCACCCTCAGCCGCCCCGCGCTTGATGCTGTTGAGCACGGTGCGCTCCACGTGGAGGTGGAATGGGTCGCCGAACTCCCAGGGCTTGGTCTCGTCGGCCGCCTCATTGCCTGGGCCGATGCGGTAGATATCGTGCGCACCGAGCCGGTCGCGCTTGAGGTTGGCGAAGAGGTCACGAAGGGCCTTCTGGCCGATGCGCCGGATGCCCTGGGCGGTCAGCTTGAGACCCTCACCGCCGCGCTCGATATAGCCCTGGTCCTCCATCTCCTGGAGAAGGCGGTTGAGGCGGTCGACGGCGCGGGCGGCGTCCTCCCCCAGCAGGTCAGAGATCTCCTGGCGGGCGTCGTCCGGCAGTGGTTGGCCACGGTAGGTCTCCCGCAGGGCCCGCTCCATGCCATCGAGATGGGAGAGATCGCCAATGACCTCCATGGCGGCACCAAAGGGCAGGCTCTCCTCGCCGAAGAAAGAGTAGCGGCTGCCCAGCCGTCGCCTCGGCATCATCGCCCCCAGGTGCTGCGAGAGCTCGGCCAGCTCGGCCTGCATCCCGGGGTCCGACATCATCTGCTCGATCATCTCCTGGAGCTGCCGCCGCTGCTCCGGCGAGAGCGACTGCATCATCGACTCCATCCGTTCCATCTGCTGCGCCATCTGGGCCAGGAGCTCGTCGAGGTCCTTGGGCTTGGGGTCGGCAAACATGTCGCCGTGCTTCTTCATGAAGCCGTCGAAGTCCGGCTCGCGCCCGGAGTCGCGCTCCCGCAGCATCTGGTTGAGGTCGTGGAGCATCTCCTTGATCCGCGACTGCGCCTCCGGGCCCATTGAGCGCATGCCCTGGTCGAGGTTCTGGAAGTAGGTGTCGGCGACCTGCTGCTGCAGCTCGTCCATCAGCTCCCGGTACTGCTGCTCGGCAACCGGGTCCATCCACTCGTAGTCCTTGAGCTCGCTCAGAGCCGACCCCGGCTCGGGTGAGAGGTCGTCCAGGGTGCGCAGCTTGGGCCGGGCCACCTTCTCCAGGATCTTCCGCGCCGAGGAGTCCTCCTCGGTGTCCTTGATCCGCTCATTGATGGTCTTGCGCTCGCGGGAGACGATCTTGTCGAGGCGCTCGGTGATGTCGTCGAAGACCGATTCCAGGTTGTAGCGGTTGAGATGGCTGAGGCGTCGCCGCCGCACCATCTCCACCAGCTCCTCGATCCCCGCCAGCCGCTGGCCACCGTTGGTCCGCCAGCCCGAGCTGAGTATGCGGCGCATGGCGAACTCGAAGTCGCTGCCGGCGAAGACGTCCTCCGAGATCCGGTTCATGACGTCCTCGGCGTCGACCGGCAGCGGCTCCTGGGAGCCATCCCAGCGGGAGTAGAGGTTGTGCCGCGAGAAGGCGGTCACGTCCGGCAGCTAACCGCCGTACACGGAGCCGGCGCCGACCCGCGACTTGTTCAGCCGCTTGCCCAGGTGCAGGCCTTCGAGGACAAACTCGAAGACGCTGGCGGTCATCGCTGGGCTGGCCTTGAGCTTGAGGCGGTGGACTGCAGCCGACACCTCGGGGAACTCCTCGGCCTCGACCACGTAGTCGGCGGCGCTGAGCCGGTCGGAGACCTCGAAGCTGTGCCCGCCATCGAAACGCTCCACCAGCTCGGCAAAGTCGCCCGCGTCGAGGTGCCGGCGGAATACGTTGGACACCGCACTGCGGGTCAGCTTCTCGAGGAGCGCCTCGTCGTCCGCGTCCTCGTAGCTCTCCAGCTCGATCTTGCCCAGCGTGCTGGGCCCGATGGCGGCCAGGTCGGAGACGCGCGGCACGGCCTCTTTCTCGACGTTGCGGATGGCGCGGCGGACCGCGTTGCTGACGATGTTCTCGTTGTTGGCGATGCTGACGCGGACGGAGACGCCACTGCCCTGGTTCACCTGGGGGTGGCGGCGGGCCAGGTGGGTGACCTCGGCCACGATCTCCTCCATGAACTGGGGCACCCGCACGACCACGTCGGCGGCCTCCAGGGGGCGGGTCTCGGCCCGGACGATGTCGACCTCATGCGCGACCGTGGGCGGGTAGTGGGTCCGGATCTGGGCGCCGAAGCGGTCCTTCAGCGGGGTGATGATGCGGCCGCGGTTGGTGTAGTCCTCGGGGTTGGCGCTGGCCACCACAAACACGTCCAGCGGCAGCCGGATGCGATAGCCGCGGATCTGGACGTCGCGCTCCTCCATGACGTTGAGGAGGCCGACCTGGATGCGCTCGGCCAGGTCGGGCAGCTCATTGATGCTGAAGATGCCGCGGTTGGTCCGGGGCACCAGGCCATAGTGGATGGTCAGCTCATCGGAGAGATAGCGCCCCTCGGCCACCTTGACCGGGTCGACCTCGCCGATCAGGTCGGCGATGGAGGTGTCGGGGGTGGCCAGCTTCTCGGCGTAGCGGTCGTCGCGGTGCCACCAGCCGATCTCGACCTCGTCGCCGTCCTTCTCTATCCGCTGCCGGCACTCGCTGCAGGCCGGCCGGTAGGGGTCGTCGTTGATCTGGCAGCCGGCGATCACCGGGACGTACTCGTCGAGGAGCCCGATCATCGAACGGATCAGACGCGACTTGGCCTGTCCGCGCTCGCCCAGGAAGACGATGTCCTGGCCGGACAGAATGGCGTTCTCGATGCTGGGGATGACGGTCTCCTCGTATCCAACGATGCCGGGAAAGAGGTCCGAGCCCTCCCGCATCAGGCGCACGAGGTTGCGCCGCATCTCCGTCTTTATGTCCGGTACTTCGTATTCGGCCTTGCGCAGTTCACCGATGGTGCTGGTTCGTTTCATTCGCCTCCTTGGCTCGACTGTCCGCCCGTCTTCGGGCCTCGGTCCAATATAGCCCCGCCCCGCAGCAGCCCGACCCGCCCGAACGGGCAGCCTGACGCTCCAGCCCAACCCCGTAAGATCGCTACGATGGTGGCCGCATGAAGACGAGGCGCCCGGCTCGCTCGACTGGAACGCG
>JBARRR010000076.1:0-13691 GCA_049644325.1 Candidatus Dormiibacterota bacterium
CGATTATCTCGGCCAAACGGTCGACGTAGCCGCGGCAGTTCTCGGGCAGCTCCTCCCAGCTCTTGGCCTGGTCGATCGGCTCCTGCCAGCCGGGCAGCTCCTCATACACCGGCTCGCAGTGCTTCAGGTGGCTGATATTGCTCATCGGGAAACGATGCAGCTCGCCTCGGAAGAAGTAGCCGGTGCCGACCTTGACGGTCTCGTACTCGCTGAGGACGTCGAGCTTGGTCAGGGCGACCGAGTCGACACCGTTGAGCAGCGTGCTATAGGCAGCGACGGCGCCGTCGAACCAGCCGACCCGGCGAGCGCGGCCGGTGGTGGTGCCGTACTCGGCGCCCCGCTCCCGCATCTGCTCACCTTCCTCACCACCGATCTCGGTCGGCATGGGGCCGTATCCGACCCGCGTGGTGTAGGCCTTGAAGACCCCGATGGTGGTGTCGACCTCGCGCGGGGGGATGCCCGAGCCGGTAAGGGCGCCGCCCGCCGTCGGGGATGACGACGTGACGTACGGATAGGTGCCGAAGTCGAGGTCCAGCAAGGCGCCCTGGGCGCCCTCGAGGAGGATCTTCTTGTCCTCGGCGATGGCCTCCTGGACGATGGGGAAGATGTCCGTGATGTAGGGGTTCAGCCGCTCGCCGAGGGCCGCATATTCGTCCATGATCGCGGCCTCGTCGAAGAGGTCGTGGTGGTAGAGGTCGCGCAGGATGTCATTCTTCAGCCGCAGGACGAACTTCAGCTTCTTCTCCATGAAGCGCGGCTTGGTCAGGTCGCCGATGCGGAAGCCGATCCGCCGGATCTTGTCGGAGTAGGCCGGGCCGATGCCACGGTAGGTCGTGCCCAGGCGATCGTCGCCCCTGGCCTCCTCCTCCAGCTGGTCGAAGATCGGGTGGTAGGGCATGATCATGTGCGCCCGGTCGGAGATGAGCAGGTGGTCGGTGCTGATGCCCTGGTCGTGGAGGGCGTCGATCTCCTGCAGCAGGACCCGCGGGTCGAGCACGGTGCCGTTGCCGATGACGCACTGGCAGCTGGGGAAGAGGATGCCCGACGGGATCAGGTGGAACTTATGGGTGACGCCGTCATGGACCACGGTGTGGCCGGCGTTGTTACCGCCCTGGGAGCGGATCACCATGTCTGTGTGGGAGGCGAGGATGTCGATGACCTTGCCCTTGCCCTCGTCGCCCCATTGGCCGCCGACCAGTATCGCTGTTGGCATTCCTGTCGTCCTTGGCCGGGTTAGCCCTGGGGGCCTTGTGGTCCCTGTGGCGACTGGCGGGTGGTGTTGACGAACTTGGTCTGGTCCTCGAGGAACAGTAGGGGGACTTCGCCGATGGGACCGTTGCGGTGCTTGGCCACGATCAGCTCGGCCTTGTTCCGGTTGACCTCGTCGTTGTGTAGTCCCTCTCTATAAATAAACATTACAACGTCACTATCCTGCTCAAGCGCGCCACTTTCGCGAAGGTCGGACAGCTGGGGCCGGTGGTCGCCGCGCTGCTCGGAGGCGCGGTTGAGCTGGCTGAGGGCGATCACGGGAATGTTCAGCTCCCGCGCTAGCGCCTTGAGCGCGCGCGAGATCTCGGAGACCTCCTGGTTGCGGTTCTCGGCCCGGCCGTTGCCGTACATCAGCTGGATGTAGTCGATCACCACCATGCCGATGTTGTATTTGATCTTCAGCCGCCGCGCCCGGGCTCGCAGCTCCAGGGCGGTCAACGTCGGCCGGTCGTCGATGTAGATCTGACCCTCGCTCAGGGTGCCCATCGCGTTGGCGATCTTCTGCCAGTCGGTTTCGGACAGTTTGCCGGTGCGCACCAGCCTTGAGTTGACGTTGGCCTCGGCGCAGAGCAACCGAGACGTGAGGTCGTATCGCGACATCTCCAGTGAGAAGACGGCGACCGGCACCTTCTCTTTGACGGCGACGTTCTGGGCCATGCAGAGCGCGAGACTGGTCTTCCCGACGCTGGGTCGAGCCGCCAGGATCACCAGCGAGGCAGGCTGGAAACCACCGGTCATCTCGTCGAGCTGGTAGTAGCCCGACTTCACCCCGATCGCCGAGTCCGGGTCCTCGTGCAGCTTCTCGATCTGGTCCCAGTACTCGCCCAGCGAGGTGCTCAGCGGCACCGCGTCATCGCTGGTGCGATCCTGGGCCAGCCGGAAGATCTCCTTCTCGGCGGCGTCCAGCGCGGCGTCCACCTCGAGCGTCGCGTTCTGCCCCAGCTCCTGGATTCGCGTCGCCGCCAGCAGCAGGCCGCGGCGCACCGCGGTTTCCTCGATGCGCCGCGCGTGGCTCTCGATGTTGGACGGAATGCCGGCCGCGGCCTCCAGCGTGGCCAGGTACTCCGGTCCGCCCGCCGGCTCCAACACCCCGTGCTTCTCCAGTTGCGCCCGCACGGTGATGCTGTCGACCGGCTCGGTGGCTTTGAAGAGCTCCACCGCAGCCCGAAAGACGTGCCCGTTTCGCGGGTGATAGAAGGACTCCGGCTTGAGCACGTCGGCGACCCGCTCCATCGCGTCAGCGCTGACCATGATCGCGCCCAACACCGCCGTCTCGGCGGCGAGGTCCTGCGGCGGTGTGTTGCCCGGCGGGGTCCGGACCTCGACGCTCATCTCAGGCGACCACGCATCGCCATCCCCGCGGACGCGCCCTACTCGGCTTCGACGTTCAGGTTGACGGACGCGTTAACGCCGTGACCGAGGTCAACATCCGCGATCCACGAGCCAACGGCCCGAACCGGGTCGGTGAAGCTGATCTTGCGCTTATCGATGGTGATGCCGTACTGCAGCCCGAGGGCATCGGCGACGTCCTGGTTGGTGATCGATCCGTAGAGCTTGCCGTCCTCGCCCGCCTTGGCGGTGAGGTTGACATAGGCGGCCCCCAGCTGCTGGGCGAGGTCATCGGCCTGGTCCTTGGCGGCAACGACGCGCCGTTCCGAGGCCGCCTTGGCCCTCTCCACGTGCTCCAGCGCCTTGGGGGTCACGTGGGTCGCCAGCCGGCGGGGGAAGAGGTAGTTGCGGGCGAACCCGAGGGCGACCTCCTTGACATCGCCGCTCTGGGCCGTGCCCTGGACATCCTTCAAGAACAGAACCTTCAACTCAGCGTCCTCCGGGCACGGTACTCCATCGCGGTCGCGCGCGCTTTGGCCAGGTCCTGGTGCCAGAGGCTGTCGCCGCGGGCAATCGCGGCCTCGTGCTCCTCGACCAGCTCGCTAGGAGCTCGGCTGACGGCGATCCGGATCGCCAGAAGGGTGAGCGCGACCCACTCCATCTGGCCCAGCACGGGAACCGCCTCAGGGATGTTGATGAAGGGCGTCCAGATCACTCCTAGGGCGAGACCTAGCCCGACCTTCCACCAGCGTGGGGTGCGGGGGTCCCGATAGAGGCAATACACGATCCGCCCGTACTTGGGCAGAGCCGCGGCCAATCTCAAGACCAGGGCAAATCTCATCGAGAAGCGGGACCTCCATGTAATGACGTGGGGAACAACCCCTGGAAACAAAAAACCCCTGCACCACGGGGGGTGCCGGGGGAAATTCCTCGGCGAATTATATCAGCGGCAAAAGGCGCCACAGCCCTCCCGCCCGGGCTCCGGTGACAGCTGACGTCGGCATTTGTGACACGCCCGATTTAACCGTTTTGGATTGACCACCGCTGCGGTGGATGCTACGGTCGAAGCATGATCCGCACCGAAGGGACGAATACCGCGGAGCTCGACGAAGAGGTCTCGGACGCGACCGCGAGCCACCAGCGCCTCCTTGCCATGCTGGTGGAGCGCCAGGAGGTTCGAGTCGATCCTGACCCCAGCCTCACCCAAGACGAGAGCGAAGCCTTCGATCAGCTCGAGTCTCGCCTGTTCCGCTTCTGAGCAGGGCGTTCGAGTACGCCTCAGACCACCTGGGGCAATCCATCGAGGAACTCTTCGAGCTCCTCCGCATCCCCAGCATCAGCGCCCTGCCCGACCACGCCGACGACGTCCGCGACGCCGCTGCGGCCACCGCTGGCGCGCTGCGTAAGGTGGGCATGGAGAACGTCCACCTGGCCCACGCCTCGGCGGGCGGCTCGCCGGTGGTTCGCGGCGACTGGCTGGGGGCGGAGGGCAAGCCCACCCTGCTTCTCTACGGCCACTACGACGTCCAACCCCCCGACCCGCTGGACGAATGGGAATCTCCGCCCTTCGAGCCGGCGGTCAGGGACGACAAGATCTACGCCCGCGGCTCCTCCGACAACAAGGGCCAGTTCTTCGCCATCCTCAAGGGACTCGAGGCGGTCATGCAGTCCAGCGGCGCCCTGCCGGTCAACGTGAAGTGGGCGATCGAGGGCGAGGAGGAGATCAGTGGCAAGGCCCTGGAGCAGTACCTGAAGGAGAACACGGAGGAGATGGCGGGCGACGCCGTCTTCGTGGCCGACAACAACTTCCCCGCGCCGGGGCTGCCCGCGGTGCTCACCGGGCTCAGGGGCCTCGTCTATACCGAGATCGAGGCCGTGGGCGCCGCCGCCGACCTGCATTCCGGCACTTATGGCGGCGCCGCGCCCAACCCCCTCAACGCCCTCGCCTGGGCGCTGGCCGAGCTCAAAGACCGGACCGGGCGGGTGCAGATCCCCGGCTTCTATGACAAGGTCATCGACCCCACGGCCGAAGAGATGGAGTCGTGGAAGCGACTTGGCATCGACGAGGACAAGCTCCTGCGGGAGGAGATCGGCAGCGAGTCGTTCTTCGGCGAGGAGGAGTACGGCGTCCTCCACCGTTCTTACGCGCGGCCCACGCTCGACGTCCACGGCATTCGCGGAGGTTTCGTCGGCGAGGGCCCCAAGACCGTGATCCCTGCCCGGGCGCTGGCCAAGGTATCGATGCGGCTGGTACCCGACCAGGACCCCGACGAGGTCTATGACGCCTACGTCAAGCGGGTCGCCGAGCTGCAGTCCCCGGGGGTGAAGTTCACGGTGCGACCGATCAGCCTCGACCCGCCGGTGAAGGCGCCGATGGACGGCCGCGGCGTCCAGGCGGCAGCCCGCGCCTTCAAGCGTGGCTTCGGGCGCGACCCCGTCTTCGTACGTATGGGCGGCAGCATCCCCGTGATGTCCGCATTCCAATCAGCCCTGGGCGTTGAGCTGGTGGCCAGCGGTTTCGGACTGCCCGATGACCGACTCCACTCGCCCAACGAGAAGATGGACATCGCCCAGTTCGAGGGCGGGATCAAAACCGCGGCGGCGTTCGTCGAGGAATACGCCGGCTAGGACCTAGGAGGCGACGGCGACCTGGTCTGACTCGCAGGCCTTCTGGCAGTCGAAGGCCCGCCGGTAGGCCAGGGGCGACGTCCGCAGCACCTTCTGGAAGTGGATGCGGAGCATCGCCGCCGATGGGAAGCCGCTCTGGTCGGCGATGCGCTCGACCGAATCGTCTGTGGTCTCGAGGAGGCGCTGTGCCATCAGTACCCGCTGCCGCATCAGCCACTGGTGCGGCGTGGTCCCGGTCACGTCGCGGAAGCGGCGGGCGAAGGTACGCGGGCTCATGTTGGCCTGGGCCGCCATCGCGTCGACCGTCAGCTCCTGGTCGAGGTGCTCCTCCATCCATAAGAGCGTCGCGGCGAAGGGATCCGTGTCAGGGAAGGCGGGCAGCGGTGTGTTGACGTACTGGGCCTGGCCGCCGTCACGGTGGGGCGGCACCACCATCCGTCGGGCCAGCATGTTGGCGACCTCGGCGCCGTAGTCCCGGCGCACCAGGTACAGGGAGAGGTCGATCCCGGCGGCGGTACCGGCCGAGGTGAACACCTGCCCGTCATCGATGTAGAGCACGCCCGGGTCGACAGTCACGTCGGGGTACATCTCCTGCATCTGCTTGGCCCACATCCAGTGGGTCGTCACCCGGTGGCCGTCGAGGATGCCGGCGGCGGCCAGGGCGAAGGCCCCGGTGCAGAAGGAGACCATCCGGGCGCCCCGATCGGCGGCCCGGCGCAATCCGGCGAGCATTTCCTCGGGGAGCGGCTGCTCGACCGGGTCCCAGCTGGGAACGATGATGGTGTCGGCCTCGTCCAGGTGTATCAGGGTGTGCGAGGTGTTGATCGTAAAGCCGCTGTCCGTCTGGATCGGCGACTGACCGACGGCGCAGACGATGAACCGATACCAGGGAACGCCAAACTCCGGGCGTTCGATGCCGAAGACCTCGGCGGCTATCGACAGCTCGAAAGGACTGACATTTTCACCGGCGATCACGGCCACAGTGTGCATGGCAGTAATTTAGCACATATTGTCTTTTCTGCCACTTGTTGAGTTCAATCAGGGAGCGCAGAGTGGGGTCATGGAAACCGTAATGTTCGTTCTCGGCGGAGGCGCGATCCTCGTGGCCTTCGAGCTGGGGGCCTGGTTCTTCGGGGCCGACTCCCGCAATCCCGGCGACTCGGGGCGCTCCTACAACGACCCCGAGGTAGGCCCTGGCCACCGCCCTACCTGGCTCAGGTAGGGCGGCAGCCCACTCTCTACCCGAAAACCTAGGGTAGGGCGGCTGCCGGGACCTCGCCGCGGAAGCGGCGTTCGAATCGATACCCGAAGCCGGGTACCGACACGATGTGCTGGGGCTGCTTGACGTCCTGCTCGATCTTCTTTCGCAGCCGGCCGACATGAGTGTCGACGGTGCGGGTCTCGACCTCGCCGACGTAGCGCCAGACATCCTGGAGTAGGCGCTCCCGGCTGATCACCTGGCCGGCGTGGGTGGCGAAGTACTCCAGCAGCCGGTACTCCAGGGGGCTGAGGCTTATCGACTCCATGTCGAGGGTGACGCGGTGCTCGGCGCTGTCGATGATCAGGTCGCCGAAGGCCATCGGCTGGTTGACCAGGGCGCCGCCGCTGTGCCGCTTGGTCAGCTCCGAGCGGCGTAGCTGGGTCGCCATGCGCGCCTCCAGCTCGCGCAGCTTGAAGGGTTTGATCAGGTAGTCGTCGGCGCCACGGTCGAGCGCCACCACCAGGTCCGCGGTGTCGCCGCGAGCGCTGATGATGATGATCGGCGTCACCGGGTCGAAGCTCCGGATCGCCCGGCAGACCTCGAAGCCGGAGATGCCCGGCAGCATCAGGTCCAGCAGCATCATCGACGGCCGCTCCTCCCGGAACTGCTCGATGGCCTCCTGGCCGTTGCCCACGAGGACGGGCTTGTAGCCCAGCTGGTTGCAGAAGCTCTCCAACACCGTCGCGATGTCGGGGTCGTCCTCGACCACCATGACGACGACGGTCTCGGCGCCTTCGGTGTTCTGTCCCTGCGCGTTCACATGGCGCAGTGTAACAGCCAGATCACAAATGGGAACCCCCCTCGCATTTGGTACGGGTCCGCTGTCACACAAGCGTCCTGCGAGAAGCAACGCAACGAGGGAAACAGCCCACCGCGGTCGCCGCTGCGAGAACTGCGGCTGAGATGGCGACGTCGCCCGTGCCGCCGCCGTAGACTACGCGGGATGCCGCAGCGCTTCATCATCGTAGGGAACGGGATTGCGGGGACGACAGCGGCCGAGATCCTCAAGCAGGAGGCCCCCGATTCCGAGGTCCTACTCGTGGGCCAGGAAAAATACCCCCTGTACAACCGCGTGTCGCTGCCCCGCTACCTCAAGGCCGGCATCCCCCGGGAACGCGTGATCCTGCGCACCGTCGAGCAGCACAAGGAACGCGGCATCGAGCTCGAGCTGGAACGATTCGCCACGTCCCTCGACGTCGACGGCAAGACCGTCCACTTCGACGACGGCTCCGACCGTCCCTTCGACGCCCTCATGATCTGCACCGGGGGTCGCCCCAACCCCTACCCCGCGCCCGGCGCCGACACCGTGCGCGACAAGATCTATGGCTTCCAGACCCTTGACGACACCGACGCCCTCAACGAGAAGATAGTGCACTCCACGGCCGCCGTCGCGGTCGGCGGCAGCTTCATCGCCTACGAGCTGGCCGAGGGCTTCCGCCATCGAGGCCTGGACACCTACTGGATCATGCGGGGACCCTGGTTCCTTCGCTACATCCTCGACGAGGACGGCGCCAGGATGGTCGACTTCCTGGCCAAAGAGGCGGGGGTCGAGATGCTCTACAACACCGAGGTCGCCGGTGTCGACGCCCAGAATGGCCACATCGGCGTGCACACCAACACCGACCGCGACATCAGCGCCGACCTCCTCGGTTACGGGCTGGGCTTGAAGATGTACGAGGAGTGGATCGAGGACACCGGCATCGAGCACGACAACGGCATCGTTGTCGACGAGTACCTCGAGACCAACATCAAGGGCATCTACTCCGGCGGCGATATCGCCCGCTTCACCGACCTGCTGCTCGATGGACGCAAGAACCAGATGGGGACGTGGGACAACGCCGAGGCCCACGGCAAGGTGATCGCCCAGAACATGCTCGGCGGCCACGTCGCCCACCGCGACGTCCCCACCTACACCACCACCATGTTCGACTCCAACCTCGCGGTCATGGGAATCACCCCCGACACCGGCGTGGAGCTGGAGAAGGTCACCAAGCTGGACATCGAGAACCGGCTCTACCGGGCCCTGTTCTTCTTCAAGGGACGGCTCGCCGGCGCCGTCCTGATCGGCACCCCCAAGGGACGGAAGAAGCTGATCGCGATGATGGAGGAGCAGGTCGCGGTCCCCCCCGCGGAGCGCGAGAAGCTCCTCGACCCCGTCAACCTGGTCTAGCGCCGCTTCTCGGCGATCACGACCACCACGGCGAGGATCGCCAGGCCGAGGACAACCGCCACGATGGTTGCGGCCAGGCTCACGGGTGGTGGTCCAGGTCCTCGGCCGCAAGCGCGATGTAGGCAACATCGTCGACCGGTGGGTGCGCCAGGCCGGCCCGGGTCTCGCGGACGTATCGCTCCAGTGGCAGCCGGCGGTCAAGGCCGGCTGCGCCGGCGAGACGGAGGGACTCGTCGGCCGCGGCGGCCGAGGCGTTGACGGCGGCGACCTTGGCCAGGGCCACCGCGCTGACCAGCTCCTCCCGGCGCGCCGGCGGCAGCTCGGCCCACTCGGCGGCGGTGGCGAAGAGGTTGCGGCGCGCCACCATCAGGGCGCCCCGGGTGCGACCCAGGCGCACCCTGACCGACTCCAGGTCGGTGACGACGCGGTCGCCCGCGCCCACCTGGCGGCGGTGGGCGTAGTCCCGACCGGCCTCGTAGGCGGCCTGCCCGATGCCAAGGTAGGTCGCCGCGATGGCGACCTGGAACCAGGTGTTGCCTTCGCAGCCGCGGCGGTCCTCGCGGTACAAAAAGAGGGCCGGGGCATCCGCGAAGTGGACGTCCTGGTTGGCGGCGGCCTTGAGCCCGATCGGATCCCATTCGGGCTCGACAAGGCGGACCCCTGGTGACGGCAGCTGGACCAGGAACCTGGCTCCGTATGGCTCCCCGGCGGGTGGGTCGACGCGGGCGGCGACGCGCAGGAAACCGAGCTCCGGCGCGCCGGTGGTGTAGGCCTTGACGCCGTTGATCGTCCACTGGCTGTCGGGTGCCGGGTCTGCCGCGTCGACGCCCCCGGCCGGCGTGGCCGTGGTCCCGGGTAGTCCGCCCTGGGAGGGGGTGCCTCTGCCGGGCTCGGTGGCCGCGGCGTTGACCAGGGCGCCCTGCTGCACCGCGGCGCGGCACACGGCCTCGAAGCTGGCCTGGGTCCACAGGCCTGACTCACCCTCGCCCCCGATCAGCATGTGGTGCATCGCCAGGATGAGGGCGGTGGCACCGTCGCCGCGCGCCAGGCGCTCCTGGTAGCGGGCAAACTCGAGCAGGTTGGCTCCCATGCCACCGAACTCCGTGGCCACGGTCAACGCGGGTGCCCCGCGGCGGCGGGCGAGCTCGAGGTTCTCGTGCGGCACCCCGCCGGTGCGGTCATGGTCTGCCGACGATTCGGCGAACTTCTCCGCCAGCTCCGCGGCGATGTCAACGAACCGGTCCTCGGTCATCCCCTAAGTAAACAGAACGCCGGCGCGACCCACGGCCTATATTCGGGCCTACCGGATGAGCAGCCTGCGCGATCGACCAGCCAGGCAGGGCCTCAGGGTGGCGGCCTTCGTCGGCATCCTGGCCGTCGCCGCGGCCGCGGTGATAGGGGTGGCGATCTACGAGGTCCGGCACCCGTCTCCGTCGACGCCAACCGCGACGATGCAAACTCCAAGCCCTTCCGGGGCCGTAGTAATCGGTGGCACCGACAACGCGATCCGGGACCACGGTGCTCCCCCGGCGGGGTTGCCAGTGGTCTACGTCGCCTACCCCGAGCGGCCGTCGTGGCTGCAGGCGATCGGGTGGGACGGGCGCGTGGTGGGCACGGTCAAGCTACCCGATGCGGTCGGGCCCAGGATCTACAACCAGGGCACCATCCTCAATGGCATCAAGGCCTCTCCGGACGGTTCGCGGATCCGCGTGGACGACACCGTCTATGACCAGGCGGGGGGACTGATCGGCACCGTCGGGGCCGGCAGTTCCACCGCCGACTGGGGAGACGACAACCGCCACCTCTGCGGTATCCGCTATGAGACCAACGCCGCCAGCGGGCTGGTGACGCCGGTCCTCTGGCTGGTCGAGCCGGGGAAGCAGCCCAGGGACCTTGTCCGCTTCACCGCCGCGCCTGGCGGCAACGTGGCCTACGACGTCAGCACCTGCGCCCCCGGCCGCGACCGGGTGCTGGTGACATACGGCGTCGGCCTGTCCCGGAGCCAGTGGTGGCTATACCGGCTGTCGGACGGCCGGCTCCTGCATCACGAGGCGCTTGCCTCCGGGGAGTACCTGAGCGTTGTCACCAGCGCTGACGCCACCCTCACCGCCGCCAACGCGGCAATGGGAGCGGGAGGAGTTTCCTCCACGGTGGTCCAGCGAACCGTCGACGGGACGACGGTGGCCGAGTTCGCCGGGGGCGAGGTCCTGGCCTTCAGCGGGGACGGCAAGCGGCTGATGGTATTCCACGGACCCCAGGACATCCCCACCTACGAGGTCCGCGGCATCAGCGATCCCGTGCAGACCTGGAGGTACGGCGGCCCCGACTACCTCGCCGCCGGCACCATGGAGCCGGGCGGCCAGGGGTTCGCCATCGCTTTGGCGCAACGGGGCCCCCAGCTGGTCCCCTGCCAGGACCTCACCGGTCGCAACTGTCCCCAGTCCCAGAGCGCCCTGGACTCGGTCGTGATAGTGCAGCCTGACGGCAGCGAGGTGGACCTGGGCACCGGTTTGATCCCGGGTTGGTGACCCCGGGGCCACGACGGCCGGACTAAACTCGATTCCCCTCGGGTTCTCACAGTCAAGGCCACCAAGCAGGAGAGTTCAGTTGGAAGAAGCAGTCATCCTCAGCGCCGTCCGCACCCCGGTGGGTACGTTCAACGGCGCCTTCACCGACGTCTCAGCCGTGGAGCTGGGCCAGACCGTGATCGCCGAGGCGTTGAAGCGCGCCGGTGTCCCCGCCGAGCAGCTCGACGAGGTCCTGATGGGCAACGTCCTCAGCGCCGGCCAGGGCATGAACCCGGCGCGGCAGGCCTCGATCTATGCGGGCGTACCCGAGGGGGTCCCCGCGACCACCGTCAATAAGGTCTGCGGGTCTGGCCTCAAGACCGTGGCGCTGGCGGCCCAGGCGATCAAGGCCGGCGACGCCGAGGTGCTGGTGGCGGGCGGCCTGGAGAGCATGACGCGAGCGCCATACATCCTGCCGAAGGCACGCCAGGGGTACCGCATGGGCAACGCCGAGCTGGTCGACGAGATGATCCTGGGCGGACTCACCGACGCCTTCGACCATTGCCACATGGGCATCACCGCCGAGAACGTGGCCAAGGACTTCGAGGTGTCGCGGCAGGACCAGGACGAGTTCTCGGTCCGCTCGCAGCAGAAGGCCGGCGAGGCCCTCTCCTCGGGCGCGTTCAAGCGCGAGATCGTACCCATCACGGTCAAGAACAAGAAGGGTGACGTCGTCGTCGACACCGACGAGCACCCGCGCCCCGACACCACGCTCGAGAAGCTGGCCGCGCTGCGCCCCGCCTTTGACAAGGAGGGCGGCGTCACCGCCGGCAACTCGTCGGGCATCAACGACGGCGCCGCCGCCACGGTGGTGGCCAGCGCCTCACGTGCCGAGAAGGAGGGCTGGAAGCCCGTCGCCCGGATAAGGGCCTACGCCTCCGTTGGAGTGGCGCCCCGAATCATGGGCATCGGCCCCGCGCCGGCAACCCGCGCCGCCCTGAAGAAGGCGGGGATGGAGATCTCCGACATCGACCTTTTCGAGCTCAACGAAGCCTTCGCGGCCCAGTCGGTGGCGGTGGTTCGCGACCTCGCCCTCGACGAGGACAAGGTCAACATCCGGGGCGGCGCGATCGCCATCGGGCACCCCATCGGCGCCAGCGGCGCCCGCATACTGACCACCCTGCTCCATGCCATGGAGGACAAGGACGTCAGCACCGGCCTGGCGGCGCTGTGCATCGGCGGCGGCCAGGGAATCGCGATGATCGTCGAGAGGGTCAACTAGAGCCAACCGGTCCACCGCACAACTGCCCCAGACAATGAGAAAGGGCCCGAGCGAGGCTCGAGCCCTTTCGTCGGGGGTAAGCGGAGAACTAGGTCCGCCCCTCCGGCGTCGGAGGAGGTTCGGCCACCGCCGGGGGCTTGGTCTGGGCCTGTCCGAGCAGGTTGGCGCGGCGCTGGAGGTAGTCGTCGTGGTCGATCTCACCTCGGGCGTAACGGAGGTCGAGCTCGGAGAGGGCGGGCGAAACGGCCGCCGTGATCGCGCCCGGTGGTGGCACCAGCCGGCGCGGGCCGCGAAAGGCCACCATCAGCACTACGACCAACAGGACCACAAGACCGACGACGATGAGGACCTCGACCACGTGGATCCACCAGGGGAAAGCTGCCAGGCGGCCCTGCCCCTGGAACGGCCCGGGATTTGGAATCGGCGTGCCTCTGCCGGGGCGCACGGGGATCACGTCAGGACTCCAGGGACTGCAACTCTCACGTGTATGAGGATGCACCCTTGCGGTGAGAGACGCCTGAGGGGAGTCTAAGAACTGGGTGAAGCACCGCGGACGGGTTCCCGCGGGCGATCGGTACAATACTTGGCTGTTGCCGCCCGGCTGAATTAGGGAGAAAGCGGTTGCCCAAGCGCCCCCTGCTGGTTCTTCTGTCGGTCCTGCTAGCGGCTTGCACCACCGAGTTGCCCAACGCCGCCGTAGGTTCCTTCAGCACCGACCCCAAAGCCGGCGGCTCGGTGGCGGTCAACAACAGCGACGTCACCGTCAACCTGACCTCGTCCAACTTCAAAGTGGTGCCGGCGGCCGAGGCAGCCAACAAGCACCTGTTCGGCGAGGGCCACTACCACCTGTTCCTCGACGTGCCCCCCACGGCCCCCGGCGAGGTTGTGCCTCAGGGTGTCGCCGGCATCTACCACACGGCGGTGACGCCATTCACCATCCACAACGTCACCACCGGGCACCACGTCCTCTACATCGAGCTGGGCTTCAGCGACCACCTTCCCTACACCCATGAGACGGTCACCAACGCATCGGTGACCGGCGCCCTGGCCAAGGTCGAGTTTGACGCCGGCAACGGCATCATCGCCCAGGCCTCGCCCAGCCCGGTCGCCAGCGCCGCCGCCAGCCCGTCGGCCGCCGCCAGCGCGGCAGCCAGCCCGTCCAGCGCCGCGTCCGCCCCACCCTCGACTGGCGGGACGACCGTGGCCGTGGGTGGTGACCCCCCGCCGGGCGCATTCAAACCCGAT
>JBARRR010000077.1:0-25216 GCA_049644325.1 Candidatus Dormiibacterota bacterium
CAGCGGCGCTGCTCAAGGAGCAGGGGCACGACGTCACGGGCATCACCCTGCAGCTCTGGCCCAAGGGCGCCGCCGACCAGGACCGTCACCACGGCTGCTGCTCGCTGGACGCCGTCGAGGACGCCCGACGCGTCGCCGCCGCGCTGGACATCCCTTACTACGTCCTCGACGTGCAGGAGGAGTTCAGCCGCCGGGTCATCGATCCGTTCATCGCCGACTACGCCGCCGGTCGGACCCCCAACCCCTGCATCTCCTGCAACAACGAAGTGAAGTTCGATCTTCTCCTGCGCAAGGCGCGCCGGATCGGCGCCAACATGCTGGCCACCGGCCATTACGCGCGGGTGGATCAGGGGGAGGGCGGCTACCGGCTGCTCAAAGCGGTCGATCCCACCAAGGACCAGTCGTACGTGCTCTACGGGTTGACGCAGGCGGAGCTGGCGATGGCCAGCTTCCCGCTAGGCGGGTGGCGCAAGGCCGACGTCCGCGAGCGGGCCCGGCAGCTGGGGCTGATCACGGCGGACAAGCCCGACAGCGTCGAGATCTGCTTTGTGACCTCTGGTGACTACCGCGACCTGCTCGCCGGCCGCACCACCGACGCCGGCGGCGACATCGCCCACGTCGATGGTCAGCTCCTCGGCCGCCATGGCGGCGTCTGGAACTACACGGTGGGGCAGCGGTCGGGCCTGGGTGCGCTCCCCCGCGGCATCAGTGGACCGCTCTTCGTAATCGACATCGATCCCGATCGCCGGGTGGTCACGGTGGGGCCGCGCGAGGCGCTGCGGCGCGACCGCATCGAGGTTGGGGAGCTCAGCTTCGTCGCCGGCGAGGCGCCGGCGGAGGTGTTCGACGCTGACGTCCGGGTCCGCTACGGGGCCGAGCCTGCCCCAGTGCGGGTGTTGATGGAAGGCGACCGGGCCCTGGTCGAGTCGGCGGCACCGCTTACGGCGGCCGCCCCAGGGCAGGCCGCGGTGCTGTACCAGGGCGAGCAGGTGCTCGGTGGCGGACGCATTCTCCGCAACGCGGCCTGAGGCGCTTCGGTGCTGACCATCCTCAGCTCGATCCGGGACAGCTTTGTCGTCACCCTGGCTTCGGGGTTCCTCGAGTGCCTCCTGCTGGCGCTCTTCGTGGATGCGGTGATCAAGGGCCACCGCGTCTACCTGATCGCGGTCGTGGGAATGAGCCTGACGCTCATAGGCCGGATGTCGGAGGGCTTCATGTCCTCGGGTCCGGACAACATCCTCAAGATCGCCGGCCTGGTCCTGGCTGCCCTTGTGGTGACCCTTGACGTGATCACCGAGGAAGTCAATCCGAACGAGCCGGAGACCGTCTCGTAGATATAATCGGTCTCGTTTTGGCGGAACGATGGTTGTTCACGCCTCAGCCGATTCAGGAGTCCTGATGCAGCCCAGTCTCGGACACATCGCTCTCTTTGCAATCGTGGCGGCGGCCATGCCGGGCGGCATCGTTGCTCTGGCGCTGCTCCTCACCAAGGTCCTGAAGACCGCGCGAAACCAGCGTAAGACGGCGAGCGATTCCTACGAGAGTGGAATGGTGCCCATAGGTGACGCCTGGATCAAGTACCACATCCAGTACTACATGTACGCCCTGATCTTCGTGATCTTCGATGTCGAGGCGGTGTTCGTGTACCCGTGGGCCGTCGTCTTCAGGCAGGTCGGTCTCTACGCGCTGGCCGAGATCGTCCTCTTCATCGCCATCCTGGGGGCCGGGCTTGCATACGCGTGGCGCCGTGGCGCACTGAGGTGGCAGTGAACCAGCAGCTACCCGTGATCACCCGCGACGAAGGGACCGGCGAGATCATCACCAAGGAGCTGGAGCCGGGGATCCAGCACCACAGCGTCGGCTCCACCTTCGACATCATCGTTGGACCGCTGGACAAGATGATCAACTGGGGCCGGAGCAACAGCGCGTGGCCCTTCGCCTTCGGCCTGTGCTGCTGCTTCATCGAGTTCATCTCGATGATCGCCGCCAAGGTCGACATCGCCCGCTTCGGGGCGGAGGTGGCGCGGCCGTCACCGCGGCAGAGTGACGTCATGATCATCAGCGGCACGCTGACCAAGAAGATGGCGCCGGCGGTGCTGCGGCTCTACCAGCAGATGGCGGAGCCCAGGTACATCATCGCCATGGGCAACTGCGCGGTAAGCGGCGGCATCTTCAGCGGCGGATACTCGCAGGTCGACGGCGTCGACCAGATCCTGCCGGTGGACATCTACCTCCCCGGCTGCCCTCCGCGACCGGAGGCGTTGGCCCATTCGATCTTTGAGCTGCAGAAGCGAATGCGCCAGGAGAGCATCATCCGAGGGCGCCGGAACATTTACTCAATCCCCCCGGGCAACAAGGTCGCGCACCCGTGGAATGCGACCGAGCAGGTCTTCACCAAGCTCTACCGGCGGTTCTTCGAGGAGGGTGCCAGCGGCCCCAAGCCACCGCCACCGGCGGCCAACGCCTCCCCGCCCAAGCCTGCGCCCGAGCCAGCCGAGACCGAGCCGCCGGCCGAGTAGAGAAGAGCAGGAAGACTTGACGCAGGAAGCGCTCGTCCTACAGCTCTCGGTGGGGTTCGGCCAGGGCATCGAGCCTTTCATCGACAAGGACAACGTTGTTGTCCACCTCAAGCCCAGCCAGGTACCTGACTTCGCCCGTTTCGCCAAGGACAAGCTCGGGTTCGACATGCTCGACGCCATCACCGCCGTCGACAATGTCGACACCCTCGAGCTCCTCTATCACTGGGTCAGCGTCAAGCCGCTCTCGCAGCACACGATCCAGCCGACCTACCCCGGCTACCTGCTGGCTCGCGTGACCGTCGCCAAGAACGAGCGGGCCGAGGGCACCCCTGCGGACCCCAACTACGAGCCGGTGGTGCCCAGCATCACTGCCATCTACCCTGGCGCCAACCAGCAGGAGCGCGAGATCTGGGACCTGATGGGTATCCGGTTCAAGGGGCACCCCGAGCTCAAGCGCATCCTGATGTGGGAGGGCTTCCCCGGCCATCCGCTGCGCAAGGACTGGGAACCGCTCAACGCCGAGATCCCGTGGCACCTTGCCGGCCTGCGTGGCTACGGCGGCGAGCCGCTCGAGAACCCCCTGCCCGAGGCCCGGATAGCCACCGACGGCAGTGGCATCGGCCAGCCGATCCCGATGGGCACCACACCCCAGTCCTTCATCCGCCCCCACAGCCGCCCGCCCAAGCCAACCGAGAAGATGCGGATCAAGCTCGGCCAGAACGGGATCGTCGACGACGAGACTCCCGAGGGCCCGCGGAGTGGTTACGGCGCCGCCCCCGAGTTCAACGAGGGCATCGATCCGAAGCTGTTCGGCGCCGCTCACGCCGATCCCGAGGAGGAGACGGCGGGCGGTGGCGGTGGCGAGGGCGCGTCGTGAGCGAGCTCAAATCGATCCCCATCGAGCACCTCAAGGGTCGCGTCAACCTTGACTTCGAGCAGCACCTGCGGAAGGAGCTCCGCGCCGACCTCGTCCAGCTCAACCTCGGCCCCCACCACCCCAGCACCCACGGCGTGCTCCACTTCTTCGTCACCCTCGATGGAGAGGTGGTGGTTGACGCCAAGACGATCTTCGGCTACCTGCACCGCTCGATGGAGAAGCTCTTCGAGGGCCGGACATACGTCGGCAATGTCGCCCTCACCGACCGGATGGACTACACCGCGGCGATGCTCAACAACTGGGGATGGTGCCTGTCGTGCGAGAAGCTTGCCGGCCTCGAGGTCAACGAGCGCAGCAACTGCCTGCGGACGATCGCCGGGGAGCTGAGCCGCTTCAGCTCTCACCTCATCGGCGTCGGCTCCTTCGGCCAGGACATCGGGGTCCTGACGACCGCCTCCATCTGGGGCTTCAACTGGCGGGAGGAAATCCTCACCCTGCTCGACGACCTCAGCGGCGCCCGCATGATGTACAACTACATGCGCCCCGGGGGCGTTTCCCAAGACTGTCCCGACTTCTGGCCGGCCAAGGTGCGGGACATCATGGAAAGGTTCCCGCGCCACATCGAGGACTGGCACAACCTTCTCACCACCAACGAGATCTTTCGGGCGCGCACCATCGGCATCGGCACCCTGAGCCCAGAGAACGCCCTGGCCTTCTCGGTCACCGGACCCACCCTTCGGGGCAGTGGCGTCAAGTACGACGTCCGCAAGGCGCACCCGTATGGGATCTACTCCGAGCTCGACTTCGACATCCCTGTCGGCGAGAACGGCGATTGCTTCGACCGGTACATGGTACGGATGGAGGAGATGGTCCAGTCGCGCAAGATCATCCTCCAGGCGATCGATCGGCTGGAGCAGACCGAGCCGGGCAACCTGGGCAAGGCGCCCAAGGTCTTCAAGCCTGCCCCCGGCGATGCTTACGCCCAGGTCGAGGGCGCCAAGGGCGCGCTTGGCTTCTACCTCAAAAGCGATGGCGGCCTCGAGCCCTACCGGGCCAAGCTGCGCTCGCCCTCGTTTATCAACCTGACCGCGCTGCCGAGCATGGTCCGCGGCTGGAAGCTTGCCGACCTGATCGTGATCTTCGGCTCCATCGACATCAACATGGGTGAGGTCGATCGTTGATCGCGTTTGACGACGTCGGCGCCGTCGGCAGCTGGCTGCGCCAGAGCCTCTACGGCGCCGGGATCCGCGGCATCTGGCTCGACGGGCTGCTGACCTTCATCGCGGTCTTCCTGGTGGCCAACTTCGCGCTGGCAAACGGCGGCCTCATGACATGGGCCTTCCGCCGCGAGCTGGCGTTCATCGCCGACCGCTACGGTCCCAACCGGGTCGGCCCGCAGGGCCTGCTCCAGTTCGTGGCCGACGCCATCAAGATGATCCTCAAGGAGGCGATGGTTCCGCGCAGCGCGGACCGGCTGCTCTTCATCGTCACCCCTGTCATCGCCGTCTTCCCTTTTGTGATGACCTACCTGGTGATCCCCTTCAGCCGCGGTGGGGCGGTGGCCGACGTCAACGTCGGCGTCCTCTATCTCTTCGCCATCACCTCACTCACCTTCCCGTCGCTGTTCATGGCCGGTTGGAGCTCCAACAACAAGTACGCCATGATGGGCGGCATGCGGGCGGTTGCCCAACTGCTCGCCTTCGAGGTGCCGCTGACCCTTTCGGTCCTAGGCATCATCCTCCTCAGCGGCACCCTAAGCCTCAACCGCATCGTTGAGCTGCAGCCCGACATCCTGCACTGGTTCCTTTGGCCTCAGCTCATCGGCGCCGTCATCTTCGTGGTCGCCGCGATGGCCGAGAACGCGGTCCACCCGTTCGACCTGCCGGAGGCCGAGTCGGAGCTGGTTGTCGGTTACTACACGGAGTACTCCGGGATCATGTTCGGGCTGTTCACGCTGGCGGAGATCGGCACCACGTGGACGCTGGCGGCGGTGTTCACCAGCTTCTTCCTGGGAGGATGGCAAACGCCGATCCCAGGCCACATCCTCGACTTCCCGATCCTGTGGTTCCTGCTCAAGACCTACGCGATGTTCTTCCTCCTGATCCTGGCCCGGGCGTCGCTGCCGCGGTTCCGCATCGACCAGTTCCTCAGCTTTGGCTGGAAGTTCCTGACGCCGGCCGCCTTCGTCAACCTGTTCCTGGGGGCCGTCGAGGCCCTCGGCTTCGGCAACTACTACCTATGAGAGAAATGGGGAAGGGGAGCGGGGAATGAGCGTCAAGCAGAGCCGGGTATTCCCAGGCGTCGGGATCCTCCGCAGCGCGGCCGTGAGCATGCGCCACGTCTTCCAGCGCAAGCTAACCGTCCAGTACCCGGACGAGGCGCCGGCGATGGGATACCGGTTCCGCGGCCGGCACATCTTCCACCAGGACGTCTGCATCGGCTGCACCCAGTGCGAGCGGGTGTGCCCGGTGATCGCGATCAAGATGGAGGAGCACAAGGACCCCGGCACCCGCAAGGTGGTGGTCGACCGTTTCGCCGTCGACCTCGGCATCTGCTACTACTGCGGCCTCTGCGAGGAGGTGTGCCCGACCGACCCCAAGGCCGTGCACCTCGGCCCGGACTTCGAGCTGGCCACCCACGACCGGCGGCTGCTGATCTACGAGATGGACCAGCTGGTTGGCCCCAAGCCGCTTCCGTCTAAGCCCAAGGCGGTCGCGGCTGGCGGTGCCGTAGCCACCGCGACGGCAACCGCTAAGCCCGAGGCTGATGCGGGCGCGCCGAAGGCCGAAGCGCCGGCGGCTGAGAAGGGCGAAGTGCCTGCCGCCGAGAAACCGGCCGAGGCTGCGCCTGCGTCCTCGGAGAAGCCCGCTGCGGAAAAGCCGGCTGCGACGTCCGAGAGGGCCCCGGGCGATGAGGCCGAGAAGCCGGAGGAGGCTGCGCCTGCGTCTTCGGAGCAGCCCGAGGCAACTGCCGCCGAGAAGCCGGCCGCCGAAGCGGCGGCGGCACCGGAGAAGCCCGAGGTTCCCGACGAGCCGGCCCTGCCCGCCCCCGCGGAGCCGGCGGGACCGGAGTCGGCGCCCGGGCCGCTCAAGGACACCGAGCCGGAGTCACCGGCCGAGGACAAGCCTGAGCCGTGAGCCGGGGTAGGGGAGCAATGGCGCCGTGAGCAGCGGCGTCCTCTTCGCGATCGCCTTCTACGTCGTAGCCGGCGCGACCCTGGTCTCGGCGCTGGCGGTGGTGATGCTGCGCAACATCGTCCGCTCCGCGGTTGCCCTGATTGCCTGCTTCTTCATGGTCGCCTGGCTCTACCTGATGCTGAGCGCCGACTTCCTGTGGGTCGCCCAGCTGCTGATCTACGCCGGCGCCATCCCCGTGCTGATCGTCTTCGCGATCATGTTCACCCGCCGCTCGATGTCGGACACCAGCGCGCCGGACAGCAACGACCGTCCCTGGGCGGCGCTGGTTGGCGGGGGCATCTTCCTCCTCCTGGTCGCGGTGCTGGTCCCGGCGTCATGGAAGTTCGGTGATTGGCCCGGCCTGGCGGGGACCACGGCCAAGCTCGGCAACGAGCTGGTCAACCACTACGCGTTGCCCTTCGAGCTGATCTCGGTGCTCCTGGTGGTGGCACTGATCGGAGCCGTGGTGCTGGCTCGTCACGAGGGATCGGACACCAAATGACGTATATCGGGCTCGGCCACTTTCTCGTCGTCAGCGCCGGTCTGTTCGCCATCGGGGTCTACGGCCTGCTCAGCAAGCGCAACGCCATCAGCCTGCTGATCAGCGTGGAGATCATGTTCAACTCCGTCAGCCTCGCGCTCGCGGCCTTCGCGCGCTTCGGCTACAACGAGGTGCAGCCGCTGGCGGGGCAGGCGTTCGCGCTCTTCATCATCGCCATCGCCGCCGGTGAGGTCGCGGTGGCGATCGCCATCCTGCTGGTCATCTACCGGCAGCGGGCGACCGTCTGGGTCGACGAGATCGACTTGATGAAGTGGTGACGGCGGTGAACGCAATCACGAGGCTGCCGGACTGATGGCGGACTTCCTGCAGCACGGCTTCGGCTACATGTGGCTGATCCTGCTGTTGCCGCTGGCGGCATTCCTGGTGATGCTGGGCATCACCTACGAGAACAAGCGCACCTCTGCCTGGATCGGGATACTGGCAGCGCTGGGCGCTGACGCCGTCTCGATCTGGGTCCTCGTCGCCGAGCTGGCCAAGCCGCAGCACCTCCAGTACCCGCTCGGGCTCTTCGGGGACTTCATCAACTTCGGCGACTTCCACCTCTCCTTCGGCATCCTCGCCGACCCGCTGGCCGCGATGATGGTGGTGGTCGTCTGCAGCGTTAGCGCCCTGATCCAGTTCTACTCACTGGAGTACATGCGCGGCGAGGAAGGCTATGTCCGCTACTTCGCCTTCATCTCCCTGTTCACCTTCTCGATGCTGCTGCTGGTCCTCAGTCCCAACTTCTTCCAGACCTATGTCGGCTGGGAGCTGGTGGGCGTCTGCTCGTACCTGCTGATCGGGCACTACTTTAAGCGCCCGTCGGCGGCGGCGGCGGCGAAGAAGGCGTTCATCGTCACCAGGCTCGGCGACTTCCCCTTCCTGGTCGGCATCGGCTACATCTTTTTCCGCTTCCACGAGCTCGACTTCTTCGCCCTCAGCTCGCACCACATGTATACCGCCGGGCTGGTGAGCGTCGGCGGCCTGTTCGTGATGTCCCTGCTGGTGTTCAGCGGCGCGGTCGGCAAGTCGGCCCAGTTCCCGCTCCACGTCTGGCTGCCCGACGCCATGGAGGGCCCCACCCCGATTTCAGCCCTGATCCATGCCGCCACCATGGTCGCCGCCGGCGTCTATCTGGTGGCGCGCGCCTATGACCTCTTCTCGGCCAGCCCCGGGGCGCTGGCGGTGATCGCCACCCTCGGCGCCCTGACCAGCGTGATGGCCGCGATTTGGGCGGTCGCCCAGGATGACATCAAACGCATCGTCGCCTACTCAACCATCAGCCACCTCGGCCTGATGATGTTCGGCCTCGGCGTGGGCGCCTATAGCGCCGGCGTCTTCCACCTCTTCACGCACGCCTGGTTCAAGGCCCTCCTCTTCCTCGGCGCCGGCTCCGTCATCCACGTGATGCACACCCAGGACATCTGGGAGATGGGCGGGCTAGGGCGGCGGATGCGCTGGACCGCCGGCACCATGCTGGTGGGCTGTCTTGCCGCCGCCGGGATCTTCCCGTTCGCCGGGTTCTGGTCCAAGGACGCCATCATGTCCGCGGTATTCGAGCTCAAGAACCCCGCCTTCATCGTCATCGCCATCCTGATCACCTTCTTCTCGGCGCTCTACATGTTCCGGCTGTGGTTCGTGGTCTTCACCGGGCAGACTGCCAAGCGCCGTGCCTTCGACCCCAAACGCGTGCACGAGTCGAACGGCATCATCCTTCTGCCACTCGTGATCCTGGCGGTGCTGGCAACGTTCGCCGGGTTCTGGGGGGCGCCCTTTGTCAAGGAGGGCTTCTCCAACTTCATCTTCTTCGGCGCCAAGCCCGAGCCCGAGACGGCCAACGCCATCGCCATCACCGCCTCATTGGGGTCGGCAGTGCTGGGCGTGGTGGTGGCGGCGGTGTTCTACTGGCCGCGCTTCCAGCGGCTGTCGGCGGCGACCCTCACCCGTCGCTACGCCCTGGTCTACGACTGGGCCCACAACAAGGGCTACTTCGACGAGATCTACGAGCACATGTTTGTCGCCCTGGGGCTGTACATCGGGCGTGCCGCCGAATGGTTTGACCAGCACATCATCGACGGCTTCGTCGACGGGCTGGCCGATGGCTATCAGTTGGTGGCCCTCTACCTGCGCCGGCTCCAGACCGGCCGTGTCCAGGGGTACGCCGTCGGCCTCTTCGCCGGCGTGATCGTGATCGCGGTGCTGGCCCTGATCTTCGGTTCCGGTGGCAACCTCGCCGCCATCGCGGGCTTCGCCAAATGACGCTGGTGAGCCTCGCCGCCCAGGTCGCCGCCGCCATCCCGACGCTGCCGGCCAGCCCGGCTCCATCAGGGACAGGGTCGGCCAGCAGCCCTCAGATCCTGCTTTCGATCATCGTCTGGCTGCCGCTGCTGGGGGCGCTGCTGGTGCTGTTCCTGCCGGGCAAGACCGAGGCCGACCAGGGCCGCATCAAGAACGCCGCCCTGGTCTTCACCGGGATCCCGATGGCCGCCGCCCTCTTCGCCACCGTCAGCACCTTCACCGAGCTGGGCATCGCCTACTCCGGTGGCTTCAAGTTCGAGGAGAACTACACCTGGATCGGCGCCTTCGGCGCGCATTACCACATCGGCGTCGACGGAATCAGCCTGCCGCTGGTGCTGCTGTCGACCATCCTCTTCTTCGTCGCGGTGTTGGCCTCCTTGAACCTCAAGGTGCGCGTCAAGGAGTACTTCTTCCTGATCCTGGTCCTCGACATCGGGGTCACAGGCGTGTTCACGGCGATGGATCTCTTCCTGTTCTTCGTCTTCTGGGAGATCGAGCTGATCCCGATGTTCCTGCTAATCCTCATTTGGGGCGGGAAGCGTCGGGTCTACGCCGCCTGGAAGTTCCTGCTCTTCACCATCGCGGCCTCGGCGATCCTGTTGCTGGCGATCCTGATCCTGTACTTCAAGGCCGGAACCGGCAGCTTCGACATGCAGGCGCTGGGGCAGGCCAAGCTGGCGCCCGAGCTGGCGGCGACGCTGTTCTGGCTGTTCTTCCTCTGCTTCATCATCAAGCTGCCGGCGTTCCCGCTTCACACCTGGCTGCCGGATGCCCACGTCGAGGCGCCCACCGCGGTGTCAGTGCTGCTGGCGGGGATCCTTTTGAAGATGGGTGGCTACGGCATCATCCGGATCTGCGTGGGCCTGTTCCAGGCGCAGACCAAGCAGTTCAGCATCGCGATCCTGATGTTCGCCGTGGTGGGCATCATCTGGGGGTCAGTGGCGGCCCTGGTCCAAGACGATATGAAGCGGCTGGTGGCCTACAGCTCGGTGGCTCACATGGGCTTCGTCCTGCTGGGCGTCTCGGCGCTGACTTCGGTGGCGCTCAACGGCGCCGTCCTGCAGCTCTTCGCCCACGGCCTGATCACTGGAGCGCTCTTCCTTCTGGTGGGGTTGGTATACGACCGCACCCACACGCGCTCCATCCGCGAGATGGGCGGCCTGGCCCAGCGAATGCCGTACCTGGCGGCCGCGTGGGTGATCGCCGCCTTTGCCTCCGCCGGCTTACCGGGCTTCGCCGGGTTCATCGCCGAGTTCGAGATCTTCATCGGCAGCTTCGGGGTGCACAAGATCGGGACCTTCCTGGCTGTCTTCGGCGTGGTGCTTTCGGCGGCCTACCTGCTCTGGATGCTGGAGCGGGTGTTCTTCGGCAGCCTCAAGGAGGCGTGGGCCAAGCTCAAGGACCCGGGCCCGGTTGAGCTGGGCTACATGGTGGGGATGCTCGGCATCATCCTCCTGGTGGGGGTGGCACCCAAGCTCCTTACGCAGCTGATCAACTACGGCGTGGCCGGTCTCACCGCGGGCGGCTCGGTGCCGGCGAACCTGGGCGGCCCGTGACCTTCGCCAGCCTCGTCTACTTCCTGCCCGAGATGGTCCTCCTGGGGGCCGCCCTGGTGGTGGTCATCGGCGGACTGGTGCTGGAGGGTGGGCACGAGGACCGCCATTCCAGCGACATCACCCGGCTCTTCTCGGCCGGGGTGGGGCTGGTGGGCTGCCTCGGCGCCCTGGGCGCGCTCTACTACCTGGTTGGCAGGACGGGCACCCCGGTCGACCCGCTGGCGGGCGCGTTCGTCGTCGACCGGTATGCGATCTACGTCAAGGCGATCCTGGTGGTCTTCGCCATCGTCACCGTGCTGATGAGCTATCGCTACTCGGAGCGCCTGAAGCCGCACCAGTCGGAATTCCTCGGCCTGGTGCTGATCGCCACCGTCGGCGGCATGTTCATGGCCTCGGCCCGCGAGATGATCGAGGCCTATGTCGCGCTCGAGACTCTGTCGATCTCGCTGTACGTGCTGGTCGCGTTCAACAAGGCCGACCGTCTCTCCTCGGAGGCCGGCTTCAAGTACCTGGTGGTTGGCGCCGCCAGCTCGGCCGTGCTGCTGTACGGCCTGGCCATCCTCTACGGGCTCACCGGTCGCACCGACCTGGTCGCCGTTGCACAGGCGGTGGCCGCCGGTGGCGCCAACTCGCCGGCGCTGGCGCTGGCCACGATCCTTGTTGTCGGCGGGCTCTCCTTCAAGATCGGCCTGGTCCCGTTCCACCAGTGGATCCCCGACGTGTACCAGGGCGCTCCCACCCCGGTAACGGCCTTCGTCTCGACGGCCTCCAAGGCCGCCGGGTACGGCCTTCTGATCCGGATCCTGGGCACAGCGCTCCTGCCCATGAGCCATCAATGGCAGATCTACCTGGCGGTGGCGGCCGCCGTGACGATGACCGTGGGCAACATCACGGCCCTCAGCCAGACCAGCGTCAAGCGGCTGCTCGGCTACAGCTCGATTGCTCACGCCGGCTACATCGTGATGGGCCTCGTCGCCATGGCCAACCCCAGCACCGCCACCCTCGGCCTCGCCGTGGTGCTGTTCTACATCCTGGTCTATGGGCTCACCAACCTGGCGGCCTTCGGTGCGGTGCAGGCCGTCGAGGACACGCTCGGTAGCGACGAGCTATCGGCCCTGACCGGTTTCAGCAAGCGATCGGGGACGGTGGCCATGGTGCTCGCATTGAGCATGCTCTCGCTCACCGGGATCCCGCCGCTGGTCGGCTTCTTCGCCAAGGTCTTCGTCTTCTTGGCGGCGGTGCAGGCAGGCTACAGCTGGCTTGTCCTGGTGGCGCTGATCAACAGCGCCGTCAGCGCGGTCTACTACCTCAAGGTCGTCCGCAGCATGTACAGCGACGAGGGGGTGGCGGGCAAGCCGGTGCGGGTCGGCCCCGCGCTGGGAACCGCGCTGGGGATCGGCGTGCTGTCGCTGCTTCCGCTGGTGATCGTGGCCAACGCATTCGTCGACCGCGCCCAGAAGGCGGCTGAGACCCTCTTCCTGAAGTAGGCGGGCGCCGAGGCCGGCGGCACGCGCTGCCAGCCACTGTTAAATAGTGAGGCGATGAGGGAGCGCGACCGGGTGCCGCCGGGCGTGGGGAAATGAGGGTGTTCCGTGGCCGTCGACGGCGCTGGAGCTGGGGCCGCATCCTGGCCGCGCTGGCGGTGCTGGTGGTGGTCTCGCTGGTGGGCGGGAACATGGCATGGTCGTCCTACACCGCCGACCTGCCATCGGTGTACGAGCTCGGCACCGCCTCCCTTTCGCAGGTCACGCGTATCTATGCCGGCGACGGCACCACCTTGATTGAGGAGCGGTACCGGGAGAACCGGACGGTGGTGCCTCTCAGCGGTATTTCGCAGTCGCTGCAGGACGCGACCATCGCCGTTGAGGACCGCGACTTCTACGCGCACAAGGGCTTCGACCTGCCACGCATCGCCGGCGCGGCGATGTACGACCTGACCCATGGCTCGGCCACCCAGGGCGCCAGCACGATCACCATGCAGGTGGTCAAGAACAGCGTGCTTCCGCCCGACGCCGCCAGCGCACCGTCCATCGACTGGAAAGTGAAGGAGCTAATCCTGGCCTCGCAGGTCGAGGACCGCTACTCCAAGCAGCAGATCCTTGCCCTGTACCTCAACTCCATCTATTACGGGCGCTCAGCCTATGGCATCGAGGCCGCGGCGGAGACGTATTTCCAGCGTCCGGCCACCGAGCTGACCCTGGCGGAGGCGGCCTTCCTGGCCGGCCTTCCGCAGAGCCCGGCGCGTTACGACACCTCAACCCCCGCGGGGTTGGCCGCCGCCCGCGCGCGGCAGCGCATCGTCCTTGACGCCATGGTCGCGACCGGGAAGGTGTCGCAGTCCACCGCCGACGTGGCCTACTCCATCGACATCGGTGGCGAGATCGGATCTGCCCCGCCGCGCCCCCAAGCCGGACGGGTCAGCGCCGCCCCGCACTTCGTCGACTACGTCCTCGACCAGCTTCGCCAGCGGCTGGGTGACGAGGTCGTCGCCCGCGGCGGTCTGACCGTCGTCACCACCCTCTCGCTCCGAGCGCAGCAGCTGGCGCTGACCGCCGTCCAGGATGAGGTCGCGGCCGTCGCCAGGACGACCCGGTCGATCCCCAGCGACGCGGACGGCCAGCCGGCCTCTGGACCGAACAACGGGGCGGCCCTGGTGATCGCGCCGCAGACCGGCGCGATCCTGGCCATGGTTGGCAGCCGCGACTACAACGACCCGGCCATCAACGGCGCTCGCAACATGACGGTTGACGAGCCGCGACAGGTGGGCTCGAGCTTCAAGCCCTACACCTACGCCACCGCGCTGGGCTCGGGCTACACGCCCACCACTATGCTGGAGGACGGCAATCCCAACTTTCCCAGCGACCCCACCTACCATCCCCACGACTTCGACAACAAGCAGATGGGAAACATCACCCTGTCGACATCGCTGCAGCAGTCCCGCAACATCTCGTCGGTCCACCTCTTCGAGGCGCTGGGAGCGGCCCGCGTCTTCGCCACCGCCCAGAACCTTGGCATCCCCCCACAGGACCTGAAGTCGACCGGGCTCAGCGCCACCCTTGGCACCAACGAGCTGCGGATGATCGACCATGTCGCCGCATTCGGGGCCTTTGGCAACGGCGGTCGTCGCCTACGTCCCTGGTCGATCGTCAAGGTCACCGACAGCCACGGCAAGACGGTCGATGACGGCAGCGGCCACCAGCTGACACCGGCCATCTCCCCGACGGTGGCGGCGACCCTGACCGGGATCCTCAAGGGCGCAGTGCCGTCGACGTACCAGCTCGCCATCCCCGTGGCCGGCAAGTCCGGGACGACAGAACGCTACACCGATGCCTGGTTTATCGGGTATACCACCGACCTGGTGGTGGGGGCGTGGATGGGTCGCTCCGATTCGCGCTCGGCGCGACTCCATATGAATGGCGTCTATGGCGAGGTCAGCGCCGGCTACGTGATGCGCGATTTCTTCAAGGCCTGGTACGGCAGCGCCAAGCCCGCCGAATTCGTTTCGCCGGAGCCGTCGCCCTGCGGACGTGGCGTCGTCGAGTTACCCCCGGCGCCGCCGCCGGCCGCCGGCTCCATCCCCACCGCTCCCTTCCAGTACGCATCGCCGGTGCCAACGCCCTCGCGCGCGTCACTGCCAACGCCGAGCCCGCGGTCGACGCCGACGTCCAGGTCGACGCCTTCACCCCGGGTGTGCCCGACTCCTCCGGGCAGGGGCGTGATCGAGACGCCGCCCGCGCTGGCGCCGGCGGTGCCCCCCGCCTCGGTTCTGCCCGCGTACTCGCCAACCCCGTCCTCCGCTACGACACCTGGGGCCACGCCCACGCCGTGAGCAGGGGGCGGTGAGCGACCAGCGGCGTGGCTCCACCGAGGAGCCGATGGCCCCCAACCTCTTCGTCGACCAGGCCCTGGGGGCGCTAAAGGCGGCGGGCTATCGCCCGGCAGGCTTCCGGGACTTCGCGGCGGCGCTCTGGCGCCGCTCCCAATCCAACGCGGAGGCGCGGCCCGACCTGCGCCCGGAGCTGCGGCTGATCGCCCTGGGGGGCCTGGTGCCGGCACTGGTATGTGGGGTCGCGATGATCGCCGAGGGCGTTAACCCGGTGGCGGCGCTGCTGGTGCCGTCGCTGGCATGGCTGGCGCTGAGCGGCTGGCTGTGGGTCGAGCTCGGCCTCGTGCGCCACCCCACCACCGACGCGCCGAGCCCGGCGATCGGCCCCGCCAACGTGCTCTCGCTCTACCGAGGCTGGGCGGCCGCGCCTCTGGTCCTGATCGGCCTCAGCCTCGACCACGCAACCATCCTGCCAATCGTCTTGGGCATCACCGCGGCGGCGACCGACCTATTCGACGGGACGGTGGCGGTTCGTCTGCACCACGAGTCGCGACTGGGGCGAGTGCTCGACCCGGTCATGGACTCCTTTCTCTTCTCCGCGATCGCCTTCGGCCTCAGCCGCTGGGGGCTGCTGCCCTGGTGGGTGGCGGCGCTGGTGGCGGTGCGCTACTTCTCGGTCGTCATCGGCGGCATCGTCCTGCTGTTCGCCCGGGGCCGGTCCATCTCGGTGCAGCACACCCCCTGGGGCCAGCGGTCGACCATGGCGATTGCCATGTCGCTGGCGCTGACGATGGCCTCGCGTTTCGTCGCCATCCCACAGCCGGTGCTACTGGGAGCCTACTTCCTGACGGTGGTGGCGATGGTCCTGGCCCTGGTGAGCATCGCCCGGCGCGCCCCGGCCCGACCCGGCGAGGCGCCGGCGTGATCCCGGCGATCCTCCTGGCCGCGGCCGCCTACCTCGTGGGCAGCATCCCCACCGGTCTGTGGCTGGGTCGGACCGTCGGCGGCATTGATGTGCGTCGCTCGGGCAGCCATCGCACCGGGGCCACCAACGTGCAGCGGGCGTTGGGCACGCGGGCCGGGGTGGCGGTGCTGGCGATCGACTTCGTCAAGGGGCTGGGGGTGGTGGTCGCCACCCGCGCCATCACTGGCAACGACTATGTCGCCGCCGCCGCCGGCCTGGCGGCGGTCCTGGGCCACATCTTCCCGGTATTCGCCGGCTTCCGGGGTGGTCGGGGCGTCGCCACCGGGGCCGGTGCCATCTGCGGCCTGGCGCCGCTGGCGGTACTGCTCGCCTTCGCCACGCTGGCGCTGGTGGTGGCGCTGACACGGTACGTATCGCTGGGGTCGGTGATCGGGGCCCTCTCGGCGCCGATCTGGGTTCTGGCGCTGCGTGGGAGAACGCCGCAATCGGACGCCGCTCTGCCATTGGCGATCGCCACCGGGGCCCTGGTCGTGCTGGCCCACGCGGACAACATCTACCGGCTGATGCGGGGACGCGAGAGCAGGCTGGGGCAGAAGCCCTCCGCTGGAGCCTGAGGCGCCACGGCGGTGTCCCAAGGCGGCATGACCCTGTGACGTAAATAGTTGTTAACCGGGGCGAATCGGCGGTTAGGCGCCCCTACCATTGAGCGTGTGGAACTCAGTTCTCGGGCTCATCGCATTGCCTTCGGACGTCGCTTGAGGCTGCGCTGGCGCCGACAGCGGGCTTACCTGGCGCTGCTGGTGCTGCCGCTATTGGCCGTCCTGGCCATGCCCGCGCCCGTGGCGCAGGCGCAGACACCGGCGGCCAAGGCCGCCGCCAGCCCCAGCCCATCGGGCCTATGCCTGCTGGGCGTACTGCTGTGTGGCCAGAACATCATCCAGAACCCCGCGCCGTGCCTCGCCGGCCTGCTCTGCAGCCCCGCGCCGCTGCCCTCCGCGTGTGTTGGCGGCTTGCTGCTCTGTGGCGGCGGTGTACTGAGCAACCCGTTGGCGGCGTCCCCGCCACCCAACCCCCTCCCGGGCCCCGCCGGCTCTGGTGGCGGCGGCACCAACCCCAACACCAGCACCGGGTCCACCAGTGTCGGCAACGCCAACACATTAGCGGCGGTGCCAGCCGTGGGCGCGGCGCCGCTGCCGGCTCCTCCCGGCGTCGGCCTGGTCCTACCCGCGCCGGCCTCGCCGTCGACCGCGGGCCTCAACCCCGATCCGCTGGCGGTGCTCCTCTCGCTGTCGATCCGGGACGGCCTTTCTGTGAGCAGCTTGAGCACCTGGCCCTGGCTCGCCGGGATCCAGGTGGCGCTCCTCCTCGGCCTCTTGGCGATGGCCTGCTCCCGACAACTGACAGCGGCATCTAAGCCCGCGAGCTGATGCTCGCGCGGCTCCGTGGCTCCTTCGCCGCCAAGTTGGTGGCGCTGGAGGTCGGCACCATCCTGGTCGTCTCCATCTCGCTGGCGGCGCTGCTGGTGAGCGCTCGGCTGATTCAGACCAGGGAGCTGGAGCAGAACGTCTCCGGCAAGGCGGTCGAGGCTTTCGGGCGCGACCTTGACACCGCCGGCTCAGGCACCGCGTCGCTGAGCCAGCGAATGGCCGACTTCGCGCCCCTCGCCGCAGAGTACGGAAGCGCCGACCACCTGCGGCTGGAGGCGCTGCTGGCGGCGGAGGCCGCCACCCTGCCGGCTGGTGAGTCCCTGGTGGCGCTGGACAACACTGGCCGCGTGGTCGTTGCCCGGCACGGGGGAGACCAGGCCCAGGGCGCGGTACCCGACCCCAGTCGCTGGAACGCCCTGCCGCTCGCGGGACTGATCAGCGCCGGCAAGCCGCAGCCAAAGGGCTACCTCGAGCTGGCCGGCGGGGCGCTGGAGCTCGACGGCATGTCGCCGGTGCGCCTTAACGGGGCGGTGGTCGGCTACATCCTCGACACCATCGACGTCGGCACTCTTCTCAAGCGCATCGTGCCATCGGGCAGTGGCCTGCAGTACAGCCTCTTCTTTGACGGCAAACGCACAACCACCACGCTCGATGCCTCACTCCTGGGCCAGGCAGTGCCCGACGGGCTGGGTGGCAGCAGCAGCTGCGGCAGCTTTGGCACCTACCAGCTGGCCGGCAAGACCTACGCCGGCTGCTATGCCACGGTCGCACAGAACGACCGCGTCCAGGTGGCGGCCGACGTCGACGATTCGGTCTTCGCCAGCCAGCGCCTCAACGACGCGCTCGTGGTTCTCTTCGCCACCACCGTGCTGGCAACGGTGCTGATCGTGCTCGCGGTCCTCTTCGCCCGGCGCTATGCCGTCCGGCCGCTTACCGCCCTGGCCCAGGCGTCAGCCCGGCTGGGAGCGGGCGACTACGACACCAGCGTTGACGTTAGCTCGCGGGACGACTTCGGCCGCCTGGCGGACACCTTCAACACCATGGCCGGGCGGATCCGGGAGAACACCCTCGACCTCGAGCAGGAGCGCGCCCGACTCGATGCCGCGATTACCAGCCTCAGTGCCGTCTCCCGGGCGCTGACCACCACCACCGCCGGCAAGAGGGCGCTACGCGAGGCGGTCCTCGATGCAATGGAGGAGATCACGGGCGCGGGCGTGTTGGCGATGTTCGAGGGCGCCAGCCGTGCCCGGCCCACGGCGGTGCGTGGCATCACGGCAGCGGTGGCGCGGGCGATGTATAGCGAGGCCGGAGGCGAGGCGGTCACCGCTGGCGGCCAGGCGCGGGTTGTGCGGCTCCCCGGGCCCGACCGGTACCGCGGCTGGCAGGCGCTGGTGGTGCCCATGGTTTACCAGGAGCGCCCCATCGGCGCGCTGGCGGCGATCGCCGAGGAGTCATTGGAGAAGGTCGACGCCGCCTCGCTTACGGTGCTCGCCAGCCAGGCCACGGTGGCGCTGCAGAACAGCGACCTGTTCGATCGGGAGCGTCAGACCGTCGTCCGTCTGCAGGAGCTGGACTCCATGAAGTCGGACTTCTTGGCCACGATCCAGCACGAGCTGCGCACACCGCTGACGGCGATCATGGGCATGACCGACTTGCTGGAGATGGCCTGGGCCAGCTGGAGCGACGCGCAGAAGCTGGACGCGGTCAACGACGTCCAGCTCGCCGCCAAGAGCCTCTTCGAGCTGGTTGAGACCATCCTCGACTACTCCCTGATCGAGTCCAACCGGGTCACCCTCCACCTGAGCGCGGTTGACCCGCGCGAGGCCGCCAAGACCGCGCTGGAGGAGCTCGGTCCGCTGATCAAGCGTCAGAAGGCCAACGTCCGCATCAAAGTGCCGCGGGATGTGCGTGTCCAGGCCGACCAGCGGCGTCTAACCCAGGTGTTCAAAGCGCTGATTGACAATGCCGTCAAGTTCAGTCCCGAGGGCGCCAGGGTCGATGTCAGCGCGGAGCGGCAGAACGGCAGTGTCCAGCTCAAGGTGACGGACCGCGGGATCGGGATCGACGAGGAGAACAGGGCCCGCATCTTCGAGCGCTTCTACCAGGTCGACAACACCGCGACCCGCCGCTACGGCGGTACCGGGATGGGCCTGGCGCTGGTCTCAAAGCTGGTTGAAATGCACCACGGCAACGTCGCTGTCGAGAGCCGCCCGGGCAAGGGCTCGACCTTCACGGTGGTGCTGCCGGCGGTCGCGCCGAACGGCGCCAACGGCCGGCGGAAGGGGCGTTAGGCGGGCACCACCGGCATATAATCGGCCTTGGTCGCGCTAGATGGGGAGTCAGCGGTGCCCTGTACCCGCAATCCGCTATAGCGGGGTCGAACTCCCTTCTGAGGGCTCGGGAACCAGGGTGGTCCCGGGTGAAGGCGTCGAAGGTCGGACCCTGCGCAGCCCGAAACTCATGAACCCCGTCAGGTCCGGAAGGAAGCAGCGGTAAGTGGGCGATGGGGGTGCCGCAGACAGTTCGGCCGGAGCCTTCACTTCGGCAAGACGCCTTGGGGCTCTGGGATCGAAGAAGGGTGCGCGACCACTTCACATCCGCCTGCCGTAATCGAGGAAGTTGACCGCTCTCTACTCCGTCTACCGCTCCCAGCGATTCGAGGACCTCGTCGGCCAGGAGGCGGCGGCGCGAACGCTCAAGAACGCGCTGGTGTCGGGCCGCGTGGCGCATGCCTACCTTTTCACCGGCATCCGCGGTACGGGTAAGACGAGCACGGCGCGGATCCTGGCCAAGGCTGTGAACTGCCTCAATCCCAAAGATGGCGAGCCCTGCAATGAGTGCACATCCTGCGTGGCCATCACCGAGGGGTCGGCCACCGACCTGATCGAGATCGATGCCGCCAGCAACCGCGGCGTCGACGAGATCCGCGACCTCCGTGAGAAGGCCAAGTACCTCCCGGCGCAGCTGAAGCGCAAGGTCTACATCATCGACGAGGCCCACCAGCTCACCCCCGAGGCCTTTAACGCACTGCTCAAGACGCTCGAGGAGCCGCCCGAGCACGTCCTCTTCATCCTCTGCACCACCGAGGCGCACAAGCTGCCCGCAACCATCATCTCCCGCTGCCAGCGCTTCGACTTCCGGCGCATCGACGAGGCCGACATCGCCGGGCGGCTGCAGCAGATCGTGACGGGGGAGGGGTTGGTGGCCGCCGATGACGGCCTGGCGCTGATCGCGACAATGGCCCACGGCAGCATGCGCGACGCCATCACCATGTTGGACCAGATGGCCAGTGCCGGCGCCGCGTCCATCGACGCCGAGGCGGTGCGGCAGCACCTCGGGCTGGTCTCTGCTCCCGAGCTGGCGGCGCTGCTGGCTGGGGCGGCCCGTGGCGATGCCGCCTTCGTCCTGCGCGAGATCGAGCGGCAGGCGCAGCGCGGGGCCGACCTCCGCCAGCTGGCCAACGGCCTCGCGGAGATGGCCCGCAAGGCGGTGCTGATCAGCCTCGGCGCGGCTAATGCCGACGAGCTCGGCCTCGACCCGGCCAGCGGCGCCGACCTGACCGCCGCGGTTGGCGCTGCCGGCCGCGAGTTCGCCGCCGCGGCGTTCGAAGCGGCGCTGGCGGCTAGCACCGAGATGAAGCAGACGCACGACCCGCGGCTGCTGCTGGAGCTCTTGCTTCTGCGCCTGGCCTCGGGGCGCGACGAGGCCCCACCTGGGGCGACGGAACCGGCGGGAGCGGGGGCGTCGGCGGGCGCGCCGGCTGCGGCGGGGTCTGGGGCCTCGGATCGGGCCGGCAGTGCTAGGGCGAGTCAGGCAAAGGCCGACGGCGACACGGCGACCGACCGGGGGAAGCCGGCTTCCGCCGGCGAGGACGAGGCCGATCGGGTCGAGGGCCAGGCCGATGCGGTTGCGGCAGCCGTGGCCGGCGAGGCTGGGGCCGACGGCCCCAGCAGCGAAGCCTCGGTCGTGGATCCCCCGGCCGGCGACATGGAGGTCGCGGATGGTGGGCCGGCGGGGGTGGTCGACACGCCCGCGGGGCCGCCGATCGCGCCCGAGGTCCTCGAGGACATCGTCAGAGCGTGGCCGCGCCTGTTCGACGCCTTCAAAGGCACCGGTCCGGGTGTCCGGGTGCGGGCGCTGCTGAAGGAGGCCGGTCCCCTGGACCTCGCCGGCGACATGCTGACGATCGGCTTTCCCTACGCCATATTCAGCGAGAAGGCCCAGGAACCGTTGAACCGGCAGGAGCTGGAGCGCGCCCTCAGTGAGGTGTACGGCCAGGCCTTTCGCCTCACTTTCCAGACGGTCAGCGCCGAGCGCCTGCGCGGGACGCCGCCTGCCGCCCATCCCGTGGCGGGCTCGGCGTCGCCCGGCGCCGGGGCGTCGCCGCCCGTCGCGGGACCCGATGGCGCGCCCGCCTCCAGCGACTTGCCGCCTGCCGGCTCGCCGGGGGAGGGGAGCGGAGAGGGTGTCGTCCAGGCTGCCCAGAAGATCCTTGGCGCGCGCATCACCGATGTCCGCTCGCGGCGTCCGGGCGAGGCCGGGACTTAGGAGGTACGGGCTCGCGAGGGCTCGGCTAGAATCGGCCGATGGCTGGGAACATGAAGATGATGAAGCAGCTCCAGGAAATGCAGAACAAGATGCAGCAGATCCAGGACGAGCTGGAGCACAAGGAGGTCCTCGGTACCGCCGGTGGCGGCGTCGTCAAGGTGCGGGCCAACGGCCACCAGAAGTTACTCGGCATCGAGATCGACAAGGAGGCCGTCGACCCCCAGGACGTCGAGCTGCTCCAGGACATGGTCCTCGCCGCCGTCAACGAGGCGCTGGACCGCTCCCGCGACCTCGCCGCCCAGGAGCTGGGAGCGTTGACCGCCGGATTGGGGTTGCCACCAGGCCTGGTCTGACGCCCGGCGTCGCCAATTGGAAATCCTCCCCCCGGCCCTGACCGCGGTCATTGAAGAGCTGGAGCGCCTGCCCGGCATTGGGCCCAAGAGCGCCCACCGCCTGGCCTTTCACCTACTGCGCACGCAACGGACCTCCGTTGACCGCCTGGCGGTGGCGCTGGGCCAGCTGCGCGAGGGCGTCGGGTTTTGCGAGACCTGTGCCTTCATCTCAGCCGGGCCTCAGTGCCCGATCTGCGCCGACCCACGCCGGGACGACAGCATCATCTGCGTCGTCGAGGAGCCGACCGACGTGATCGCGATCGAGCGGACTGGCGAGTTCCGCGGCCGTTACCACGTCCTCCTCGGCGTGATCTCGCCGGTTGATGGGATTGGGCCCAGCGAGATCCGGGTGGAGGAGTTGCTCCACCGGCTCCGCCGGGGCGGAGTGGAGGAGGTGATCCTGGCCACCGACGTGGATGTCGAAGGCGAGGCGACCTCGGCTTTCCTGGCCGAAGCCATCGCCGGCGTTGACGGCGAGATCCGGACCAGCCGCCTGGCTCGGGGCCTGCCAATGGGTGGGGAGCTCGAGTACGCGGATGAGCTGACCATCGCCCGCGCTCTCAGCGGCCGCCGCCCCGTCTGACCCCCCGCGGCGAGCCCATCTGAGCCGTCGCTCGGCAAATTCAGCCGGAACTCGGGATCCCGGTTGCCCAACCGGTGAGCGGGGTATACAATCAGAGGTCGCTCGCGAGGGTTTCGGCCTGGTCCGAGCACCCAATTCGCCTGGCGGTCGAATGCGCCCTCGGGCCGTCCGACCGGGTCGGCGGGCACCTTAAAAATTGAAGAGTGAAGAGACTGATCCGCCAGGGATCGCCCCGACGATGCTCGCATCCGAGGGGATCACGATCTGAGCGGATCCTTCCTGGCGCCACCTGCGCCAGGAGGAAACGAAACCAGGCCCCAAACCCGCGGTGGGTGAGGGGCAAAGCCAGACCGTTAATGACATGAACCGACGACTCTTGTAGTCATCGGCTGAAAGTTTTTTTCGGAGAGTTTGATCCTGGCTCAGGATTAACGCTGGCGGCGTGCCTGACACATGCAAGTCGAACGAGCGAAGGGACTTCGGTCCCCTAGCGAGTGGCGGACGGGTGAGTAACACGTGAGGAACCTACCCTTTAGTGGGGAATAACCCGCAGAAATGCGGGCTAATACCGCATGTGGTCGGACGTGGACATCCACGACCGACTAAAGATTTATCGCTAGAGGACGGTCTCGCGGCCTATTAGCTAGTTGGTGGGGTAACGGCCTACCAAGGCGATGATGGGTAGCTGGTCTGAGAGGACGACCAGCCACACTGGGACTGAGACACGGCCCAGACTCCTACGGGAGGCAGCAGTGAGGAATTTTCCGCAATGGGCGCAAGCCTGACGGAGCAACGCCGCGTGTGTGATGAAGTCCTTCGGGATGTAAAGCACTGTCGCAGGGGATGAATAAATGACAGTACCCTGCAAGAAAGCCCCGGCTAACTACGTGCCAGCAGCCGCGGTAATACGTAGGGGGCAAGCGTTATCCGGATTTACTGGGCGTAAAGCGCGTGTAGGCGGTTGCGCAAGTTAGTTGTGAAATCTCCCGGCTCAACCGGGAAACTGCAGCTAATACTGCGTGGCTAGAGTGGCAGAGAGGAAAGTGGAATTCCCGGTGTAGTAGTGAAATGCGTAGATATCGGGAGGAACACCAGCGGCGAAGGCGACTTTCTGGCTGCTAACTGACGCTGAGACGCGAAAGCTAGGGGAGCGAACGGGATTAGATACCCCGGTAGTCCTAGCCCTAAACGATGCACGCTAGGTGTTGGTCGTATTGACGCGATCAGTGCCGAAGCTAACGCATTAAGCGTGCCGCCTGGGGAGTACGGTCGCAAGATTAAAACTCAAAGGAATTGACGGGGGCCCGCACAAGCAGCGGAGCATGTGGTTTAATTCGATGCAACGCGAAGAACCTTACCCAGGCTTGACATGCTTGGGAAAGCCTAGTGAAAACTAGGCCCTCTCTTCGGAGACCCTTGCACAGGTGGTGCATGGCTGTCGTCAGCTCGTGCCGTGAGGTGTTGGGTTAAGTCCCGCAACGAGCGCAACCCTCGTCCTTAGTTGATTTTCTAAGGAGACTGCCGGGAGAAACCTGGAGGAAGGTGGGGATGACGTCAAGTCATCATGCCCTTTATGTCTGGGGCTACACACATGCTACAATGCGGCGTCCAACGGGTTGCGACTTCGCGAGGAGAAGCTAATCCCTTAAAGCGTCGCTCAGTTCGGATTGCAGGCTGCAACTCGCCTGCATGAAGTCGGAGTTGCTAGTAAACGCAGGTCAGCATACTGCGTTGAATATGTTCCCGGGCCTTGTACACACCGCCCGTCACACCACCCGAGTCTGGTGCACCCGAAGTCGCTGGCCGAACCCTTTTTGGGACGGAGGTGCCGAAGGTGTGCCCGGTAAGGGGGGTGAAGTCGTAACAAGGTAGCCGTACCGGAAGGTGCGGCTGGATCACCTCCTTTAAGGAGCCTCGACCAACGTTTCCAGGACGCGCCTTGCGTGCGATGGAAATTGCGGAAGGGGAATCCGTCAACTCAAGTCAGATGCAACGCGCGTTGAAAGCGGCCAAGAGTAGCCAGCTCGCCTCGGTGAGCCGGCCAAGAGTAACCGTCGATTAGGCGTCGTGGTCTTCACCTCGGTGGAGGAGGCTGGCCGGTGGCAGTGAAAACCTGCAACACAACAATTTCTGGCTGGTATGGCCGGGCCCGGCAACGGGGAGCGTCTCACGGCGCTGTCAGTTTCTTCACTCTTCAGTAGTTAAGGTGCTTGGCCGTGATGCCACACCTGGGCGAGAATGCCCTCGGAGGTACGCGGGCCTTTAGCTCAGGTGGTCAGAGCGCACGGCTGATAACCGTGAGGTCTGTGGTTCGAGTCCACAAAGGCCCACCACCTCTTGGACGCGATCGGACGTTGAACCGACCGACGTCTTGCGGCGGGACTCCTGCCGGCGCGACGCAACCCCGCCTCTGCGATGAGCAGGAATGGGGATGTAGCTCAGCTGGGAGAGCACCGCCTTTGCAAGGCGGGGGTCAGGGGTTCGAGTCCCCTCATCTCCACCAGTTCTTCCCGCGGTCGACGCGGAAGGAAACCAGGCACTTTCAAAA
>JBARRR010000078.1:0-6190 GCA_049644325.1 Candidatus Dormiibacterota bacterium
AGGGGGAGCACGACCTCTGCATCGCCACCGACGGCGACGCCGACCGCGTCGGCATCATCGACGAGAAGGGCAACTTCATCAACCAGCTCGAGGTCTTCGCGCTCTTGATGGACCACCTCGAGGGCACCCGCGGCCAGAAGGGTGCCGTGGTGCGGACGCTGACCAGCACCACGATGGCGGACGAGCTGGCCAAGCAATACGGCGTCGAGTGCCTCGAGGTGCCGGTCGGGTTCAAGTACGTCGGCCCCCTGATGATCGAGAAGGACGCCGTGATGGGCGGCGAGGAGTCGGGGGGGTTCGGCTTCCGCGGTCACATCCCCGAGCGCGACGGCATCCTCGCCGGCCTGTTCTTCGCCGACATGATCATCAGGCAGGGCAAGCCCCTGAGCCAGATCCTGGCCGCCCTCTACAAGAAGGTGGGCCCCCACGCCTACGACCGTCGCGACATCAAGGTTCCCCGCGACGACTACCAGGAGCTCAAGGACCGGGTTTACAAGGAGTTCACCGAGCACCCGCCCGAGGAGTTCCTGGGGCGCAAGGTGGTCCGCAGCCGCAGCGATGACGGCTTTAAGTCCTACTTCGAGGACGGCAGCTGGGTGCTGAGCCGCTTCAGCGGCACCGAGCCCCTGATCCGCGTCTACAGCGAGGCGCCCACCAAGAAGGAGGTCGAGGACCTGATCCAGGCGATGATCGGTCGCATGGGGATCAAGGCATGACCGAGAACGCCGAGAAGGAGAAGACGGTGCGTCGCATCGACGATGTCAAGTTCGACAAGCCCTGGGGCTTCGAGCTTCGCTTCGCCATCACCGAGCGCTACCTGGGCAAGATGATCCACGTCAACCAGGGCGAGGCGCTGTCGCTGCAGTACCACGAGGCCAAGGACGAGACGCTGCTGATGACCAAGGGCAGCATGGACCTGGAGCTGTCGGACGAGTCCGGTGCGCTGGTCACCCACCGGCTCGCGGTGGGTGACTGCGTCCGCATCATCCCCGGCCGCCGCCACCGGATGCTGGCGGTGGAGGACTGCGAGTTCTTCGAGGTCTCGTCGCCGGAGATCAATGACGTGGTCCGCCTCGAGGATCGTTATGGCCGAGAAGGAACGACAGTCGGCTGATCCTCGCTCTGATCCGCATACCTGGGCTCCCCACACCGAGATCGCCCCGGATGAGCCGCAGGCGCCGCAGAGCGTGGTCGTGATCGACGATCCGGCGATCGTGGCGGCGCGGCCGAACATGGGGCCACGGTTCCTGGCCTTCCTGGCCGGGCTGGTCCTGCTGCTGGGGTTGGCCGAGCGCTCGGACATGCTGACGCCGCTGGCGCTCTACGGACTCGTCGCGGTCATGGCCGTCGTCACCATCGCCGGCTTCGGGCTGGCCCTGCGCCAGGCCTCGGAGCAGCGCTGGACGGCGCTGACGCCGAGCTTCTACCTGCTGCCGCTGATGGCTTTGGTGGTGGCCGGTGCGGTCTCCGCGCTGGTCAGCGACTGGCGCCTCCATGCCGCCAGCCAGGCGGTGATGGCGGTGGCGATCTTCGCCGTCACCTTCGTCACCGTGGAGCGCTTCCGGGGGCAGCGGCGGGCCGGCTACGACCTGGTCCAGGACACGGCTCTGATCGGGACCGTGCTGGTGTCGTACGTGGTTATCCTGGCGGGAATCACCGACATCGTGGCCCGCCTCGGCCTGATCTTCCTGGTCAGCCTGGTGGCCGCCTACGAGAACCTCTCGCGGGCCAGCTCCAGTCACAGCCGGGCGATCGTCGGTGGGGTGGTCACCGCGCAGGTGGTCACCACGGTGGCCTTCGCCCTGATCTCGCAGCAGTTCCTCGACGTCGTCCGCCTCGGGCCCCTGCTGCTGGTCGCCTGGTACGTCAACCGGGGCCTGATCTACCACGTCCTCGAGGGCTCGATGTCGGTCCAGGTGTTCATCGAGTACGTCATTGGCGCGGTGGTCTGCGCCGTCCTGGTGGCGACGGCATTGATGGCCCGCTGACCGCCAGGTGAGCCTGCGCCCTACCGCCATCGCCCTGGTCGCGCTGGTCCTCCTGGCCGGCTGCGGCTCCAGCTCCGCGCAGGGGGAGCGCCTCCCCGACGCCCGCAGCCAGCCGGCGCTGGCCGCGTCGCCGGTGGCGACCCCCAGCCCGCTGCAGGCCCAGGGCCAGCTGGCGGTGGCGATCGTGCCGACGCTGCCAGTGCAGCAGTACCTCGACCACAACCAGAAGCCGGCCGGCTTCGACATCGACCTGGTCAACGCCATCGGCAGCCAGCTGGGGCTCAAGGTGTCGTTCGTCACCGTGGCCACCGAGGACGAGGTCGTTCCCGGCCTGGCGCAGCAGAAACGCAACTACGACTTCGGCATGGCCGACCAGGTGGAGACGCCGGCGATCACCTCCGGCGCCGGCACGCTGCCCTACTTCACCACCGGGGAGTCGATCCTGGTTGTCGACAGCGACAAACGGACATCCGCGCTCAGCGACCTCTGCGGCAAGAAGGTGGCGGCGCTGAAGTCGAGCGCGGGCGAGGATGAGGTTCTCCGCCAGAACGAGTCCGGCTGCGGTGGGGGGCAGCCCATTGACTACCAGGCCTACGACGACGGCTCGGCGGCGGCCCGCGACGTGGCCTCTGGCAAGCTGGCGGCCTACATCGACGAGTACCCCGGGGCGGTCTACCTGGCGCGGGTCTACGGCGGGCTGCGGGTTGTGCCTCGCAAGCTGGCGCCGCTGAAGGAGGTGATGGTCTTCGGAATCACCGAGAGCGGCCTCAAGGACGCGGTTTCAGCCGCCCTCGACCGCCTCAAGAAGGACGGCACCTACAACGACCTGCTGAAGCGCTGGGGCCTCGATGAGGGCGCGATCTAGCCGGGTGGCCTGGGGCTGGCTGCTGGTGCTGCTGGCCGCGGTCACCTGGGGGACAACCGGCACCACCTCGCGGCTGCTCGCGGGGCAGGCCGGCGCCGGTCCCCTGGTGGTGGGCCCGATGCGGCTGCTGGTGGCGGCGCCGCTGATGCTGCTGGGGGCGCTGGCCCTGGATCGTGGCGTACGCCGCCCGGGCTGGGGCGCGCTCATGGCCGGCGCCTGCGTGGCCGCCTACCAGCTCTGCTTCTTCTCGGCGGTGCCGCTGGCGGGGGTGGCCGCCACGGCGCTGCTGGCGATCTGCACCGCGCCGCTGATGATCGCCCTGGTGGCGTCGGTGGCGCTGGGCGAGAAGCTGACCCGCCGGGTGCTGGTGGCGCTGGTCGCCGGGGTTGTTGGCGCCGCGCTCCTGGTGGCCGGCGCCAACCCGGTCGGCGGCGCCGGCTTTGGCCTCGGCGCCCTGCTGGCCCTCGGCGCGGGGGCGTCGTACGCCCTCTACGTCGTGATCACCAAGGCGTCGCTGGCCCACTCACCGCCGATGTCGCTGGCGGCGGTGACCTTCACCGTGGCCGCGGTCCTGTTGCTGCCCGTGCTGCTCTTACAGCAGCCCTCGGTCTCGACCATCGCCTCCGGGGCGCCGCTGTTCCTCTACCTGGGCGCGGTGCCGACAGCGCTGGCCTACGCCTTTTACACCAGCGGCATGCGCCATACGTCGGCGACGGCGGCGGGACTTGCCGCCCTACTGGAGCCCCTCACCGCCACCATCCTCGGCGTTGTCCTCTTCGGCGAGCGCCTCGGTATCGCGGGCGCCGCCGGCGCGGTGCTGCTGGTCGCGGCCCTGGCGCTGCTCTCGTTCCGGGGCAGCGTTACCGCGGCCGAGACGGCGCCCCTGGCCTAGCCTCCCGCCGGCTAGAGGTTGAGCCGGATGATGTCGCCCTGGAGGCGCGTCACCCAGAGCGCGCCGGCGCCGTAGTCGAGGCTGACTCCATCCCGGGCCAACTTCTTGTCGACGGCGTTGCTGGCGGCGCTGATGTGCACGATTGACAGCCCGGAGACCCAGATGCCCGAGCTGTCGACTCCCATGCCGTCGACGCCATCGCGCCCCTCCTTGGGCATCACCGGGATGGTTGCCACCACCTGGTTGGTGGCGGGATCGATCCGCGAGACCGAGTTGCTGCGGTCGTTGCGCACCCAGACGCTGCCGAATCCCACGGCTATCGACAGCGGCCGCTCCTGGACGGGGATCACTGCCGTCACGGTGTTGCTGGCCGGGTCGATCCTGGCGACGGAGGCGGCGCGGCTGCACGCCACCCAGGTGTAGCCGAAACCGACGGCCAGCCCGGTGGGTCCGTGAGGGAGGTCGTGGATGGTCGCCACAGCCTGCCGCGACCCAGGGTCGACGCGGACCACGATGTCGTCCTGGAAGTCACTGACCCAGACCGCCTCCGGGGCGGCCGCGATGCCCCAGGCCTCGACCGCGATAGGGATGGCCGGCCCCAGCTGGTGGCTGCCGACGTCCACGGGGGCGACCGCTATGGCGTCGTTCTTGGTCACCCAGACGGCATCACCACTGACGGCCACGGCGCTGGGGATGTCGCAGCGCCGCACGTCGTATGAGCCAGGGGGCACGCTGTGGACCGAGCTGGCGCCGCAGCCGGCAGCCTGCAGCACCGCTGGGTCGCCGACCTTGACGGTGGCAACCAGCCGGTTGCTGCCGGGGTCGATCCGCGCCAGGGTGCCGTCGGCGAGGTTGGGCACCCAGACCGCCCCGGCCCCCACCGTCGGCGTGCCCGGGGTGGTGCTCAGGGGTATCGTGGCGGCGATGCCGTCCGAGGCGGAGGCAGAGGGCGAGGCTCCCTGGTCGACATGCTGCATCACGAAGCTGCAGCTGCCCAGGCCGATGACCATGACCGCGACCAGCCAGGCCCTGGCGGCGCGGCGGCTCACGAGGGGATCAAATCCCGAGGTAGGCCTTCTGGACATCCTCCGATTGCAGCAGGACGTCCGCCTTGTCGGACTGGACGATGCTGCCGGTCTCGATCACGTAGCCCCGGCTGGCCGTCTTCAAGGCCAGCAGCGCGTTCTGCTCGATCAGCAGGATGGTGGTGCCGTCCTTGTTGAGCGCGTCGATGACCTCGAAGATCGTCTCCACCAGCACCGGCGCCAGCCCCAACGACGGCTCGTCGAGCAGGAGCACCTTGGGCCGGGTCATCATCGCCCGGCCGATGGCCAGCATCTGCTGCTCGCCGCCCGACAGCGTCCCCGCGTACTGGCCCTCGCGTTCCTTGAGGCGGGGGAAGAGCTCGAAGACGTGGTCCATGTCGGCGCGTACGTTGCCGTCCTTGCGCAGGTAGGCGCCCAGCTCAAGGTTGTTGCGCACCGTCATGCGCGAGAACACATGGCGCCCCTCGGGGGCGTGGCCGATGCCCCGGGCCACCAGCTGCGGCGCAGGCAGCCCCGACACCTTCTTGCCGCCCAGCCTGACCTCGCCGCTCGCCGCCGGCACCAGCCCCGAGATGGCCCGCAGGGTGGTCGTCTTGCCGGCGCCGTTGGAGCCGATCAGGGTGACGATCTCTCCCTCTTCGACCTCCAGGGAGACCCCGCGGAGGGCCTGGATGCGGCCGTAGAAGACGTCGAGGTTCTCGATCTCCAGCAGCGCCATCGGCTAGCCGGCCTTCCCCAGGTAGGCCTCGATCACGCGCGGGTCGGCGCGGACCTCGGTGGGACTGCCTGCGGAGATCTTTTGGCCGTGGTCGAGGACGACGATCTCGTCAGAGATGCCCATCACCACCTTCATGTCGTGCTCGATCAGGAAGATGGTGATGCCCCGGTCGCGGATCTTGCGGATCAGCTCGGCGAGTGACGCCTTCTCGGCGGTGTTGAGGCCGGCGGCGGGCTCGTCGAGCAGCAGCATGTGCGGCTCTGAAGCCAGCGCCCGTGCGATTTCCAGGCGTCGCTGGTCGCCATAAGGCAGGTTGCGAGCGTAGTCCTCGGCGTACTTGCGCACCCCGACGAAGTCCATCTGTTCCAAAGCCATCTCACGCGTTTTCGCGTCCTCCCGCCTGGCTCTGGGCGTGTACAAGATGGCGTCCAAGAGGTTCGCCTTCATCCGCGAGTGGTTGCCGATCATGACGTTCTCCACCGCGGGCAGGTAACCGAAGAGCCGGATGTTCTGGAAGGTGCGCGCGATCCCCAGCTTGGTCACCTTGTGGGGTGGGTTGCCCCCGATCGCCTTGCCCTCGAAGTAGACCTGCCCCGAGGTCGGCCGGTAGATGCCGGTCAGCACATTGAAGAGCGTGGTCTTGCCGGCGCCGTTGGGGCCGATCATGGTGAAGATCTGTCC
>JBARRR010000079.1:0-8839 GCA_049644325.1 Candidatus Dormiibacterota bacterium
AAGAGGATCAGCAGCGCGACCATGATCACGCCTTCGGAGAAGCGGTCGGTGGTGGAGTCGAGGAAGGCGCCGTAGGCGTAGGACCGACCCGACGCCCGGGCAAGGGCGCCGTCGAAGACGTCGAAGACAGCCGCGAAGGCGAGCACCAGGCCGCCGTAGAAGGGATGGTCGAGGGCGATCAGGACCCCCGCCGCGCACGTGATCAGGAAACCCATCACCGTCAGCTGGTTGGGTGTGACCGGCAGCTTCTGCATCCGCGCTGCCAGCCGCAGCGCGACCCGCCTAACCCAGGCCTGGAATCGGGTCGTGAACAATTTCTTTCTCCTTTGGACGCGGGGCGCTGCCGTCAGTTCTGAGCCTGGCCGCATTGGCCAGCTGCTCGGGGTAGCCGGAGTTGAATGGCGTGCGATGCCAGCGCCGCAGGGCGTTCTCGTAGACGTCCACCACCTGGTCGCCGACGCGGTCCCATGAGTAGTTCATGGCGCTCTGCCGGCCGGCGGCGCCAAGCCGCGCCCGCAGCGCCGGGTCGGCCGCCAGCAGGTTGATGGCGGAGCTGAGGCTGACGGGGTCATTGCGACGCACCAGGATGCCCTGCTCGCCGGGACTCACCACCTGGGTGAAGCCGGGGATGTCGGTCGCCACCACCGGGAGCCCCGCGGCCATCGCCTCCAGGAGGACAATGCCAAAGCTCTCCTGGCCGGTGTTGGGGGCCACGAAGATGTCGGCGCTGGCGTGGTAGCGGGGCAGCTCGTCAGGGCTGACGTGGCCCGCCATGAGGACGTCGGGGATGGCCTGGGACTCGATGTAGCGCTCGTAGCCGCCCCGCATGCGGCCGTCGCCGACCACGATCAGGCGAAGCTCGGGGATCCGCTGCTTCAGGTTGACATAGGCCCGGAGCAGGTCGCCGAGCCCTTTGCGCTTCTCCAGCCGGCCGACGAAGAGCAGGTTCAGCTTGCCGTCCCGAAGGCTCGGCAGCGGCTTGATGCCCTGGCCGAAACGGCCCAGGTCCACCCCGTTGGGCACCACCTGGTAATCGGCGTTGAAGTACCTGCTGACGAACTCCCTAGCCGGCTCCGAGACCGCGATCCGGCCGTGCAGCTTGCGGAAAGAGCCCCGCACCAGCCGGCGGCCGTAGTAGTAGGCGGTGCTCGACCTGGCGTAGGCGTGGAAGGTGCCGACGTTGCAGACCTTTGAAGCCCGCAGCACCGTGATGGGAAGCGCGGGCAGCAGCGGCTCGTGGCAGTGGATGACGTCAAAGCGCTCCTGGTCCAGCATCCGGCTGATCCGCCTCGACAGGTGGAAGCTCATCGTGATCCGGGCGATCGAGCCGTTGACGGGGATCGGGAACGGGCGGCCGACGCGGTAGAAGTCGTCCACCCCCAGCTCCCCCACCGGCGCCGGCAGGTCACCGGAGGCAGGGCCGATCAGCTTGACGGTGGCGCCGCGCTCGCGCAGCACGCGCGAGAGGTGGGTGATGTGCTCGGTCACGCCGCCGGGGTGCGAGAAATCGTAGGGCGAGACCAGGGCCACCTTGAGGTTGTCGCGCACCGCGGTCACGCCTCGGTCCTCATGCGGCGGAACATGTGGCCGGGACCCTGGCGCACGTTGTGGCGGAAGGAGTCGAATTTCCGGCGGGCCACGGTCAGGTGCTCGTCCAGCGTCCAGTGGACGCCCTCCGGCTGGGTCGCGTACTGGGCCAGGGCGCGACGGTAGTCGGCCGCGGTGGTGCCATCGAAGATGGTGTAGGCGCTGCCCACGCCCTCCAGGTGGTGGGAGTCAGAGTTGCCGACCTCGGCCAACCCGTAGCGCTCGCGGTTGAGGCGCCGGACCTTGGGCTCGGCGATGCGACCGGCGTAGCTGGGGTTCAGAGTCTCGACGGCGTCGAAGTAGATCTCCGGGCTCCTGCTGCTCATGACCCGCTCGAACGACCAGCGGCCGATGCTGCGCGTCAGCATCGACATCGGGTGGGGCGCGATCACCAGGGCCCCCTGCTCGTGGGCCTTGCCGATGGTCCACTCCAGCGACCGCCACATCTTGATCGGCTGCTCCACGAAGAGGCAGAGGCAGTGGCCCTCCAGCGTGGTCATCTCCACCCCGGGCACGATCTCGAACTCGTAGTCGCCCTGCATCTGCACCGCCTCCTGGGCCCCGCGGAGGCGGTCGTGGTCGGTGATGGCGATGACGTCGAGGTCGGTGCTGTCGCGGGTGAAGTCGAGGATCTCGCGCACCGAGGCGGTGCCGTCGTTGCGCGACGTGTGGATGTGCATGTCCGCCTTACCCAACCCGCGCCTCCTCATTGGGCAGCTCAGATCCCCCGCCCGCAGGGTAGATGCGCACCGCGGCGGCAACGTCGGGTTCGGGCGGCACGGCATTGGCGGCGGCGCCCTCGGTCCAGATCGGCTCCATCACGTGCCACTGGTCGGGGTACTTGCGGATGCTGCCCTCGAAGACCCGCAACCCGTGCTCCACGGCGGCGTCGACGGCACCCTCCTCCTGGCCCACCCAGAAGGGCTCCATGCCCACGATGGTGTAGGTGTCGTCGGGGTCTCGCAGGCAGAGAACAGGGAGCAGCCCGGCGCCGGTGCGCTGGGCCAGGTCGAACACGCCCGTGGGGATCGACGCCGTGGCGCCGAAGAACTGGTACGGCTTGCCCGTGCCGGTGACGTCGCGGTCGATGGCGGCGGCGACGACCTGGTTGTCCTTGAGGCGCCGCAGGATGTCGCGGGGCGCGGAACGGGTCAACGGGATCAGCTCCATGCCGGTGGACTGGCGCAGCGCCTGCACCCGGCGCCACAGCTCGGGCGGCTCCAGCACCTCGGCGATCAACGCCGCCCGGATGCCGGGCATCTTGCCCCACACCGAGATGCAGCCCTCCCAGCCACCGGTGTGGATGGAGATCGCGATGCAGCCCTTGCCCCGGGCGAGCACGTCCTGGAGGTTCTCGATCCCGTCGATCCTGGCCAGCGAGGCCCTGTACTCGGGCTTGAGGCGCGGGGTCTTGAAGAGGTCGACCCAGAACTTGCCGTAGTTCTTGGCGTTCCGCTGCATCAGGTCGGTGACCTGGGCGTCGGTGTACTCGGGGAAGACCTGGCGGAGGTTCTCGAAGAGGCCATGGATGCGACGGGGGAAGACCGTGGCCACGATCCATCCGACCAGGGTCATGACGAAGTAGGAGACCCTACGGGGAAGGTGGCCGAGGAAGAAGTCCGCCAGCTGGAAGGCGAGCACGCGGCGGCGTGGCTCGAACCGCGTCATCGCGCCACCGCCTGCCGGCTGGCGCCGCTATGTGGCTCCGCCCGGCCGCCGCTCGCGGAGGCCGCCTGGTTCCACATCGGCGAGTAGAGGTACCACTGCTCCGGCGCCGCCAGCAGGGTTGGCTCGAAGCGATCCATGATCGCCTGGGCCAGCGCGACCTCGTCGCCATCGTCATCGCCGCTGGGCTCGAAGTCGATGGGAGCCTGGACCTCGAGCAGATACCGGTTGTCGGCTCGGCGATGGCACATGATCGGAACCACCGGCGCCCCGGTCCTGAGCGCCAGCGTCGCCGGTCCCGCGGGAACCACCGCGTCCTGGCCGCAGACCCGGACGGTCAGGGTGCGGCCCTCCCTGGGTGGCAGGTCGCAGACCAGCGCCACCAGCTCGCCGTGACGCAGGGCGGTCAGCACCGCCTTGCCGGCGCTCACCGAGAGGGGCACGACCTTCATGCCGATGCGCTCGCGGGCGGCCACCACCTCCTGGTTGAGGCCGTCATTGCCGAAGTGCTCGGTGACGGCGGTCAAAGGCAGGCCGCGCCGGGCGGCGGCCGCGGCGGCTATGTCCCAATTGCCGAAGTGGGGTGTGACCACGATCACGCCCCGCTCCTGGGCCATCGCCAGCTCGATGTTCTGGTAGCCGTCCCACTCCACCATGGCGTCGATCTGCTCGGGCCGGAGGGAGGGCAGCAGCATGAAGTCGGCCAGCAGCTTGGCGTAACCCACCATCGATTCCCGCGCGGTGCGGCGCACCACAGGCGACGACATCGGCTGGTGGACCACGCCGGCGTAGTTCTCGAGAGCCTGCCGGCGGGTGCCGCGGCCGGCCAGGTAGGCGACGCTTCCGAAGAGGCGGGCGGCGCCGTAGCGGAGCGGCGCTGGGGTGTGCGAAACAAGGGCACCGCCCACCCGGAAGCCGACCGCGGTCGCGCTCTTCATCCTGGCGGCCTTTAGGCCCTGCCCACCGTCCGGTCGCGGCCTACCACGGCCGGGTTACCCGGCCGCCCCGGCCTTGGAGCGCGCCACCACCCGCGGGCGTGCCTTGGTCTTGGACGCCTTGCCGTTGGCGGAGCCACCGGCTGCCTTGGTCACCCGCGAGGCCTTGGCCACCGCTGCGGACTTTGCCGCCGCGGGAGCCGACCTTGCCGCTGCTGGAGCTGACTTTGCCGCTGCAGGAGCCGGCTTGGCGACGGCTGGAGCCACGCCGGCGACCTGGGCAGGCGCCTTACCCGCGGCTACGGCGCGCCTCGGCGCCGTTGCGTGCGGCACCGCCACCTTGGGGGCATGAAGAGCGGCGGCCGGGGCGTCACCGTTGACGCTGCCGTTGGAGGGAACCTTGTCCGGGGTCGAGTGGGTGGCCACCGGGCGGGCGATGAATTCCTCCGCCTTCCGGTGGGCGATGTCGTCGTGGTACTGCTCCGGCGGTGATTTCATCAGCCACGAGCTGGGGCCGAACAGGGCGCCGGCAATACCGCGGTCCAGGGCCAGCTTGCAGATGCGCACCGCGTCGATGACGATGCCGGCGCTGTTGGGGCTGTCGTGGACCTCGAGCTTGAGCTCCAGGTTGAGGGGCACGTCGCCAAAGGACTTGCCCTCCAGGCGGATGAAGGCCCACTTGCGATCACTCAGCCAGGGCACGTAGTCGGAAGGCCCGACGTGGACGTTGCGGGCGTCGATGGGATCGTCCATCTGGCTGGTGACGGCGTTGGTCTTGGAGATCTTCTTCGACTCCAGGCGCTCTCGCTCCAGCATGTTGAGGAAGTCGGTGTTGCCTCCGAAGTTGAGCTGGTAGGTGTTCTGCAGCTCGACACCGCGGTCCTCGAAGAGCCGCGTCAGCACGCGGTGGACGATGGTGGCGCCAACCTGCGACTTGATGTCGTCACCGATGATGGGCAGGCCCTTTTCCTCGAAGCGCTGCTGCCAGTACGTCTCGCGGGCGATAAAGACGGGCATGCAGTTGACGACCGCGACGCCCGCCTGCAGCGCCTGCTCGATGTACCACCGGGTGGCTGCCTCAGAGCCCACGGGCAGGAAGTTGATGATGACGTCGGTCTTGCTGTCCTTGAGCACCTTGACGATGTCGTCGGTGTGCCCCGGGGCCTTCTTGATGACCTCCTTGAGGTACTTGCCAAGGCCGTCGTGGGTCATGCCGCGGTTGACCTTGACGCCCATGTTGGGGACGTCGGCGAACTTCACGGTGTTGTTCTGGCCCCGGAAGATCGCCTCAGACAGGTCGCGGCCGACCTTGTCCTTATCGATGTCGAAGGCGCTGACGAACTCGATGTCGCTGACGTGGTAGCCGCCGAGGTTCACGTGCATCAGGCCGGGCACGCGGTCGGTGTCCTTGGCGTCGTGGTAGTAGTGGACGCCCTGGATCAGGGAGCTGGCGCAGTTGCCGACCCCGATGATCCCGACGCGTACCTTCTTGCGGCCCCCCCTGGGGGCGGATCCCTTCTTAGACGGCATTGGCGATCTCCTTGACTTCCGGCTGCTCCACCTTGCTGCCTGCGTCCTCCTCGAAGGCGATCGGTGCGGACTGGGGAGACTGGCCGATGAACTGGTTAAAGCGCTGCTGGTAATCAGCGATGGCTTTGCGGTTGAGAGAGGCCAGCACCTCGCGGCCCCGACGTCGGGTCTGGATCAGTCCCGCCCTGCGCATTACCCGCAGGTGCCAGGACAGCAGCGGCTGGCTGACCTTGAGCTTGCGCGCCACCTCGGACCCGGCCATCTCGCCGCCGGCAAGCAGCGAAACGATTGCCAAACGGGTCGGGTTAGCGAGCCCGACGAAGTGGGCCTTGAGCTCGCGGCTGGTGGCTAGTGCGCTCATCTGACTCATAAAGGATCGTTTATCAAAAGATACTTTATCAAACAATCCTTTATGCGTCTATCGGGGGCTACTCCCCCGGCGGGTTACTCAGCAGATGCCGGGACACCGTCCTTTCTGGGCGACCGGGCACTCCGGCGCGTATCGGCACTCGGTGTTGCCCCGTCGCTTGAGCTCCAGCTGCAGCGCCTGCTGAAGTCGACGTAGCGCTGCCCTGGCCTCAGCCCGCTGACGGCTGGGCGACTTGTCCATCGAAGGCCTCCTTGCAAGACGTGAGCAAAGACGTTGAGTTAGGAGAGTGGTGTGGCCTTGGTATCGGCGCGAGTATGCGCCGGGGCGGTCAGGCTGTCAAACGCAGCCCCTGACGCCAGGCCGCCGAGGGTCAGCCGTTGGACAGCTTGACCAGGTCGTCGTACTTCTTGCCGTACTCGTTGAAATGATCGTCATACCAGCTGGAGAAGCCCGAGGTTGATGCGTTCTTGATGGCGTTGGTGTCGCTGGTGATGATGGGGTCCAGCCGCAGCACCTCACCGATGTTGCGGTCCTTGGCGGCGGCGGTGAAGGCCCGGAAGTCGTCGATGAACTTGCTGTAGGTATCAAGGAACGACGAGAGCGTTGGCGGCCCAGGCACCCCCGCGGAGAGCTCCTTGGCCCGGGAGATGTCCTGCTTGGCGGTATCCAGGTTGGTGAGGCCAGTGGAGTAGTCATTGGCCGCGACGGCCGTGTTGGCGGTGTCAAGGTCCTTGGCGGCCGTGACCACCGCGGCAATCATGTCCATGTCCTTGCCGCCCTCGTCGCAGGCTTTGACGGCCACGTCGAGCGCCTGGGCCCCGGCGTCGAGCCGGGCCTGGTTCTTCGCGATGGCCGAATTCTCGGGAAGAGTGAGAATGCCCTGGCTTATCCCGGACCGGGCGTCCCGGACGATCTTGGCGTCCTTGTCGCTGAGGTCCTTGCAGGTTTTGAGGGCAGCTTGCCCGGAGGCGATCTTGCCAAGCAGAGACTCGGGCGTGTCGCCGCCGACGGCAAAGGCGTTGCCCTTGAAGGCGAGGTCGATCTTCGACTGGTCGCCCTTGACCGCGTTGAGGGCATCGTCGGCCTTGACCTTCTCGCTGTTGGCCGCAACCGCGCCGGCCACGCCGTAGGCCGCGACCACGATGACGACGAGCAGGATCGCGCCCGCAATCCCCAGGATCAGGCGCAACGCCCCCCGTTGCCGCCGGCCCAACATCTGCTGCAACGTAGCCCGCACGCAACAAGCTTGTCAACTCAATCCACCCGGGTCTGGCGGGTTGCCGCGTGCCTCGACGGTCTGCCCACTCGCCTGGGGCGGCGGGTGGTAAGTTGACTGCACCCAGGGGCCAAGCCGTGGAGGAGGAAGAATGAAGAACAACGGTCGTGCCAAAAAGGTGGAGGACGTGGTCGACGCTGTGATGGATGCGCTGCAGGAGCGATCCGAGGGCGCCCAGGGCGAGGCGGAGTCCCGCGTCCAGACGGCCAGCGAGGCCGCCGGCGGGAAGATCTCCGACGCCGGCGCTGTGGTCACCGAGAAGGCCGCGGTGCTGGCTGAGAAGGCGGAGATTGCAGGCGAGAAGATCGCCGCGGCCGCCGGGACCGCCTCGGAGCGACTCAAGGACGCGGATGTGGCCGCCAAGGTCGATCGCGTACTTGACCTGATTGAGGAGAACGCCGCTGTCTTTGCAGCCGTGGCCAAGCGGCTGACCGGCGAGGCCGCAAAGCAGGCGCCGGCGGTGGCCGCCAGGGTCGGAGAGGTCGCCGGTGAGGCGGCCGGGGCGGCTGGCGAGGTGGCCGGGGCCGCTGGTGAGGCAGCCGGAGGGGTGATCGAGACCATTGGCGAGGAGCTGATCGAGCCCGTGACTCGGTACGGTCGGGGCCTGCGCCATGGGCTTGTGATCGGCGCGGTCATCGCCATCCTGGTGACACCGTGGCCGGGGCGGGTGGTCCGCGAGAAGCTGAAGGCCGGCTTCCAGGAGGCCAGCGACCTGGTCAACGCCCTCCGCGAGGGGGCCGACACCAGCACCTACTAGGAGGCTTCCCCAGACGGGGGCGCTGCCGCAGGCGGCGGCGCCGTTGCAGGCGGCAGTGCCTCAGGCCGCAGTACGAGGCGGTCACCGGCGGCAGGCTGGGTACCGAAGAGGAGCTGGCGCGGCCGGCCCTGGAGCCAGTCTTGGACCATGTCCGCGTAGTGGCCGCTGCCGGGGTGGCCAGACTCGCCCGGCGCCAAGCCGCCCAGCGACGCGGCCCAGTCGGCGGTGTCGTAGACCGCTCGCCAGAATGCCGATGTCACCGGCGCCAGGATGCCGCTGGTGGTGCCCTGCCAGCTGAGCCAGACGGTGTCGTTGTCCCCCCTGCTGTCGTACGGCCCCCGGCTGAGGATGGGAGCCAGGGCCCGGACCGCCGACGCAAGGGGGTGCTCGAAGCGCGTCTTGTGGACGGCGCCCCACCTCCAGCGGCGCGGGTCTTCGCCATGCGCGGCACGGATTTCGGCGACGGCGGCCGCCAGCTCCCGGGTCAGCAGCTGGTCGCGCGCCTCGGGGGCGGAGCCGCCCAGCGGCGCGGTCTGCCCCCGCTCCAGCATCGCGATCAGAAGCGGGGTCAGGCGGGTGTTGAAGGGCCCCTGGGGGAAGAGGTCGTGGACCGAGCCCCCCAGCAGGTAGGTCCTGGCGCTGGGACTGATGCCGGCGCCGATCACCCGCTCTATGAGCCGCTCCCAGAGGCGCTCGTAGAGGAGGGCCCCGGCGCTGTC
>JBARRR010000080.1:0-4128 GCA_049644325.1 Candidatus Dormiibacterota bacterium
GCCATGATCCCCTTCCTCGAGCACGACGACGCGGGCCGGGCCTTGATGGGCGCCAACATGCAGCGCCAGGCCGTGCCGCTTCTCGTCACCGACGCGCCGCTGGTGGGCACCGGCGTCGAGTACTACGCCGCGAAGGACTCCGGCGAGATGATCGTCGCCGACTTCGCGGGAACGGTGGTCGACATCGCGAACCCGAAAGAGATGAAGGCCGTGCACGCGACGCCGGTCTTCGAGATCATCGTCAAGCCGGACGGCGGCGGTGCGGAAAAGCATTACCCGCTGCAGAAATTCGAGCGCTCCAACCAGGGCACCTGCCTCAACCACCGCGCCATCGTGAAGCCTGGCCAGCACGTCGAAAAGGGCGACATACTGGCCGATGGTCCCGCGATCGACAACGGAGAGATGGCGCTCGGGCGCAACGTGCTCGTCGCCTTCATGCCCTGGGAGGGCTACAACTTCGAGGACGCGATCCTGATCTCGGAGTCGCTGGTCCGCGAGGACAAATACACCTCGATCCACATCGAGGAGTTCGAGCTCGAGGCCCGCGACACCAAGCTGGGCCCCGAGGAGATCACCCGCGAGATCCCCAACGTCTCCGAGGAGACCCTCAAGAACCTCGACGAGCGCGGCATCATCTACGTCGGCGCGGAGGTCAGTCCGGGCGACATCCTTGTCGGCAAGATCACCCCCAAGGGGGAGTCCGAGCTCTCGGCGGAGGAGCGCCTGCTCCGCGCCATCTTCGGCGAGAAGGCCCGCGAGGTTCGCGACAGCTCGCTGCGCGTGCCCCACGGGGAGCGCGGCATCGTCGTCGACGTCAAGATCTTCAGCCGCGAGAACAAGGACGAGCTCAGCCCCGGCGTCAACGAGCTGGTGCGCGTCTATGTCGCCCAGAAGCGCAAGCTCTCCGCCGGTGACAAGATGGCCGGTCGCCACGGCAACAAGGGCGTGGTCGCCCGGATCCTGCCGGAGCACGACATGCCCTACCTGCCCGACGGCACGCCGGTCGAGATCGTTCTCAACCCCCTCGGCGTTCCCAGCCGCATGAACCTGGGTCAGGTGCTGGAGACCCACCTCGGGTGGGCCGCCACCGCCATGGGCATGAAGGTCGCCACCCCGGTCTTCGACGGCGCTAAGGAGGAGATGATCGAGGACGAGCTGGAGCGGGCCAAGCTGCCGCGCAGCGGCAAGGCCTGGCTGCGCGATGGCCGCACTGGCGACACCTTCGACCACGAGGTCACGGTCGGCGTGATCTACATGCTCAAGCTCCACCACCTGGTCGAGGACAAGATCCACGCCCGTTCCACGGGCCCGTACTCGCTCGTCACCCAGCAGCCGCTGGGAGGCAAGGCGCAGTTCGGCGGCCAGCGGTTCGGTGAGATGGAGGTCTGGGCCCTCGAGGCCTACGGCGCTAGCCACATCCTCCAGGAGATCCTGACTGTCAAGTCCGACGACATCGTGGGTAGGGTCAAGGCCTACGAGGCCATCGTCAAGGGCGAGAACACCCTCGACGCCGGCATCCCTGAGTCCTTCCGCGTCCTGGTCAAGGAGCTGGAGGGGCTGGGCCTGGGCGTCGAGATCCTGTCCGACGACGAGCGCCAGATCACCCTGACCGAAGACGACATGCCCGAGGCCCCCGTGGACCTCGGTATCAACCTCGAACGCGACGAGCTCGACGAGAGCTTGGACAACCTGTAGGAGGCCGCACTTGCTAAAGCTCGAAAATTTCGACGCGCTCCGTCTTTCCCTGGCCTCACCCGAGACCGTCATGTCCTGGTCGCACGGCGAGGTGACCAAGCCGGAGACCATTAACTACCGCACCCTCAAGCCGGAGCGGGACGGCCTCTTCTGCGAGAAGATCTTCGGTCCCACCAAGGACTGGGAGTGTCACTGTGGCAAGTACAAGCGGTACCGTTACAAGGGCATCATCTGCGACAAGTGCGGCGTCGAGGTGACCCGCAGCAAGGTCCGGCGCGAGCGCATGGGCCACATCAAGCTGGCCTCGCCGGTCAGCCACGTCTGGTACTTCAAGGGCATCCCCTCGCGGATGGGCCTGCTCCTGGACATGAGCCCCCGCAACCTCGAGAAGGTCATCTACTTCGCCAACTACATCGTTACCCACATCGATGAGGACGCCCGTGCCGAGGCGCTGGACAAGATGAAGCCCGGGGAGAACGAGCGCAGCACCGAGGCGCGCGCCCGCCATGAGGAGGCCAGCACCGCCCTCAGGTCCGGGCACGAGGCCCAGGTTGCCGCCGCCAAGGCGGAGACCGACGCCGCCGTGGCCAAGATCGAGGAGGAGAAGACCTCACTGGTCGACAAGGTCATGAGCGACGTCGCCGACCTGCAGGAGCGGATCAAGACCCAGGCGGGCAAGAAGGCCACCCGCGACTTCCCGCTGGCGGTCAAGAGCAAGTACGAGAAGGTCGCCGTCAAGAAGGGGACTGTCTTCGAGGACAAGGTTGCTCAGAGCCTCAGCAAGACCGCCGAGGACCTGATCACCCGGATCGAGAACGCCTACAACAAGGACGCCGACAAGGTCCGCACCACGGCCGAGACCGCGGCCGGCAAGGTCCAGGCCGCCTACGAGAAGCGCAACGGCGAGGTCGACGCCCAGCTGGCCACCGACCTCGAGGCCATCAACGCCGACCTGGAGACGACCAAGTCCGACCTCGAGGGGCTCTACGAGAAGCAGATCCTCACCGACGCCCAGTACCGCGACTTCACCGAGAAGTTCGGCAAGGTCTTCAAGGCCGGCATTGGCGCGGCCTCGGTCAAGGAGCTGCTGGCCAAGATCAACCTCAGCGAGGAGGCCTACCGCCTGCGCGAGGACTCCAAGTCGGCCTCGGGCCAGCGCCGCCAGAAGGCGATCAAGCGCCTCAAGGTGGTCGAGGCCTTCCGCCGCTCAGGCACCTCGCCGACCTGGATGATCATCGAGGTCCTGCCGGTGGTTCCGCCGGAGCTGCGCCCCATGGTCCAGCTCGACGGCGGCCGTTTCGCGACTTCGGACCTCAACGACCTCTACCGCCGCGTCATCAACCGCAACAACCGGCTCAAGAGGCTGCTGGAGCTCGGCGCCCCCGAGATCATCGTGCGCAACGAGAAGCGCATGCTCCAGGAGGCGGTCGACGCCCTGATCGACAACGGCCGTCGCGGCCGGGCCATCACCGGCACCGGCAACCGCAAGCTGAAGTCGCTCTCCGACATGCTCAAGGGCAAGCAGGGGCGGTTCCGCCAGAACCTGCTCGGCAAGCGCGTCGACTACTCCGGCCGTTCGGTCATCGTGGTCGGCCCCGAGCTGAAGCTGCACGAGTGCGGCCTGCCCAAGAAGATGGCGCTGGAGCTGTTCAAGCCGTTTGTCATGCGCGAGCTGGTGGAGAAGGGCTACACCCAGAACATCAAGAGTGCCAAGCGGATGGTGGAGCGCGTCCGGCCAGAGGTGTGGGACGTCCTCGACGAGGTCATCAAGGAGCACCCCGTGCTCCTCAACCGCGCCCCAACCCTGCACCGCCTCGGCATCCAGGCGTTCATGCCGGTGCTGGTCGAGGGTTCGGCGATCCAGATCCATCCCCTGGTCTGCCACGCCTTCAACGCCGACTTCGACGGTGACCAGATGGCGGTCCACGTGCCGCTGTTCAGCGGCGCCATCGCCGAGGCCAAGAACCTGATGATGTCGTCCAGCAACATCCTGTCGGCATCGGACGGTCACCCCGTTGTCAGCCCCACCCAGGACATCGTCCTGGGCGGCTACTACCTGACCGCGGAGCGCGCCGACCACGAGTCGCAGCAGGACAAGGACCTCGAGGTCTACGGATCTGAGGATGAGGCGATGATGGCCTACTACACCGGCCGGATTCCGCTGCAGCAGGCCATCCGGGTCCGCGTCAGCGCGGATCGCAATGGTGAGTCGAAGATCATCCGCACCACCCCAGGGCGGGTCATCTTCAACGAGACCCTGCCGCTCGGCCAGACGCCGATCATCCCCGGGCTGGAGCCCATGAGCTACCAGAACCGGGTCATGGACAAGAAGGCCTTGCGGCTGCTGGTGGGCGAGATCTTCAAGCTGTACGGCAACGAAACCACCGCGCGGGTCGTCAACGACATCAAGCGGATCGGCTTCCACTTCGCCAC
>JBARRR010000081.1:0-34668 GCA_049644325.1 Candidatus Dormiibacterota bacterium
TGACCCAGACCGGCAAGTTCGCCCCCATGTACACCTACATGGGCGAGTCGCTGAAGCGGGCCCCGCAGGGTTACGACCCGGAGCACCCGCTGGTCGAGGACCTCAAGCGCAAGGGCTACGGCTGGCACGCCAGGTACTCCGAGAAGGAGGTGACCAGCGCCGACTTCCTGGACCGCTTCGTGGCGGACTGCAAGGTGGCCTCGCCCTTCACCGCGCTGATGGCCAAAGGGCTCGGCGTCGGCTGGTAAAACGGCGTCAGTGATACACTGAACGTCACAATGTTGCACCCGGCACCGGCCGTCGTCCTCGCCGACGACACCACCGACCGGATCCTCGACTCGGCGCTTGCCCAGTACGAGACCTGGGGGGTGCGCCGCACCACGGTCGAGGACGTCGCCCGCCGGGCCGGGGTCTCCCGGGTCACGATCTACCGCCGCTTCGGCAAAAGTGAGGGCCTGGCCCAGGCCGTGCTCCTCCGCGAGGAGAACCGCTTCTTCGGCGAGCTGGGCCGCGCGCTGGAGCGTTACCGGTCGCCGGTCAGCATGCTGGCCGAGGGCTTCGCCTTCACGCTCCAGTACCTGCGCCGCCACTCGCTGCTCAACCGGCTGATCACCTCGGAACCAGACGTCATCCTCCCCTACCTCACCACCCGTGCGGGCCCGGCGCTGGCCACCGCCCGCCGATACATCGCCGCCGGCCTCCGCCAGAGTCCCCGAGTTGCGGGTCGGCGCACCCGCCGCTGGAACCTGGCGGAGGCCGAGGTCCTGGCGGAGGTCTTCTCGCGCATGCTCCTCTCCTTCCTGCTCACCCCCGAGACGGCGGCCAACCTCGAGACCGGCGACGATGCCCGGCGGTTCGCCCGCCGCTACCTGGCCCCAATCCTCTCTGCGGGCGGTGCCCGGTGATCGCCACGGCGCGTCAGCTTGTGCCGCGGCGGATCCAGCGCGGCCTTCTGGGAGCCACCCAGGACCGTCGCCTCGCCCCACTCTTCCGCCGCGTCCCCTACCTGCCCCCCGAGGTCACCTTCGCCGCCCTCCCGGTGGTCTATCGCGCCCACCTCGGCGGCCGCGCCGAGGGCATCCTCGAGGTCACGCTCAAGGGGCCCGGCGGCGGCACATGGACCCTTGACATCCAGCCCAAGGGCCTCCGGGTGCAGCGTGGCCCTCGCCAGCAGTCGCCGGACTCGCGGCTGACCACCGACGTCTTCACCTGGACGGCGATGGCCACCCGCCGGCTCGACGGCACCGAGGCGTTCATGCGGGGTCGCCTCGACGTCGAGGGCGACATCCGCCTGATCCTGAAGCTCGAAGCCTGTTTCGGAGGGTTCTGATGGCCGGCTCAACCGCGATCGACAGTGCCACCATCGACGCAGCGGCGCTGGACAACCTTGGCCAAGTCGCCCCCGACGACGTCATCGCCGCCGTCGACGGCGTCCTCTCCCAGGGGGCCGGCGCGGTCGGCTACGAGGAGCTCTACCTCCGCTGGGAGCGTCAGCAGTGGCGCACCGAGGTGATCGACTTCAGCCAGGACGCGATCGACTGGAGGGAGAAGCTGTCGGAGGCCCAGCGTGGGCAGCTGCTCTGGTTCATGACCCAGTTCTTCCACGCCGAGGAACGGGTTGCTATGGAGCTGACGCCCTTCGTCGATGCCGCCCCCACCCCGGACCAGGCGATCTACCTGACCACCCAGGTCGTCGACGAGTCTCGCCACTGCCGCTTCTTCGACAAGTTCTACCGTGAAGCCCTGGGCTTCGAACAGCCCACGATTGGCGATCGCCTGGCGGCGGTGAAGCACCTCCTGTCGCGCGGCTACCGCGACCTGCTCGGCACGGACCTGAGCGAGGTCACCGACCGCATGCGCGCCGGCGACCACAGCCTCGAAACCTTCGTCCGCGGTGTGGTCATCTACCACCTGACGATCGAGGGTACCGTCGCCCTCAGCGCCCAACGCTACGTTCTCCAGTTCCTCCGCGACGCCGGCATCATGCCCGGCTTCCGCAACGGCTTCACCGCGGTGGCCCGTGACGAGAGCCGCCACGTCAACTTCGGTATGAAGTTCCTCAAGGAGACCGTCGCCGAGCACCCCGAGATGATCCCGGTGATCCACGAGCAGATCGCCCACTCCATCCCCGCAGCGGCCCGGTTCTTCGACCCGCCGCCCGGTGAGGCCGGCTACGGCGAGCTTCTCGGCTTCACCATGGGCGACCTCTACGCCTACGGCTTCGACACCCTGCAGAAGCGCCTCCACTCCATCGACGTGCCACCGCCCTTCAAGTGGCGGCGCACCGTGGCCGCCTAGTAACACCTGGCCCGTCGGGGAATACCGGGCCGGTTTGCCCATTTCTCCTTCGAAAGGGCCGTTTCTCAATACGGCCCGGTAGACTCCCAGACAACACACGCCATGCACGACACACTTCAGCCCGGCGCGGTTTCCCCTACAGCGTCCACCCCTGGTCGGCGCCTGTTCAGGCTGCCCGGCCGGGCCAAGGCGGCGCTCGTCATCCTGCTGATCCTGGCGGTTGGTTCGGCGGTGGTGCTGGGAGGGGGCTACTACCAGGCGTCCGGCGTCAGCTCCGACTACCAGGCGGCCCGGGCGCGCCTGACCTCCGACATTGGAGCCGCGCAGGCCGACGGAATGACGGCCGCCGAGATCACGTCATTCACCTCGCAGCTGACCCAGGTCGACAGCCGCCGGCCGTCGCTGCCTTCGGGGATGCGCCTTTCGCTCGACCGCAGCGACATCGACGCCCTCAACCAGCTCGACGCCCAGCTCAAGACGTCGCAGGCCACCATCCTCCTGGCCGCCACCGAGGAGGCCACCACCAACCTGGCCTCAGCCAACAGTGCCCTGTCCAAGGACAAGGACCTGGGCGTGCCCGACACCGAGCTCGCGCCGCTGACCCAGCAGCTGAACGACCTCAACGGCGCCAAGGGCTCGGCCAAGTCGATCAAGGACTGGCGCGACATCGGTGCCAAGGCCGCGACCGTGCAGGACAGCCTGGCCAAGACGGGGGCAACCCAGCAGCAGGAGAACACTGCCATCCAGGCGGCCGCCAGCTCACTGATCACCGCCAACGGCAGTGACGCCGGCAAGATCGCCGCGCTCGGCAATGCCGCCCTCACCCAGGGCCGCAACGATGCCAGCGTCGCCGCCTATGAGGCCAAGCCGGGCCGGTTCCCCAAGATCGACGAGGTCATGTCGAACTACAACCGCATCGAGTACTACGCTCCCAAGCTCGGCGGCGGCGACGTCAACCAGGTGGCCACCGCAACCGCCGCGATCCAGCGGTACGGCGGCAACGTTCACAACCTGCTTATGGCCAACCTTGGCCCCAAGCACGTGATCGTGTCGTGGACCGACCAGCACGTCTGGGCTTACGAGAACGGCAACCTGGTCATGGAGAACGCCGTCACCACCGGCGTCCGCGGCGTGACTGCCTACGGCACCGACTTCGGGCCGATGAAGATCCTCTTCCGCTCTCACCCCTGGAAGATGCACTCGCCCTGGCCCCGGGGCTCCCAGTTCTGGTACCCGGACACGGTGGTCCAGTGGACTGCGTTCTTCACCAACAGCGGTGAGTCCTTCCACGACGCCTCGTGGCAGAGCGACAGCACCCTTGGCCCTGGCTCCCAGAACGTCGCCGCCTATCGCAGCCACGGGTGCATCCACATTCCCTACGCCAAGGCTCAATGGATGTTCAATTGGGCCGTCGAGGGGACCCCGGTGGATGTCTACCCGGGCAATGGCCAGCCCGTCGCCGAGCAGCTGTCCGAGATGACCACGGACGACCAGGGCACGCCTCTCAACCCTGCCGGCCGCTGATCCGGCCGATCCGCCCCGCTAGGACAGCAGGCGGATGAGGACGTCCTGGCCGAAGTACTGGCCGGGGGTGGCGACGGTGGTCCCATCGTTGGTGGGGACGTCGACCAGGTAGCCCGTAATCGCGTAGCTGGTGCCCGACTTGGGCACCGGCGCGCTCTTGCTCGTGTACTGGGCGCAGAACATCACCGTCTCCGAGACCCGGGCCCGTCCCTCGTCGTTGGCCTGGTTGGCGAGGTTGGCCGGATAGTAAACGGGCAGCCGCATCAGCCTGGGGTTGTCCGATGAAAGCGGGGGGACGCCGCCGCCGCCCCCAGGATTGCTGCAATCCTGGTTGGACCAGGCGGCACCCTGGGCCTGGGTGATCCTGGCGTTGATCCCGTTGGCCACGCCGTCGTCAACTGGGAAGATCAAGCCCGTATGGTTGAGCTCGGCCCAGTACTGGGGCGTGGTGCAGGGTGAACCCACACTCGACGGGGGGCAGACGGTCATGAGGGTTGACTCGCCCGAGTAAACGGTTCCCGACGACCCGGCGCTGCCCGAGGTGGCGTCACAGGGCGAGAAGGAGCCCAGGAACCCGCCGCCGGTGCCGCAGGTCGGCGGGTCGTGGAGGATGTAGAAGCGCGTCTGCGTGACCCCGTTGAAGGGCGCGCTCAAACCGGGAGCCGACGTCGCGGCCTGCACCAGCACCACCGGGGTATTGACCTTGGGCCGGCAGTCCGGCGTGGCGGGGTACTGGATCCCGTCGCCTGGGTTGAGTACGCACTGGGTGGCCGGGTTGGCGCCATAGGCGCTGTTGCGGGGTAGGTTCACCGAGGAGCTGGTGTAGCTCTGCAGCAGCAGCGGCGCCATCTGGACGGCGCCGCCGGGCACGGTGACCATGGCGCTGGCGGTCGCGGCGATCGTGGTCTGGCCAAAACCCAGGGCGCTCAAAAAGTTGGTTGGCGCCGTGCGGCTGAGGCTGACGCTGAAACCGAGCACCTGGGACGCGCTTGGGCAGGTGGCATTGCACTGGTTGGACAGGGCGACGCCAGTGCTGTCCAGGGCGATGGCCGTGGGCGTGCCCATGATCGAGCTGGCGTAGCCGTCCTTGACCACCACGGCAGTGGCGGCGTTACGTGCCGTGGTGAACGCCCCCGCGACCGACCCGGACGGGAGATACCCGCTGACGACGTTGCTGTGGAAGTAGCTGGAGGTTGCCGCCAGCGCCGCCATGTCCGCGGCCCGCTGCAGGGAGCGCTGCGTCAGGTAGCTGTTGCCACCGTCGATCGCCAGGCCCAGGAACCCGACGAAGGCGACCATGCCCAGGGCGATGATAGGCAGCGACTGGCCGCGCTGGCCGACGCGCGAGCGTCGGGGCACCGCCCTACTCGATGGTGCCGGCGCTGGTGGCATTGATGGCGAACCCCGAGGGCATCACCCGGTTGATGGTCGACGTGGTCGCGCTCCAGGGGACGGCGACCTTGACCTGGACCAGGTCGCCAACCAGCGGGCTGCTGCAATCCGCCCGCGGGCAGGACGAGGCCGCGGTGTAGGAGGTCGCCCCCGCATCGGCAGTGCCAATCGCGCACGGCGTGGCGGGTGCGGTCGAACACTCGGTGGTGTTGACTGTGAAGTAGTCGATCGAGACCTGGCTGTTGGTGACGGTCGTCCCAGCGCGGGCGCCTTCGTTGATCACCTGCTGACGGATGGCGGCCAGGGTGGTGTTGGGCGGCGAGCCGCTGACGCTGATGTTGACGGTGGCGTAGCGCACCGCCTCGCGGGTTCCGTGCGTCAGGGCGTTGGCGGCGATGAAAACGCGGCCGAGGTCGACGATCCCCAGCACCACCAGCAGCAGCACCGGCAGCGTCAGGGCCAGCTCGACCGCGGACTGTCCCCGGCTGCGCTGGCGCAGCCCGGCCAGGGTCACGGCCCCCCCTGGATCGTGTTGAAAGCCTGGATCATTGCCGGGGTGAGGATGACGATGAAGAGCGTCGGGAAGATCAAAAAGACCAGCGGCAGCAGCATCTTGATGGTCGCCTGGTTGGCCAGCTCCTCGGCGTGGTCGCGGTAGCGGCGACGGATGTCGTCGCTCTGCACCCGGAGCTCGTCGGCAATCGGCGCGCCGCGCTTGAACGACTCGCCCAGGCCGACGACGAAGATCCGCAGCTCCTCGACGTCGACTCGATCGGCCATCCGCTGCAGGGCATCGAGCCGGCCGGTGGCGTACTGGATCTGGCGGAGCACGCCGCGCAGCTCGTCGACCAGGGGCCCGGCCATGTACTCGGACTCCACCACCTTGGCCAGGGCCACGTCGAAGGGCGCCCCGGCGTCGACGCAGATGCTGAGCAGGTCACAGACCTCGGGTAGCTGGCGGCGGATCGCCTCCCGGCGCCGCCGCAGCGCCTGGTTCAGGAAGAGGTCGGGCAGGTAATAGCCTCCGATGCCGAGGACCACGGCCGTCAGCGCCACCGAGAACACGCCGTAGCCCAGCGGGTTGATTCCCGAGCTATGCAGAAAGAGCGCCATGACCAGGGTCACGACGACGCCGAGGACCGCCTTGATCACCAGCAGGCGGCCAACGGTGAGGCCAAACGGGCGGCCGGCAAGGCTGATGCGGTCCTGGGCACGCCGCAAACGCTCCGCGGGGGTACGCCGGCGGAAGAAGTCGTCCAGGGGCACCAGGATCCGCTCCGCCAGCGGCCGGCTCAGCTCAGGGCTGGTCACCGCCACCGGGAGGGCCGCCCGCCGCAGCCGCTCCTGCATGATCGCGCTGCGCGACGACATCTGGGCCAGGGCCACGGCGATCATCAGGATTCCCGCTCCGCAGAAGACCGCCACCAGCACCGCAACCGTCATGACTAGATCTCGATGTCCACGATGCGCGACATGACGAAGTACGCGACGCTGACCAGGATGGCACCCACCGCGATGGCCATGAAGCCAGCCACCGTTGTGAACAGCGGCGACATGTAGCTGGGTGCGATCACCAGCAGGAGGAGCGCGACCCCGATCGGCAGGAGCGTGATCAGCCGGCTCGAGAGTCGGACCTGGGAGGTGAGTACCCGGATGCGGTCCTTGAGACGGATCCGTTCGCGCATCGTGACCGAGATCGACTCCAGCACGGTGGCGAGGGTCCCGCCCATCTCCCGGTTGATCTGGATGGCGGACACCACCATGGCCAGGTCGCGGCTGTCGATGCGGGCAGCGATGCGGGCGAGGGCATCGTCCAGCGAGAGCCCCAGCTGTAGCTCGCGGTCGATGCGGCCGAACTCTTCGCCGATAGGCGCCGGCAGGCTCTCCGCGACCGCGCTGATGGACTGCGACACCGAGGCGCCGGTTTGCAGGGCGTTGCTCATCACCTGCAGCGCCTCGGGGAGCTGCTTGACCACTTCGGTGCGCCGGTGGTTGCGGCGGCCGCGAAGCAGAACGGGGGGAAGGAAGAACGCGGCCAACGCCAGCAGCAGGGCCAACGGTAGCTGGGTTCTGACCAGGACGGTGAGGACGAAGACAAGCAGCGGGAAGAGGATCCGGACCAGGTACCACTCCTGGGGCCGCAGGCTGAGGTTGGCCCGCGACAGGGCCTCGGCGGTCCGGGTTGCGCGCCCCTGCCGGGCGAACGGCACCGTCAACTGGTCGATGAACTTCTCGATCAGGGTGCCGGCCTCGGCGTCCGGGCCTGCCGGCTCCTGGTCCGTGCCGTCGTGGCCGGCGCCCCTCATGGTGACGTAGATGGCGAGGGTCACCAGCACGATCCCGGCAGCGAGCAGACCGCCCGCCACCAGCGCCATAAGGCTCACGACCGGCCTCTAGTGGATCCCGTAGGTGCCGTTGAAGTCAGAAGGACCGACCGGACCGGCCTTGGTCGTGGGAACGCCGACATCCTTGCGGGAGCGAAGAACGAAGGTGTACTGGCCGTTGCTGAAGAGGTAGACCAGCTGCATCGCCTGGTCCACCGGCACGAAGACCACCCAGGTGTTGCCCCTGGGAGTCGCCTGCCCGTTGCTGGAGGCGCCGCCGCCGGTGGGGCTGTTGACGAGCTGGATGGTCAGGTCGCGGAAGGTGGCGGCCACCTGCCCCGTCGGCTGGCCCGGGAGCCCGCGGACGAGGATGTCCACGTGGTCGCCACTCTGCACGAAGCCGGCGACGTTGTTGATCGGGTCGCCCGACGGGATGGCCACCGCCACCTGGCCGGCGGGTACGTCCAGCACCCCCTGCTGGGTGGTCGGCGCCGCCGCCGGCGCTGACACCAGCAGGTCGGAGGTCAGCGGCGTGTTCTTGGCGAGGGCAACCGCGGCAAAGCCCTTGACCTGGTTGACGTCGGTGAAGCTGTGACGGGGAACAGCGTCGGGCTGGTACTTGACGATGGTGAGGTCGCCGCTGCCCACCGAGGCTCGGGCGGCGATGTCACGCGACGCGACCACTACGGAAACGCTCTGGCCCGGGACCGAGATGCTCCCCGGCTGGGAGACGAGTACCACCACCAGGAGGCCGCCCAGCAAAGCGACGACGATGCCGGCGATGAGGATGTAGGTTGGGTTGCGATTGCGCGAGACGACTGCCACTTAGGCCTTGACCTCCACGGGTTGGGTGGTGCGCATCACGCTCTCGGCCGTGCGCAGGATGGCCGCGCTGACCGCGGCCCGCTGGCGGAAAAGGACGAACGGCTCACCGCTGTCGATGGCCATAACCGCCACCCGCGAGTCATGGGGGATACTGGCCAGCAGCGTCCGCTGGATGGCGTCGGCGACATCGGCACTCTTGAAGTCGGTGTGCTCATGGGGCTGGTTGAGGACGACCTCGACGCGGTCGTCGTTGATCTGGAGCTGCTGCAGCAGTCCCCGCGCCAGGCGGAGGCTCTTCAGTGACGTCGTCAGCGGCGTGGTCACCAGCAGCACCCGGTCGCAGGCGTCCAGGACCGAGGCGCCGGCGTCGCCAAGGTGACGGCCGAGGTCGACGACGACGACGTCGAAACGGTAGCGCAGGATGGTCATGACCACCCCCAGCTGCGACACGCCGGCTTCCACCAGCTCCCCAAGCTCGGGTCGGAGCGGGGCAGCCAGCACATGGACCCTGTCCGCCACCTTGATCAGGGTCTCGTCGACAACCTGCTCGTCGAGGTCGACCACGGACGAGGTCACCAGGTCGACGACGGTGCTGTGCTCGTCGGGCGTCTTGAACATCGAGGCGACGTCGCCGTACTGGAGGTCCAGGTCGACAATGACCACGTTCTTGCGCTGGTTGTCAGCCAGTGCGCAGGCGAAGTTGACGGCGATGGTGGTGGCACCGGAGCCGCCCTTGCCGCTGTAGACCGCGATCAGCCGACCGGCGGGTTTCGCGGCCGTGCGCGCAGGTTCAATTGCCTCGATCACGGGCCCATGCTAACCAGCGCCCTGCGGCATCTTGCCGGAGCGGAGTGTCAGGTCTGTAACGTCAGATTCAGCCCTGGATGCGACGGGCGCGGGACTGCTCGACCTCGGTCAACCAGCGCTTGCGCAGCCGGATGGCCTTGGGCGTCACCTCCAGGAGCTCGTCGTCCTCGAGGAAGTCAAGGCACTGCTCCAGGCTCATCTTGAGGGCCGGCGTGAGCCGTACGGCGATGTCCGCGGTCGAGGAGCGGATGTTGGTCTTCTGCTTCTCCTTGGTGACATTGACGGCGATGTCGCCGGGGCGCTTCTGCAGGCCCACGATCATCCCCTCGTACACGGGGTCGCCGGGCTCGACGAAGGTGGTGCCACGCTCCTGGGCGTTGGAGATGCCGTAGGCCACCGCCGCCCCCGCGCTGGAGGCGGTCAGGGCGCCATTGCGCTCGCCGCTGAGGTCGCCGGCCCAGGGCCGGTAGCCCAGCAGCAGCGACCCCATCACGCCGTTGCCGCCGGTCAGGGTGAGGAAGGCGTTGCGGAAGCCGATCAACCCCCGAGTTGGGATGGTGTACTCCAGGCGCACGCCCCCCTTGTGGTCGTAGTCGATCTCCACCATCTGGCCACGCCGCTTGCCCAGCGCCTCGGTGATGGCGCCAACGTACTCCTCGGGCGCGTCGACGGTGAGGTGCTCCACCGGCTCCATCCTCTTGCCCTCGACCTCCTTGACGATCACCTGCGGCCGCGACACCTGGAACTCGTAGCCCTCGCGGCGCATGGTCTCGATCAGCACCGCCAGGTGGAGCTCGCCCCGGCCGCTGACCAGGAAGGCATCCGGCGAGTCGGTGTCTTCCACGCGCAGCCCGAGGTTGACGTCCAGCTCCTTGTACAGGCGGGCCCGCAGCTGGCGTGAGGTCGACATCTTGCCCTCGCGGCCGCTGAACGGCGAGGTGTTGACCGCGAATGTCATCTGCACCGTGGGCTCGTCGATGGTGATCCTGGGCAGCGGGTCGGGGGTATCGGGATCGGTGAGGGTGTCGCCGATGCTGACGTCATCGATTCCCGCCAGGACCACGATGTCGCCGGCACTGGCCTCGTCGACCGGCACCCGGGTGAGTCCCCGGTGAAGCAGCACCTGGGCAACCTTGCCACGGCGCGGCTCGCCCTCGCCGGTCAGCACGGCTAGGGTATCGCCGGGCCGGACCGAGCCCCGGAATACGCGACCCACGGCCAGCCGGCCCACGTAGTCGTCGTAGGCCAGGTTGGCGACCAGCATCTGGAAGGGGCCCTCCTCCATCACCGGCGCGGGTACGCGGTCGAGGATGGCCTCGAACAGCGGCGCCAGGGTCGGCTCGAGGGCGTCCGCCTCCCTGCCGGCTCGGCCCTGCTTGGCGATGGCGTAGATCACGGGGATGTCGAGCTGGTCGGAGTCCTCGGCCAGCTCCAGGAAGAGGTCGTGGGCCGCCTCCAGCGCCTTCTCGGGAGAGGCGTGGGGGCGGTCGAGCTTGTTGATGACCAGGATCGGCCGCAGCCCCTGCTCGAAGGCCTTGCGCAGGACGAACCGGGTCTGGGGCATCGGGCCCTCGGCGGCGTCGACCAGGAGCAGGCAGCCGTCAGCCATGCTGAGGACGCGCTCCACCTCGCCCCCGAAGTCGGCGTGGCCGGGGGTGTCGATGATGTTGATGACGGTCTCCCGGTAGAGCACCGCGGTGTTCTTGGCCAGGATGGTGATGCCCTTCTCCCGCTCCAGGGCGTTGGAATCGAGGATCAGGTGCCCCATGTCCTGGTTCTCGCGGAAGGTGTGGCTCTGCTTCAGCATCTCGTCGACCAGGGTGGTCTTGCCGTGGTCGACGTGGGCAACGATGGCCAGGTTGCGGACGTCGTGGCGGATGCGCACACCCGCCGGGGGTGATTGGTCTCTGGTGTCTGCTACAGGGCCCTCATCCGGTTGTTCCGGGGGTTGTGCTCGACCTCGGCCTTGCCGAGCGCCTCCATCAGGGGCGGGATGTACATGCCGAAGCGACCGCGGTAGCCCTTCTTGAGCCCATACCAGCCGCCGACGGGGTTGTCCGCGGCGCGGCCCCAGGCTTCCACGGTGCCGTCCGCCGCCGCCTTCTGCTCGTCGGCCGCGCCCAGGGGCATCCAGTCTCCGTGCGTCTTGAGCATCGCCTGGAGGTCGTCAAGCGCCCGCAGCTGGTAGCTCAGCTTGGTGCTGCCGACGACGCAGACCAGCGCCGGTGGGTCCTGGGTCTCGTCTTTGTACATCTGGTACTCGGAGGTGCCCGGAGGCGTCTTCAAGACCCATGGGTCTTGCTGGGTACCGGATCCTTTTGCGTCGTTCTTTGCCATCGCTCGCCTCCTCCAAGTATTGCTGACGAAGTCGAGTGTAACTATTTGGCTACCGATGGGAAGGCGGCGCGGGTCGGTAGCTTTGAACAATGCCTGCGCCACCCCAACTCTTAACCCAGCGGCAGCTGAACCGGGCACTGCTGGCCCGCCAGATGCTGCTGGAGCGCGCCCGGACATCGGTCCCCAAGGGGCTCGACCGCATGGGTGGCCTGCAGGCGCAGTACGCCCCGGCGATGTACATCGGGCTCTGGTCGCGCCTCGAGGGCCTCTCTCGCGATGACGTCGACGCCGCCCTCGAGCAACGGACCGCGGTCCAGGGGACGCTCCTCCGGGGCACCATCCACCTGGTCTCGACCGCCGACTACTGGCCGCTGGCACTGGCCACCCGCAAGGCGATGCGCGACTGGTACTCCAGGGTCGCCTGGCACAACGACCCGCCGGAGCGCGTCGCCGAGGTGGCGGCGCGGGTCCGGGAGATGCTCCGCCAGCGGAGCCCGCAGACGCGCAAGGAGCTGCAGGGCTCGATGACCAATGTCATGTGGAACGGGGTAGGGTTCTGGCTCAACCTGGTGCGGGTGCCTCCGTCGGGCACCTGGGCCCGGCGTCGGGCTGACATCTACGCGGCCTCCGAGGACTGGATCGGTCCGGCTTCAGGTGGCCTCGACCTCGACACCGCCCTCGACCACACCGTCACCCGCTACCTGACCGGCTTCGGGCCGGCCAGCGCCGCCGAGGCCGCCAACTGGGCGGGACTGAAGACCGCCTCGGCGGTGACGCCGTCGCTGGAGCGGCTCCGGCTGGTCCGCTTCCGGGCGGAGAACGGCGACGAGCTGGTCGACCTGCCGCGGGCGCCCCGGCCCGACCCCGACACCCCGGCGCCGGTCCGCTTCCTGCCGGTCTGGGATGCCACCCTGCTGGCCCACGCCCGCCGCGCGCTCGTGCTGCGGGAGGAGGACCGGCCACGCGTCTTCAACACCAAGACGCCGCATTCCGTCAACACCTTCCTGGTCGACGGCCAGGTGGCCGGCACCTGGAGGTACGAGCGGGGCCGGGTTGCGCCCTCCCCGTTCAGAACGCTGGATCGCCGGACGATGCGCCAGGTCGAGGAGGAGGCTGCGCGGCTGGCCGAGTTCCACGCGTGATGGTTCAATAGGGCCGATCGCAGCCGCAGTCGCGATCGGGAGGTATGAGCGTGGAGCTTTCTCGCAGGATGGCGGGCGTCGCCGGCATCGTCTTCGTGGTGCTGTCGGTGGTCATCGCGGTGACCGCGCCGCCCCTCCCCACCCTGACCGCGTCGGGCACGGAGGTCGTCAGCTACTACGCGAACAACCAGTTCGGCTTCCTGATGGGCAACTACCTTGGCGCCGTGGCGCTGTTGCCGGCGTTCCTCCTGGTTGCCTACCTCGCCGTACAGATCCGCAAGGGCGAGCCGGACGACGGCAGCCTGTGGGTACTGGTCATCATCTCCAACGCCACCGCCTTCGCCGCGGCCGTGCTCATCTTCGTCCTGCTGCAGGCTGCCGCCGTCGTGGCGCCTGGTGCCCCGCCACAGACAGCCAAGATGTTCTCCGACACCGCCAACTTGGCGTTTGGCTTCTTCTTCCTGCCGCAGGCCGCGGGCGTCGCGGCGGTCGCCTGGGGTTTCCTGGTCACGGGGGCGATGGCCCGCTGGATCGCATGGCTGGGCTTGCTCGTCGCACTCATACAACTGGTCGCCAGCCTGGGGACGGTGGTCATCACCGGGCCCCTCGCAGCGGGCGGGCCTGCGACCCTGGTCGCGTTCGTCGCGTTCCTCGTCTGGTTTCTGCTGGTCAGTGTTGTGCTGCTGGTGCGGCCGGGCTTCGCCCCACCAGCATCGCCACCGTCCCCAGGTTGAGGTGGCGCAGCTCGACGCCGACCCAGCCCGCCTCCACCGCCAGGCGGATCAGCTCTTCGGGAGCGAGGAACGCTCCGATGCTGCTGCTGAGGTAGCGGTAGGCATCGGTGTCACCGGTGATCCAGCCACCGACAACCGGCAGAACCCTCTCCAGGTAGAGCCGGTAGCCCGCGCCGAACGCCCCCCGCGGTGGGTGGAGGAACTCCAGCACAACCAAGCACCCACCACCGCGGACCACGCGCGCCATCTCGCGCACGCCGCGACCGCGGTCGCTGAGGTTGCGCAGGCCGAAGGCGATGGTGGCGGCGTCGAAGGCGCCGTCGGCGAAGGGCAGGGCGAGGGCATCGGCCCTCTGCCAGTCGATCGCGGGGTTGAGGTGCTCGGCGACCGCCAGCATCTCCGGGCTGAAGTCGGCGCCCACAACCCGTCCCGCGGGGCCGACCAGTCGGGCCAGCTCGACGGCCAGGCGGCCGGTGCCACAAGCGACGTCGAGGGCGGCCTGGCGCGGCTGCAGACCGGTTGCACGAGCCGCCCGTCGCCGCCAGGCGGCGTCGCGGCCAAAGCTGATCACAGTGTTGGCCAGGTCGTAACGTCGCGCGATCCGTCCGAACAGCGCCTGGACCCTCTCCGGGTCCTGGGCGGGCCGGCTTGCCATGTCTGCAACCATATAGGCCATGCCGTCATTGGCGAAGCAGGTTGGGTTGGGCCTGGCGGCCCGTGGCGACGTCGCCGACACCGTCGACTGGGCGCGGCGTGCCGAGGACCTGGGCCTGGAATCGGTCTGGGTCCACGACAGCTACTTCGAGCGTGACCCCATAACCTTCCTGGCGGCGATGGCGCGCGCGACCTCGTCGATCCGCCTTGGTGCCGGTGCCCTCAACCCTTACACACGGCATTCGTTCGTGGTCGCCACGACGATGGCCTCCCTCGACGACATCGCCCCGGGGCGGATGTCACTGGCGCTGGGCAGCGGCCTGCCGCTTCGCCTGATGCAGATGGCGATCCCCCACGAGGACGCGCCGGCACACGTCGGCCGTGCCATCGACGACATCCGGACCCTGTGGCGCGGGGAGCGGCTGGTGCTCAACGACAAGGTGCCCCCGCTGGTGCCGATGTTCCCGCCACCCAGGCGAATTCCCATCTACGTCGCGGCTTACACCAAGCCCTACCTGCGGCTTGCCGGCGAGAAGGCCGACGGCTACCTCGCCCGCCCGATGGAGTCGCTGCCCGCCTTCAGCCTGATGCGCGAGGGGGTGCTGGCCTCCGCCGCCGAGCACGGCCGCCCCGCCACCGACATCGACTTCCGCGGCTACCTGCTCACCTACGTCGCCGACTCGCGCCGCGAGGCGCTCAACCGGGCCAAGCGCGAGCCCTTCGTCATATACATGGTGTCGATCCTCAGCGACGCCTCGCTGCGCCGGGCCGGGTTTCCCGCCGAGCTGCGCGACGAGGTCAACGGGATGTGGCGGGCGGAGAAGTACCACGAGGCGGCGGAGGCCATCCCCGACGAGCTGCTGGAGGCTTTCGTCCTCGTCGGCACCCGCGACGACGTCGCCCGCCGCGCCGAGGAGTACCACACCGCCGGGATGGACGTCCCCCTGCTGCAGCCGGTGGTCCAGGACGAGGACCAGGTCCGCGCTGTCCTCGATGCATGCGTGCTCTACGGGTCGGGTGTCGCGCGCGCCGCGGCGCAAGGCCAGCCCGCGGCCCGTGGTGAAGCGGCGGCTGCCGTGGGCGACACCGCCTGGCAGCGCCTCCGTGCGCGAGCCGCTGGCGCCTACGAGATAACCCGACCCTTCAGCTTCACCGCCTCGCTGCTGCCGATCACGGCCGCGGGCGCTTTCGCCTGGACCCAGGGCCGCGCGGATCTCCTCCCCTGGCTGGCGGCGCTGGCCGGGGGACTGGCGCTGCACGCCGGCACCAATGTGGTCAACGAGATCTACGACGTGCGCCACGGCATCGACTCGATCACCTCGCCGCGCGCCAGCCACGCCATCGTCAGCGGCGGCGTCAGCGAACGCGGCGCCTTTGGCATCGCCTATTCGCTCTTCGCCATCAGCGCTCTGATGGGCGTCTACCTGACCCTTGTGCGGGGCCCGCTGATCCTCGTTCTCGGGGTGCTGGGCCTGCTGGGCGGCTACTTCTACACTGCACCGCCGTTCCACTACAAGTACCGCGCCCTGGGCGTCCCGCTGGTCTTCCTGCAGATGGGCGTGCTGATGACCGTGGGCGCCTATTTCGCGGCCACCGGCGCGTTCGACTGGCGGCTGCTGGCCCTGGCCGCCCCGATCGGGCTGCTGGTGGCGGCCATCCTCCACGGCAACGAGTGGCGCGACATGGCCGAGGACACCCGGCTAGGCTTCAGCACCCTGTCGGCGCGGATCGGCAAGGTCTCGGCGTTCAGGGCCTACGTCGCCCTGGTCATCGGCACCTACATGGTGCTCGCGATCGCGGTCATCGCCGGCTGGCTGCCGACACCGACGCTCCTGGCGGTCCTCAGCCTGCCGGCCGCGGTGCTCCTGGTCCAGGCCGCCGAGCGTGGCGCGGGGGGCAGCCTCGGCGAGATCAACATGATCGACATGGCCACCGCCCGCCTGCACGCCATCTTCGGCGTCCTCCTGATCCTCGGACTTATCGTCGCCCACCTGGTGGCGTGATCGCGCCACGCATCCGCGGCCGCGACTTCGCGGTGGGCCTGGCCGCGGCGACCGTCATCTGGACCCTGGCCTTCCGGGGCAGGTCCCACTTCTGGGAGAAGATGACCGCCGGCGTCGGTGCCCTCGGCGCCTTCGCGCTCTATGCCAATCCCAGCTTGCGTAAGGTGCGTCCGCGGCCCAGGGACATCGCCACCGGGCTGGCCAGCGCGGGTGCCCTCTACGGCGTCTTCCAGGTCGGCGACCGGTTTGCCCGGCGCGTCATGCCCAACGGCGCCGCCGACATCGACGACGTCTACCGGCGGCGCCAGCTGTCATCGACCACCTTCATCGCGCCGGCACTGGGGTTGGTGATCGCGCCCGGCGAAGAGCTCTTCTGGCGCGGCCTGGTCAACGGCTACCTCGCCCAGGAGCTGGGCCCCACGCTGGGTAACGCCACCGGGGCTGTCATCTACGGTGGCATCCACCTGGTCAGCGGCAACCTCACCCTGACCGGCGCGGCCGGGATCGCCGGCGCCTTCTGGAGCCTGCAGTACCTGTTCGAGGGCAGCCTGGCGGCGCTGATCGTAAGCCACGTCACCTGGGACATATGGATCTTCCTGGTACAGCCGACGGTGGCTCCTTAGCCCACCGTCACCAGGCGTCGACGTAGCGCCGCCGGCCGGGGTCCCGAGGCGCGCGGCTTCCAGCCTCCATCAGCACCCTGGTGGCGATGTCGCGGGTCTCGGCGGGGTCGATCACATCGTCGATTTCAAAGTAAGTGGCCATGTTCAGCGCCTTGCCCATCTCGTAGGCGGCCGCCACCATCTGGTCGAATGCGGCCTGGCGCTCTACCTCGCCGGCGATGGCGTCGAGCTCCTTCTTGTAGGCCAGTTTGACGGCACCCTCCAGGCCCATTCCGCCAAACTCGCCGCTGGGCCAGGCGACCGTCATCAGGGCGGCATGGAAGCTGCCGCCGGCCATTGCCTGGGCGCCAAGCCCGTACCCCTTGCGCAGCACCACCGTCATGTACGGCACCGTCAGCGCGGCGCCGGCGAGGAATAGCCGGCTGGCGTGCCGGACCAGGCCAGTGGCCTCGGCGTCGGGCCCCACCATGATCCCGGGACAGTCGCACAGGAAGAGGACGGGGATGTCGAACGCCTCGCAAAGCTGCAGGAAGCGGGCGCCCTTGTCGGCGCCGTCGCTGGTGATGGCGCCGGCCAGGTGCATCGGGTTGTTGGCCACGACGCCGACGGGGCTGCCTCCGATCCGCGCCAGCGCCGTCACCATGCCACGGCCAAACCGGGGGCGCAGCTCCAGGACGCTGCCCGTGTCGGCGAGGATGTCGATGGCCCGGTGGACGTCGTAGGCGCGGCGCCGGTTCTCGGGAACGACCTCGCGCAGCGCCGCCTGGTCGGGCGCCTCCCACTCCGCGACCGGCCCCTGGAAGTAGGACAGCGCCTGCTTGGCCAGGCGCACCGCGTCGGCCTCGTCGGCGGCGGCGACGTCGACGACGCCGTTGTTGACCTGCATCACCAGCGGCCCCACGGCGTCGGGCTCGACGACGCCCAGGCCGCCGCCCTCGATCATCGCGGGGCCGCCCATGCCGATGCTGGCTTCGGGCGTGGCGATGGTGATGTCGCAGGAGCCGAAGAGCACGGCGTTGCCGGCAAAGCAGCGACCTGAGGCGATGCCGATCCGCGGCACCAGCCCCGAGAGGCGAGCCCAGAGGGCGAAGGCCATGGTGTCGAGGCCGGCGACCATGGCGTGGTCGGTGTCGCCCGGGCGACCGCCGCCGCCCTCGGTGAAGAACACTGTCGGCAGTCGCAGACGCTCGATGACGTCGAAGATCCGGTCCTTCTTCTTGTGTCCCATCATCCCCTGGGTCCCAGCCAGCACGGTGTAGTCGTAGGAGAGAACGGCACAGTCGGCCCGGTCGGCGCCCACCAGGTCGGAGTTGACGCGCGCCAGACCCCCCACCAACCCATCCGCCGGAGTCCTCGCGATCAGGTCGGCAATGTCCCGCCGCGCCCGCTGCGCCGCGATCGCCAGGGCGCCGTACTCGACGAAGCTGCCCGGGTCGACGAGGTCCTCGACGTTCTCGCGGGCGGTGCGCCGGCCCCTGGCATGGCGCTGTTGCACCACCTCTCCCCTGCCCTCGTCCCGCGTAGCAGCGCGACGGCGCCGAGCCTCGTCGAGGTCGGCGCGCGAGGTCTGGTCGCCTGCCGTCATGCCGGGAATTCTGAGGGAAGGAACGCCCCATGGGGACCGGCGCCGTCGGCACGACCGCCCTGGGGCACCAACCGCCGGTGGATACCCTGTTACCATCGCGATAAGCGGGGTGAACGGACAGACGGATGGCGCGCAGTTGTCCACAGGCAGGCCGATGACGACGTGGAAGGTCGAGTCGGAATGAGCTTTGCGCCGCTTTGCTGTGCAACTGAGCGCGATACGACGTTGATGAGCGCAGGCGGGTGAACGACCAGCTGCTGAACACCAAGGAGGCAGCCGAGTTCCTGCGCGTCAGCGAGGCCTCAATCCGACGCTGGAGTGACGCCGGCCTGCTGCCGGCACAACGCGTGGGCCGGCGCGGCGCCCGGCGCATCACCCGCTCCGACCTGGAGCGCTTCATGGGGGCCAAGGAAGGGCGACCCGACGACTCCTCCGCCGCCGTCGTCGGGGGCGAGGCCATCCCCCTGCGGACCCATATCGCCTGCCTCTATGCCGAGGAAGCCGGACGATATCGCCACTCAGTGCCGTTCATCGTCGACGGCTTGCGCCGTGGCCAGCCTACGTTCCTGGTCTGCTCGGGCGAGGTGCTCGACGGCTATCTGGAGACCCTGCGAGTGGCAATGGCCGATTCCCACAGCACCCTCGCCGAGCTCCGGGTGGTGTCCGAGTCAGCGATGACGGCGGCCGACTTCATCGACTATTGGGAGCAGGTCCTCAGTGGGCTGGTCGCCACTCGGCCCTCGGCGATTCGCATCGTCGGCGAGCTGGTCTGCGCCGTCGAGATGCTGGAGTCGCTGGAGGAGCTGATGCGCTACGAGGAGGCCATCAACCTGCTGGCCAAGCGGTACCCCGTCATCTTCCTCTGCCAGTACGACGTCCGGGGCTTCGACGGTCCGACCATCCTGCGCATGCTCAAGGCGCACCCCGATATGTACGGCTGGCGCCTGGGAAACTTCCTCGCCTGACCCTCAGTCCCGGCGGAGCGCTCCCTCCACCGCCGCCCGGCCTTCGGCATCGACCCAGCCCTGCAGCAAGGGGTCAGCCGCGGCCGCGGCCCGCAGCCGTTCCACGGTCTCAGCCCGCAGCTCTCGCTTGGTGCGGGCGTAGACGCTGGCAGGCGCGGCCGCCAGCTCCCTGGCCACCTCCAGTGCGCGGGGGACGACGTCGTCGCCGCTGAGCACCTCGTCCCACACCCCGTTGTCGGCGCACCATTCAGCCCCCACCAGCCGGGCGCTGAGGGCCAGGTAGCGCGCCGCCGCCGGCGTCAGCTCGGCGCGCACGATACCGATTGCCGCCGCCGGGTAGGGCACACCAACTGTGACCTCGGTGATGCCGTACTTGCCGTCCAGGGCACCGATGCGGATGTCGCCGCAGAGGGCGAAGAGGAACCCGCCGGCGATGGCGTGGCCGGTGATGGCGGTGACCACGGGAAAGGGCAGCCCGTAGGCGGCGAGGACCAGGTCGTTGACCCCCTGGACCATCGCCTGCTGGCCAGCCGCGTCGAGGGTGGGCACGAACTTGAGGTCGACGCCCGCGGAGAAGAAGCGGGGCCGGCCGGAGATCACCAGGGCTCGCGGGGGCGTCGCGGCCACCTCCGCCAGCGCGGCTATCAGCTCGTGGAGGGTGTCCAGGTCCATGGCGTTGGCCGGGGGGCGATCAAGGGTGAGCAGGGTCACCTCGCCCTCGACGCGGGTGGTGACGTGGCCGACTGACATCGGCATATCCTAAGCACCCATGCCAAGGCTCGGGTTTTAGGGCGACCGCAAGCGTGGGCAGTCTGGCGCTGGCAGGCGCGATTCCCGTACTGGTCACCACCTTCCTGGCCTCCACGGTCGAGGCGGTCGAGATGGTCACCATCGTCGTGGGGGTGGGCGCGGCCCGGGGCTGGCGGTCGACCCTGGTCGGCGTGGGCGCCGGCTTCGCCGTTCTCCTGGCGGTGGTCGCGGTCCTCGGCGTGGCCCTCAGCAGCATCCCGATCGGGCCGTTGCGGCTGCTGGTCGGGTCGCTGATGCTCGTCTTCGGCCTGCAGTGGCTACGCAAGGGCGTACGCCGGGTGGCTGCCCACGGGCTGGCGGGACTCAAGTTCAGAGAGCCGGAGCCACCGGAGTTCACCGGGACCGGCTTCGATTGGCTGGCCTTCGTCCTGGCGTTCAAGGGGGTGGTCCTCGAGGGCCTCGAGATCGCCTTCATCGCCGTCTCCCTGGGTGCCACCACCAATCGGTACGACGTCGCCGCCGTCGGCGCGGTTGCGGCGCTGGTGCTGGTCGGCGGCCTGGGGGCGGCGGTCCACTCCCTGGTGCGGCAAGTGCCCCGCAGCCTGCTTCAGCTCGGCGTCGGTGTCCTGCTGACTACCTTCGGCACCTTCTGGGCGGTCGAGGGCCTGGGCGTCGATTGGCCGGGCAGCGACGCCACGATCCTCTGGCTGCTTACCCTGTACGTGCTGACGGCGGTGACCTTCATTGCCCTTGAACGCCGCCGGGCCTTCGGGTTCGACCCGGCCACGTGACCGACCTGCGGGTGCTTGGCTCGTGGATCCGCGGCTTCCTGCGTTTCTGGTACGGCTTCATCGTCGGCGACGACTGGACGGTCGCGGCCGCGGTCGTCGCCGGGCTGCTGGTCACCGCGCTTCTGAAGCTGAATGGGGTGCCGGCTTGGTGGGTGATGCCGCTGGTGGTGATCGTCGCCATCGGCGAGAGCCTTCGCCGGGCCAGTCACCGGCGGTAGCCGAGCGGAGGCTCTTACCCTCTGCCTGCGGTTAGCCGCCTCCGGCGTGGACCGCGACCGGGCCGTCCCACTGCTCGAGAAACTCGATATCCATGTCCTGGAGCGCGGCGCCCACCCATTCGGCACTGGCCTCACTGGCTGCCTTGGCGTCGGCCTCGTCCGCGAAAGCCGACATCGATGTCAGCCGGTCCTCCGCGTCGCGGATGACGTGGTAGCTGACGAACCCCTTCATCCTGCGGATCTTCTCCAGCCACAGGTCGTCAACCCTGCGGATGATCTCCTCCGCCTGGGCGGGCGGCACGCGGTAGTGACGGATGTTCATGTGCATCGGACTCACCTCCTCGCTGCCATAGTGGTGGCGGCAGCGGCGTCAGACGATTTTGCCAGTGACGCTAGGCGGGCTGCCCTTTCATCCAGGATGCGAGTTGAGTTCGGTTGTGGAAGTCCAGCTTGCCCAGGATGCGATCGACGTGCGACTCGACCGTGCGAGCCGAGAGGAACAGCCGAGTCGCGATCTCCTTGTTGGAGAGGCCCTCCGACACCAGCATCGCCACCTCCTCCTCCCGGCGGGTGAGCTGCTCGACTTGGCCGGTGAGGTGGCGCGGGGTTGCGGGTTGGGGCGCCGGCTGCTCGCGCCCGGCGCCAAGGACCTCCATCAGCTCGCGCCCAGAGGCGATGTCAGGAGCGACGCCCAGCTTCTCGAAGGTGGCCATCGCCGCCGTCGCCTCGACCCGCGCCGACTCAGGCTCGCCAGCCCTTGCCAGCGCCCTCGACAGCTCGAGACGAACCTGGGCGGCGAGCAGCGGCCGTTCGCGGTGGGTCAACAGCGTGAGCCCGGTCTCGAGCTCGTCAATCGCGGTCTCGGCGTCCCCCTGGGCCAGCGCGATTCGCGCCGACCCCAGACGAGCCGTGGCGCGGATCTCGTTGCTGTTGCACGCCTCGTCGAGGCTCCGGAGACGGCGCTCGGCCCGCTTCGCCCCGGGCACATCGTTGCGCCTCAGCTCGACGTCTATCAGCAGCCCCAACGTCGGCCCCAGGCGCATCAGGTCGCTGCCCAGGCCGCGGGCAAATGATCGCAAGAGCGCCGAGGCTTCGTCGTACCTGCCCTCGGCCAGTCGCAGCCGGGCCAGGGTGGGCGCGGCGTCGAAATAGTCGGCCACCGGGCGCAGGAGCTGATCGGCATCTTCGTAGCGGCCCTGTTGGATGCGCAGCTCGGCAAGCTGGGACGCCGACATGGCGCTGTGGTACGGAATCGTGGCACTGGCGTCGACGGCCTGTCGCAGACGAACCTCGGCGCTGTCCCACTGGCCGCACATGGCGTCGATGGCGCCATAAACGATGGCGCAGTGGGTGTTCAGGAGTTGGAGATCGACCGTCAAGGAATGCGATTCGATCGTCTTCGACCAGCTCTCAGCGCGACCTCGGTCGCCACTGCGCTCACATGCTGTCAGCAGAGCACACATGGTAAGGCCGCACTGCACAGGGTCAGAGAACTCCTCGGCGGTTACCGCCATCATCACCTCGTCCAACAGCGCGAACCCCTCGTCAACCTGGCCGCGGGAAACCAAGCCCAGGCCCTTGTCGCCCATGGCGCGCAGCTCGAGGTCGTGGTCGCCGTACTCGACGCCAATGGCCAGGCCAAGCTCGGCCCGCTCGATCAGCTCATCAGGGGAATGGCATTCGCAGCCGACCCTTGCCACCGCCAGGTGACCCTGATCGACGCAGGGTCCGTGGAGCTCGAGGTGACGCCGCGACCTCTGCTCCCACCCGCGGGCCGCACCCGGGTCGACTGTCCACTTGAAGAGGAACATTGCCGCGCGGCCCGCCCAGAGATCGTCGCCCTCGTTGACCGATGCCCTGTATGCCATCTCCATTTGACGGCAGGACTCCACGATCGCAGCCATGAACTCGGTGGCGGTGGGTGCGTCGAAGTTACCGTACAGGTAGCCGGAGGCCTGCTCGAACAGTGCCTCCGCCGAACGCCGCAGAGGTATCGGCGACGCGGCGCGCGCGCGCGCCCCAGCCCCACTCTTGACCGACGCCATTTGATCTAATCATGGCAGAGGATTCGGCCAAGTTCCGCAGGGGTTACGTAGGCGCGAGGTTAGAGGTTGTAGGCGGTCGGGTGCTTGGGCTGGTATAGGCCGAGCTCCCCACCGCCGGGAAGCTTGATCGCGGTGAGGATGCCCCAACGCTCCTCACTGACCGGCCCGGCAAACTCCACGCCCTTGGCGGCCAGGTCGGCCATGGTGGCGGCGATGTCATCGCACATCAGGTAGAGCTCGGTCCTCTCCGGGCCGTCAGAGGGGTGTACCGCCACTTCCGCGGGTGGCAGCTTGAAGATCAGCCACCCCCCGCCCGCGTCGACATTCCTGTAGCCGAGGACATCGCGTATGAAAGCGCGATCCGCCTCGGCGTCCTCGCTGTAGACGATGACGTGGCTTCCATTGATCATGCCGGGACTCTAGACCTTCTACCCCGTGAGAAAGTCGATCGTCGCAGAAGTGAACTCGGGCGTGGTGGTTGCGCTGATGTGGTCAGTGTCGAGCATTTGAACCGTTGCGCCCCGGATTGCCGCACGCAACACGTCCACGCCGCGGGCCAGCCTGTCGCGCTCACCGGCGATGACCAGCGTGGGAGCTGTGATCCGGTGCAAGGGAATGGGGCGGTGGTGTCGTGACCGGGCCAGCGCCGTGAGCGCCAGGCGGTCGGATTGGGCCAGGTCGGCCAGGGCGCGGAAACCGATCTCGGCCGGTGAGGTCAGCTCCGCCGGGTCATCCGGGATGAGAGCGTCCACCATGTAGCGCGGAATCACCCGGCTCTCCTCGGCACCGAGCTCGACCGCGCCGGCTCCGACACCGCCGACCACCAGGCGGCGGACCCGCGGCTCCTGCGTGGCAGCGATCATGGACACGATGGCTCCGTGGGAGAACCCCACCAGGTCGAACTCGTCACCGCCAAGGGCGTCGAACAGGCTGGAGATGTCGCCGGCCAGCGTGTACTCGCCATACGACGGGGGGTCGTGCGGCTTGGCCGACCCACCACTGCCTCGCACGTTGATGGCGACGACGTGCCGGCCGGCGTTGGTAAGGGCGTCAACGACGCCGGTGACCACCCACCCCAGGTTGGCATCGACGCCGAAGCCATGGTGGAGCACGACCGGCGGTCCGGGAGCGGTCGCGGCCCACTCGTCGTAGGCGATCTCCAGACCGTCCCGCGATAGGAAGCTTCTCATCCTGATGGCCCCATCGATGGTCGCGATATTACGGCGGATGTTATGCCCCGCCGCGTATCAAAAGGACATGAATGGGAGCGACCCCACGGTCTACCAGCGAGGGCCTGACCACGGGTTGGCGCCTTGCTCCGCGGCGGCTGGATCCATTTCTTGGCGCTGATCGAACTCGTTCCGCCACAGCCGGTCGCCCTCTCGGCGGTCGGCGAATCCGATTACGCCGTACTAAAGAAGCGTGTCCAGGCGGCCGGCCTGCTGCGCAAGCGGCCGGGATATTACGCCATCGTTATCAGCGCTAACGCTGCCCTCGTGGCGCTCGGCCTGGCCCTGCTGGTACTGGTGCACCACCCCTGGCTGCGAGTCCTGGACGCCGCCTTCCTCGGGCTGGTCTCCGGACAGCTCGGTTTCCAGCTCCACGACGCCGGCCACCGGCAGATGTTCAACCGGGGCTGGATGAACGTGGCGGTTGGACTAGTCACGGCCGACGCGCTGCTGGGCTCGAGCTACTCCTGGTGGGTCAGCAAGCACAACCTGCACCACGCCAACCCCAATGACATCGATGAGGACCCCGACATCACCGCCGGCGCCCTGGTCTACACCCGCGAGGAGGCGCTGCAACGGCGAGGCGCCATGCGGACGCTGACGGCGTACCAGGCCTTCCTGTTCTTCCCGATGCTCTTCCTGATGGGATTCTCGATGCACGCTTCCAGCGCGGGCTACCTGATTCGCAACCGCGCCACCCACCGCCGCCTCGAGGTCGCCGCCCTGCTGCTCCATGCCCTGATCTATGTCGGCGGCCTGGTCCTCCTCCTCGGGCCCTGGCTTGGCCTCATCGTGCTCTTGGTCCACCAGGCGGTGGGGAGCTTCTACCTGGCCTCGGTTTTCGCCCCCAACCACAAGGGCATGCCCCAGACGGGCGGCTCCCGCCTCGACTTCCTCCGGGCCCAGGTGTTGACCTCACGTAATGTCCGCGCCGGGGCCGCCACCGACTTCCTCTACGGCGCGCTCAATTACCAGATCGAGCACCACCTGTTCCCGTCCATGCCGCGCGCCAACATGCGGAAGGCCCAGGTGATCATCAGGGCCTACTGCGCCGAGGTCGGCGTCACGTACTACGAGACTTCGATCGCGCAGTCTTATCGCGAGATCCTCGGCTTCCTGCACGAGATCGGCCAGCCGCTGCGTCGGCGGACCAAGAGCGAGCAGTCCGCCGGTTAGCCAAACCGTTGCGAATCGCCTGAAGGCGTAAGCTATAGGCAAGATGTCGTCCACTGTGGACGGCGCCTGCGTGTGGTCTTCACCCCCTCTTCTCGAACAGGCCTTTCGCGTAGTTTCACGTTTCGAGGAGAAGGAGCAAGTGATTGTTGACCGGCACAGTTAAGCGAATCGTCCCGGAGCGCGGATTCGGTTTTATCGAGGACAGCCGCGGGACCGAGTATTTCTTCCATCGCAGCAGCGTCGATAACTTCGACAGCCTGCAGGGTGGTGAGACCGCCAGCTTTGAGCCCGAGGACGGGCCCAAGGGCAAGCGCGCCAACAACGTGCAGATCGGTGTTGCGGCAGCAGCCGAGAGCGCCGCGCCCGAAGCCCCGGCGGCGGAGGCCACCGACGCAGGCGCCGAGGCCGAATCGGCACCCGTCGACCAGGCCTAAGCAGTACCAACTAGGAGCGGTCCCTTCCGGGGCCGCTCCTTTTTTTGCCCATACTTGACGGCGAATGACGTCCGCTTTCCCTGACGTCCTGCGATGACCATCGGCCTGGTCGCCCTCCACCTCATCGCCGCGGTCGTCCTGCTGGCGCTGGTGGCGGCGATCCTGGCCATCGCCCTCCCGGCCGCACTCCGGGGTCAGCCCCCGCCGGGCCTATACCACCCGCTGCAGCGCATCGTCGCGGCGCTGATCCTGGCCCAGGTCGCGGTTGGCGGCCTCCTGCTGCTGGCCGGTCGGCGGCCCCTCACCAACCTGCACCTGGTCTACGCCCTCGCAGCCATGCTGGTCATGCCCGTCGCGCGCCTGCTGGTCCGACGCGATCCTCGGCGGGCGCGGCTCTTCCAGATGAGCGGTACCCTGCTCTTACTCGGCGTTGTCTTCCGGCTGCTGACCACCGGCTAGGCCGGGGTTATCTCTGCTCCGTTACCACCGGCATGGTCTGTGCGATCACCTCATACGCGTCCACCGCCTCGAAGGTCGCCCCGGTCACGGCCGCGGCCCGCGTGCGGCGCTCCGCTGATGCGATCAGGCTCTCCTTGGCGGCCACCTCGTCCTCCCAGAAGGTGATCGATATCCCGGTGGACTTCTCCCGGTCGGCCAGGAAATAGGCTCCACGGAACCCCGGGACGTTGTGCAGCGAGGGGATCACCTCTTCTTCAATGAACAGCTTGGCCTCGTCCGCGTCCGACCGTTGTGAGGTCGTAACTCTTGCTACCATCCCGAACCTCCTATGAACTTGGCTAGGGTTGCAGATTCTGCCAAGCTTTGTCGACTCCGGTAGTCTGGCGCAATGCTTTCGGTAGGAGTGATCGGGGAGACAGCGGCTGGAGAGCGCCGCGTGGCCGTCACACCTGCCGTTGTACCCGCACTGACGAGCGCCGGGATCGAAGTGGTCCTCGCCGCCGGAGCGGGTCGGGCCGCGGGTTATTCGGACGACGCCTATCGCGAGAAGGGCGCCCGGGTGGTGGCCAGTCGCGAAGAGGCTTTGGACGCCCGGGTCATAGCGCGGGTACAGGCGGTCGACGCCGGCGAGGACGAATCCGACAGGGACCTGGTTTCGCCCGATTCCGCGGTCATCGGGCTCTGCACCCCCCTGGCGGCGCCGCCAGGTCTGTTGCGGCTGGCCGAGCGCGGCAACACCGTGTTCGCGATGGAGTTGATGCCCCGGATCACCCGCGCCCAGAGCATGGACGCCCTTTCCTCGCAGGCATCGATAGCCGGCTACAAGGCGGTAATCCTGGCCGCCCAAACCCTGCCCAAGATCTTCCCCATGATGACCACCGCGGCGGGCACCCTGGCGCCGACGAAGGTCCTGGTTATCGGCGCCGGGGTGGCGGGACTGCAGGCCATCGCCACCGCCCGCCGGCTGGGCGGCGTGGTCGAGGCCTACGACGTCCGGCCGGCGGTCAAGGAACAGGTCGAGAGCCTGGGGGCGAAGTTTGTGGAGCTTCCCCTGGATGCGGGCGACAGCGAGGACCGGAGCGGCTACGCCAAGGCACAGGACGAAGAGTTCTATCGACGACAGCGCGAGATGATGGCCCGTGTGGTCGCCGGCAGCGATGCGGTGATCACCACCGCCCAGGTGCCGGGTAAGACTGCGCCTGTGCTGGTCACCGCAGAGATGGTCGCTGGCATGACACCGGGATCGGTGATCGTCGACATCGCCGCCTCCCAGGGTGGGAATTGCGAGCTCACGCAGCCGGACCAGGCGGTGATCAAAGACGGCGTGACGGTGCTTGGGCCCACCAACCTGCCGGCGACCGTGCCCTACCACGCGAGCCAGGTGTATGGAAGGAACATCTCCGCGTTCCTGGCCCACCTGGTCAAGGACGGCGAGCTGCGGGTTGACCTCGAGGACGAGATCACCCGGGAGACCCTCGTCTCCCGCGGCGGCCAGGTTGTCAACGCCCGGGTGCGCGAGGCCTTCGGCCTGACCCCGGTCGCTGCAGTGACGGGGCAGGCATCGTGAACGTCAGCAACCTCGAGATCGGGCTCTACATATTCGTGCTGTCCGCGTTCCTGGGGTTCGAGGTCATCCGGCGCGTGCCGCAGCTGCTGCACACGCCGCTGATGTCGTTGACCAACGCCATCTCGGGCATCGCGCTGGTGGGATCGCTGCTGATCGCCGGCGCCCATCGCAGCACCCTGAGCACGGTCCTGGGGACGATCGCCGTCATCGCCTCGACGATCAACGTCGTCAGCGGTTTCATGATCACCGACCGGATGCTGCGGATGTTCCGGAGGCGGGACCAGAGAGCGCCAAAAGAGCCATCGGCAAAAGAGCTATCGGCAAAAGAGCCATCGGATAGATGAGCGAGCACATCATCGAGGTCGCCTACCTGGTCTCGGGTGTCCTCTTCATACTGGCGCTCCGTTGGCTGAGCGCTCCGCGAACCGCCCGGCGTGGGGTGCAGGCCGGGGAGCTGGGAATGCTGATCGCGGTCCTGGCCACCCTGATCCGGGCCGAGATCGTGAGCTACGAATGGATCCTGGTCGGCCTCTTCGTCGGCTCGGCCATCGGCGTCCCTATGGCGCTGTTCATGCCCATGACCGCGATGCCGCAGCGGACCGCGCTCTCCCACGCCTTCGGTGCCCTGGCCGCCGCGCTGGTCGGCATCTCCGAGTATTTCCTGCAGGCCCCCCACGTCGAGCGCTTCACCATGGGGGCGCTTGGCTTTGAGGTGCTGCTCGGCAGCCTGACGTTCACCGGCAGCCTGATGGCCTTTGGCAAGCTGCAGGGGATCCTGCCCGGCCGGCCGATCGTCTACCGCGGCCAGAACGTGATCAACCTCTCGCTGCTGGCGGTGGCGGTGGCCCTGGCGGTCTACCTCGTCGTCGACCCCAGCCAGAGCACCCTGTTCCTGGTCGTGGTGGGGCTGGCCCTGCTCTTCGGCATTTTCCTGATCATTCCCATCGGCGGCGCCGATATGCCCACCGTCATCTCCCTGCTCAACTCCTACGCCGGCCTGAGCGGGGCGGCGATGGGGTTCGCCCTCAACAACAAGGTCCTCATCATCGCCGGGGCGCTGGACGGGGCGTCTGGTTTCCTGCTGTCGCTGATCATGTCCCGCGCCATGAACCGGAGCTTCCGCAACATCATGTTCGGCGCCTTCGGCCAGGTGCAGGCGTCGACGATGGAAGCCATCGACGACCGCCCGGTGCGAAGCGGGACGGCCGAGGAGGCGGCCATGATCCTCGAGGTTGCCCGGCTGGTCATCATCGTGCCCGGCTACGGGATGGCGGTGAGCCAGGCGCAGCACAAGGTGCGGGAGCTCTCCGACCTGCTTACCAAGCTGGGGGCCGACGTGAAGTTCGCCATCCACCCGGTGGCCGGCCGTATGCCCGGTCACATGAACGTCCTGCTGGCCGAGGCCGACGTGCCCTACGACCAGCTGATCGAGATGGATGAGATCAACTCCGAGTTCCCGCGCGCTGACGTCGCCATCGTCATCGGCGCCAACGACGTGACCAATCCCGCCGCCAGGCACAGCCAGGGCAGCCCCATCTATGGCATGCCCATCCTGGAGGTAGACAAGGCCCAATCCGTGATGGTGATCAAGCGCAGCATGGCGCCGGGCTTTGCCGGCATCGAGAACGAGCTGTACTACCTGGACAAGACGATGATGCTTTTCGGGGACGGCCGAGCCGTGGCCGGCGATCTCGTCAATGAGCTATCGCGACTGCGGGTCGAAAGTTGACCGGACCATAATGACGAAGATGCACATAGGACCTGTCGTTAACCGGGCGGTGCTCCACGCGGCCCTCGGCGACAGCCTCGTCGAGGCCGCCCGACAGATGGATGCTCGAAAGGTTGGCTCGGCGATCGTGATGACCGAAGGGGGACCCGGCATCATCACCGAGCGCGACATCCTACGGGCGGTGGCGGCGGGCAAAGACCTCAACACCACCACGGTTGAGGAGTTCATGACCCACAACGCCATCACCGCCTTCGAGGACTGGGACCTCCGCGAGGCCGCCCAGCGGATGTCAAACGGCGGCTTTCGCCACCTGATCGTGCTCGACAGCGGTGGTCAGGTCGCAGGAGTTCTCTCCATGCGCGACCTGATGATGGCAGTGCTTACGCAGACCAGCGAGGTCGCTTCGAAGTAGATCCAGGCGGCCTAGCCGGCGGCGCCCCGCGCAGGCGCCTCAAAGTCGGACCGGGTGAGCTGGAGCACGTCCGCGATCGATGCCAGCTCGATGTCGGCGATGGGGTCGTCTTTGTGCGATTCGCGCGCGTACTTCCCCTGGTGGACATGCACGGTGACGATGTCGGAGTTCATGTCCGCCTTGGCCGCCTCCAGGATCGCCGGCTTGTCGTCGATGAGGACGTAGAGGTCGGCTGGAATCCGCCGCCGGACATCCGCCAGCCGCCGCTCCTTGTGGACGTAGATGAGGACACGGTCCTCGACTGCCGCCGCCAGCCCGGCGCGCGCGATCTTGGCCGGTTGGAAGACCGGGTCCCCGTCTGACACGATGGCGATCGTCCCCAGGCCCCGCAGGTGCTCGAGGACATCCATAGCCCCCGCATAGAGGCACTCCTCGAAGGGGTAGAAGAGCACCGCCGCGGCCAGCTCCGCGAAGCGCAGCATCCCGGGACTGGCCTGGCGGAAGCGCTGGAGGGTCACGGGCAGGTCGACATAGTCGAGCTCCCCACGCACCCGCTCGTACTCTTCCCAGAACCTGGGCGCGTAGTCCGTTCCGCCGTAGCGAAGGATCCGTTCCTCGAGGTCGGCCTTGACCTTGTCGTTGTTGATCAGGGTGTTGTCGACATCGAGCAGGAAGGCGATCTGGGTCACACCGGTCGCGCCTCCAGGGCAGCGGTGGCGTAAACCTCGATCTCGCGCAGGTAGCGGGTGGCGATGCGCTCCTCCGCGACCACAGCGCTGATGTCCCCCGCGAGCAGCGCCTTGAGGGGCTCGAACCAGATCGTGCGCCCGACGGCGAAGCCACAGAAACCGTTGGCCCCGGCGCCGACTCGGAGCCACTCCTCGACCTGTGCCTCATCGGCGCCTCGGCCCAGGACGATGCAGCGCACGTGCTCGCGGCCGTCGATGCGGGCCTGCGCCGCGATCTCCTCGCAGTCTTGGCGACGGTACAGGCCTTCGATCTTCCAGACGTCCGGCTCGACGCCTGCCTGCTGCAGCTCGGCGACGGCTTGGACCACCAGCGCCGGGCGGCGATTGTGATCGAAGGCCTCGACGCTGGCCGGCTCCTGCACCTGCTCGGCCGTCGGGGGTACCAGCAGCTCGAAAAGGAACTGGTATCGGGGGCGCTGCGCCAGCCAGACGCTCAGCTCTTTCAGCCGGGCGGCCTGCCGGGCATTCAGCTCCCGGTCGCCCTCCGGGTTGTAGCGGACCAGGACTTTGACGTAATCGGGTTCAAAGGCGTCGATATGCTGGTCCCAATCGGGGTATTCGAACTTGAACTCATCCTGCCCGCTGAGCTCGGCCGGCATGGCGAGGATGTGGCCTCCGCTCTTCGCGGCCCTGGCGACCTTCGCCCCAATCTCCTCGTCGACCAGGATTCCAGCTGACACCGGCGGGGCCCCCCGGGCCAGCGCCAGCTGGTAGCCGGAGAAGATCGTTTGCTTCGCCGCGGCAAGTCGGGCACGGGCGGCTTCGTCAGGCGACCCCTCGATCCCGAAGAGGTCCTCCTCGAACGACCCCCGGTGATCGAACGCCAGCAGGTACAGGGGCGGCCGGGTTTCCCGTGTCGTCACGCTTCAGTCTACGAAGCGTTCACCTCAGCGCGACTTGCGATACCGCCGACCCGCCGTGGCGAACATCACAACACCGAAGAGGATCAGGCCAGCGCCGACGATGAAGTGGCCAAGCAGGAGACCACGCCCGGTGTTCGGGGTGCTGACGTCAGGTGGAGCTGCCGTCACCGGGATTCGTGGGGATGGCGAGGCACTCGGCGTACCGGGCGATCCGGCTGTCGGCCCGCCCACCGACGGTGTTGACCCGGGCGGCTGGCTGAGCGAAGTCCCGGTGTCGGGGCCAGCGGGCGACCCCAGAGACGGGCTCGACGATGGAGTCCCACTGGAGTTGCCCGACGAGCTGGAGCCACAGCCGGTGGGAAGGGAGATGACGTTGGTGTCCAGGGTCACCGCGCCGTTGCGGGCCAGGGCCCGGCCGCCGGGGATGTTGGCTCCAGTGTTGAGCGTGATGCTGGTGAGGGCCATGAGGTTCCCCCGGAACGTGGTTGCCGTCCCCAGCGTCGCCGAGCTTCCGATCTGCCACCAGACGTCGCACTCGGACGCACCGTTGACGAGGCTGACCGAAGCCGCGCTGGCGGTGGTGAGGGTGCTGCCTATCTGGAAGATGAAGACGGCGTGGGTGGCGCCCTGGCCGTCGAGCGTCAGTGGCCCGGTGAGCTGCGCCGAGGAGGAGAAGTGGTAGACGCCAGGAGTCAGCAGCTTGTTCCCCAGGTCCTGGCCGGTGAGGTCCTGCGTTACCGGCTGGCCGGCCGCCGAGTTGTACGCGGTCGTCAGGTCTAGCTGAGCCTGAGCGGCGACGGCATCACTCTGGTGCAGCGCTCCGTTGAGCACCAGCGGCGGGTACCCGGTTACTGAAGTGCCCGGCCAGACGCCCAGGTTGCCGTTGAGCACGCTGGGGCCGGTGTTGGTGACGGCGCTGCCGCCAAGGACTGCGAAGCTGGAGGCGGTTCCAAGGCCCGGGTCGGTTGCGGCCAGCGCGGTGCTCCAGGATCCGGCGATCCCCAGGGCAAGGACTGACAGAAACAGGAGGTAGGTGCGAGCTCGGCGGAGTCGCACGACTGGAAATGCGGTGCAGGCCATGAGATTGCTCCTCTCCGTTCTTGACGGAAGGTCCCTCTCAGCTTTCGGCTTGTGCACCGCCCGGCGGGCGGGCTGTCGGAGATCCTCAACCACCGTCGCACCTTTTTGTCAGTCCGGGACTCACAAAAGGTACCGACTGTGTACACCGCAGCGTGCCGGCCTTGTGCCGGCCAAAGCGATGCGGTGGGTTCGATCTCCGGAGCAGGACGACCCGGCAGGCACACTAGCCGGGTCGTCCCGTCAGCGTTCAGGCTCCTTCCTGGACCTCGATGATTTCGTCCGCGACCAGGCCATGCGCCTCCCGGTGCACAGCCACGGCCGCTTCCTTGGTCGGCGCCTCGACCAGGCAGAAGACCTTGCCGCTGCCCTCGTCGAACCAGTACTTGACATAGTTCACCCCGTACTGGTCCTGCACGCCCAGGTCTTTCTGGTGGGCTCCGGCGACCGCCTCTGCGGTTAGTCCCTCGATCTTGTTGTGGTAGTCCATGTACAGCGGCATTTGCGTTACCTCGTTACGTTTGGTTCCGACCCGCTGCCTAGCAGGCCTTGCGCTGGTCGAGCCGCAGGCAATCGTTCTGACTGCCGGGCTGGCTGCTCGTGACCTGGACGACGCGTCCGGGACCGCTCACCACGGTCTGCGCTTTCAGGGAGTAACCAACGACGCCGCTGCCGAGCAGCGCCGCGGCGATAGCGACAGTGGCCGCCGCGCGGGTTGGGAACTGGCTGACCTGTAGCCGAGCTTGCATCTCTGAGACCTCCTCTTCATTTGTCGGACCAGATTCCGACTGAGCTCAACGTAGAGGAGGCAAGGGTCGGCCCAAATCGGGAGGATTCCCTATGTTGGCGTAAGCGATTCCCCATCCTTGCGGGGTCAAACGCCATAGCCCACCGCCGCGACCGCTGAATAATGTAAACAGCGCAAACATTCTGATTGGTCGTGAGGAGGGTGCTGGGTGATGAAGGCGGCAGTGATCCATGAAACCGGCGGGCCGGAGGTGCTCCGCTATGAGGAAGTCCCCGATCCTCCGTGCCCGGAGGGCTGCGTCGTCGTGGATGCCGAGGCGATCAGCATCGAGGGAGGCGACCTGCTCGCGCGCGCCTCGGGGGAGCTGGCCGGGGTACCACATGTCGTCGGATACCTGAGCGCCGGGACCGTGAGCGCGGTCGCCCCCGGCGTCGAGGGACGCGCCGTTGGCGACCGGGTGGTCGCCTTGAATGCCTTCGGATCGCACGCCGAGAGGCGAGCGGTCTTCGCGCTGACGACCTGGCCGATCCCTGCCGGTCTGGATGTCGAACGTGCGGTGTGCGTGCCGGTCGCCTTCGGTACCGCATACGAGTGCCTGTTCACTGCCGGGAACCTCGCCGAGGGCCAGACCGTCCTGATCCACGCCGGAGCCGGCGGCCTCGGGATGGCCGCGATCCAGCTCGCCAAGGGCGCGGGCGCCACCGTGATCGCCACCGCCTCCAGCGACGAGAAGCTCGAGCGGCTCAAAGCGCTCGGACTCGACCACGGCATCAACTACGCGACCGAGAGCTTCGTCGAGCGCACCAACCAGCTGACCGATTCGCGCGGCGTGGACATCGTCCTCGACTCAATCGGTGGCCAGAATCTCGTCGACAGCGTCGGCGTGCTCGCCTACCGGGGGACGCTCGTCAGCGTCGGGGTCGCCGGCCGGGCAGGCTCGGCGATCGAGGCGCGGTCGCTCTGGGCGCGTAACAACACTCTGCGGGGTGTCTATCTCGGCGGGGCAATCCTGCCCGAGTACGCCCGAATCCATCCGATGATCGGCGACATGCTCGAGCGCGTTGCAAGCGGTGAGCTCCAGGTCGAGATCGATCGTTCGTTTCCGCTCGCCGATGCCGCAGCCGCGCACGAATACGCTGAGAGCCGCAAGGCGTTCGGCCGCATCGTCATCACGCCCTAGGGGGACGCCGGCTGGCAGCTTCCGACAT
>JBARRR010000082.1:0-6226 GCA_049644325.1 Candidatus Dormiibacterota bacterium
CGGTCGCGCCCGTGGCTCCAGTGGCGCCTGTCGCTCCAGTAGCTCCGGTAGCGCCCGTAGGCCCGGTGGCCCCAGTAGCGCCTGTTGCCCCCGTAGCGCCAGTTGCACCCGTGGCTCCTGCAGGACCGACCGGGCCCTGCGGACCGACCGGGCCCTGGGGACCAACTGCACCCTGCGGTCCGACCGGGCCCTGTGCGCCGGTCGCCCCCGTCGCACCGGTGGCGCCGGTGGCCCCGGTGGCCCCAGTTGCCCCGGCGGGACCCTGGGCGCCGGTGGCTCCAGGGGCGCCTGTTGGCCCGGTAGCGCCCGTGGCCCCGCTAGCGCCAGTGGCGCCGGTCGGACCTGCAGGGCCCTGGGGACCAATAGCTCCCTGCGGACCGATCGGGCCCTGCGCGCCGGTCGCACCGGTGGCCCCGGTCGCCCCGGTCGCACCTGCTGGCCCCTGAGCGCCGGTTGCTCCTTGCGCACCTGTGGCTCCAGCTGGGCCGGTTGCCCCGGTGGCTCCAGTCGCACCCGTGGCGCCGGTCGCCCCGGTGGCGCCGGTTGGTCCCGCCGGACCCTGCGGACCTACCGGACCCTGCGGACCAACGGGGCCCTGGGGGCCGGCCGCTCCGGTTGCGCCACTAGCCCCAGTTGCACCCGTGGCACCCTGGGCCCCCGTGGCACCAGTCGGGCCCTGAGCACCTGTCGCTCCACTAGCACCTGTCGCGCCGGTGGCTCCCATTGCTCCAGTCGGACCGGTGGCCCCGGTAGCGCCGGTTGAGCCAGCTGGGCCCTGCGGACCTATCGCACCCTGGGGACCGATCGGGCCTTGCGGTCCGGTCGCTCCGGTTGGGCCTGCGGCTCCGGCGGGTCCGGTGGCGCCTGCGGGTCCGGTTGCGCCCGTGGCTCCGGTGGCACCGGTTGCACCCGTGGCACCTGTGGCGCCGCTAGGCCCGGTGGCGCCCGGCGGACCCGTTGGACCCTGGACTCCAGTGGCTCCGGTCGCGCCTGTCGCGCCCGATGGCCCGCTTGGTCCAGTTGGACCCTGGGGGCCGGTCGGACCCTGGGGCCCCTGGGGGCCGGCGGCTCCCGTAGCTCCGGCGGGACCCGGGGCTCCGGTCGCCCCGGTGGGACCCGTCGCACCCGTCGGTCCGGCTGGCCCAGGAGGACCCATTGGACCCAAGGGGCCGACGGGACCTATTGGACCGACCGGTCCACCCGGAGGCCCAGCAGCGCCAGTGGGCCCTGCAGCCCCATTGGGCCCCGCCGCTCCAGTTGGGCCGGCAGCGCCAGTGGGGCCCGGCGCACCGGGAAGACCGTTGGCTCCATTTACGCCATTGGTGCCATTGACGCCAGGCGCACCCTGGGGTCCGGCCGCGCCGGCGGGAGGTAGGTCTGCCGGCGGCGGGGGCTGGTTGCCATCGTCGTCGGCCAGGGCGAGGAGCGGCACGCATGACAGAGTGGCCGCCATCAGGGCAGCTAGCCCAAGTTGGCGGAGATAGGACTTCCTAGGGCGCGCTTCGACCCGGTTCCGGTTCGAACCGAGACCCCGTAGCCAAGCACCACCCCATTTGATCGGGGTGTCCATCTGGGCCGCACGCTACACCGCTGCTCTCGCAAAGCAGCCAAGAACTGGGGCACAGTTTGGTAACGATCGAACACGAATAAGTGCCAGCCACGGCCGCAATTCATCGGAAGCGGAATTGATCAGGTCGTCTGGCATAATGCGGCGTGTGAGATGGCGGCGCGCCAAACGACGCCCCTGGTACCTCGCGAGCACGCTTCTCCTCGTCCTCCTCGCCGTCTCCTGCGGTGGATCGTCGAAATCGGACGCACAGCAGGCTTCGGACGACCTCAACGCCGGCCTCAAGGCCCAGGTCGAAGGCAAAACCCAGGAAGCCATCGACGACTACAACAAGGTGCTGGTTCACGACCCCAGGAACAAATACGCCTACTACAACCTGGGTCTGATCGAGGAACAGGCCGGGCGTGTCACCTCAGCCGAGCAGCACTATCGAACGGCCCTGGAGATCGATCCCGAGTTCGAGCCCGCGCTCTTCAACCTGGCCATCATCCGCACCGGTCCCGCCCCTATGGAGGCGGCCGACCTCTACCGGCACGTGATCACGATCCAGCCCAACAACGTCAGTGCTCATCTCAACCTGGGCTACGTCCTCCGGACGCTGGGACAGAAGACCGAAGCCTCGGCGGAATTCGCCAAAGCCCTTGCCCTCGACCCCTCGATCGCTTCGCGGATTCCTCCCGACGGCTTGGCCAGCCCTAAGCCCACACCAAAAACCCCCTGAGTCCCGCCTTCGACCCATCGCAAGACCGGTCCGCCACCTGGCGCAGCCGGCTGGCGTCGACCTTGATGACGCGAGGTCACCTGGCCTTGGTGGCCCTGCCGGTTGCCTTCAACCTCGTCGCCCTCCGGGCTGAGACAAACATCGTTCTCACCCCCAACGACAGCACTTTCCACCTCAACATGGTCCGCTGGGCCCACCTGGAAATTGGGCGCGGCCACGTTCCCCTGGATGGCTGGTTCCCATACCTGAGTCTGGGCAGCAGCCAGTTCCACCATTACCAGAGCCTTGCCCACCTGCTCACCGGGTACGTGTCGATGGTCACCGGGAGCAGCGTCGCCTTCTTCTGGGCCCTCTACCTCCTGCTGGCGCTCTGGCCGATCAGCGTCTACGTCGGTTTCAGGCTGATGGGCTGGGACCGATGGACGGCGGCCGCGTCGGCCCTGATCTCACCCGTCCTGGTCAGCGCCTCGGGTTACGGCTTCGAACACTCCAGCTACACGTGGCGGGGCTTCGGCGTTTGGGCCCAGCTGTGGGGCATGTGGCTGCTGCCCCTGGCCTGGGGCCTGAGCTGGCGCGCGATTCGCGCCAAGCGATCGCTGGCCCTGGGGGCGCTGGCGGTCGCGCTGGTGATCGCGACCCACTTCCTCACCGGCTACATGGCCCTACTGTCGATCGGCGCCTGGATCCTGGCCGCCCCCCGGGAGCTCTGGCGGAACCTGTCGCGAGGCCTCCTGGTAGGCATAGGCGCGCTGTTGGCGGCAGCCTGGGTGCTGGTCCCACTTCTCGTCGACGCGCGTTGGGCGGGCTCGACACAGTTCAACCGGGGGACGATCTTCGCCGACTCCTATGGGGCGCCGACCATCCTGGGATGGCTGGCTACGGGGCGGGTTTACGACGATGGCAGGCTTCCGGTCGTCAGCCTGCTGGTCCTCGTCGGCATGGTCGTCTGTATCCGCCGGTTCCGCCACGACGAGAGGGCTCGAGCGGCGTTGGGGGTCTGGGTCCTCAGTCTTGTGCTGTGGTTTGGGCGGGCGACATGGGGCGCCACGGTGCAGGTCCTCCCCGGCAGCGACGATGTTCAATTCCAGCGCTTTATCAGCGGCGTTCACCTGGCCGGCATCCTGCTGGCCGGGATTGGCGCCGCCTGGATGGGTCGGCGGCTCTTCGACCTTGCCCGGGCCCGGGTCCCGGCGCTGCCGCCGCTGCCGGCGGTGGCGGGCCTGGTGCTGGTGGCGCTTGTCATAACCGCGCCTGCGTTCAGCCAGGTCAGCGCCTACGACAGCCGGGGGGGCGAGCTGATCCTGGGGCAGCAGGCGGCCGAGGTGACCGACGGCGCCGACCTCAACGCGCTCATCGGCCGGATCAAGCGACTCGGCCCGGGACGGGTTTACGCCGGCCTGCCGTCCAACTGGGGTCGCACATACGCCATTGGTTCGGTGCCCGTCTACATGGCGCTGGAGGCCAATGACCTCGACCAGGTCGGGTTCACGCTCCGAACCCAGTCGCTGTCCAGCGACCCTGAGGCCTTGTTCGACGAGGCCAATCCCAACCAGTACGACCTGTTCAACATCCGCTACCTGCTCCTTCCCAGCGAGCGGAAGCCGGCCGTCCCCGCCGCGGTGATCGCTACCCAGGGCCGGCACACCCTCTGGCAGGTGGCATCGACCGGCTACCTCGAGGTCGTCGACACCGCCGGGCCGCCGATTGCCGCCAACCGGACCAACATCGGGGTCCAGGGCCTGGCATTCATGGAGTCGTCGCAGCTGGCGGCGAGGCGGTTCCCCACAATCGCCTTTGATGGCGGGACCGCGGCGGAGCCCACGCTGACGGCCGGCGACCACCCCGCCACTCCTGCCGGGACCGTCGATGAGCAGGCCCCGCACTCAGACCAGGGGGACTTCAGCGGCGTCATCAATGCCAACCGGCCCGCGGTGGTGCTGCTGAAAGCAACATTCGACCCCCGCTGGAAGGTCACAGTTGACGGCATCGACCGCCCGTCGATCATGCTGGCGCCCTCGCTGGTAGGGGTTGCCGTCCCGGCGGGGAGGCATGCGATTTCGTTTCGCTACGAGCCGTTCCCCAGCTACCCGCTACTGCTGGCGATCGGCTTAGTGACCCTGGCTGTGCTGCAATTTGGCGGCCGCTGGCTGCCCGAAATGATCAGCCTGGCGTCGCGAGCGCTGCCGACGCTGGGGCCAAGGACGGGCCTAGGGACCGCTCCGCCGCCTGTTGATCGTGGCCAGAGCGGTGACGACCGCCAGCAGCAGCCCAAGACCAAGCGCAAGCCAAAGCAGGATCAACCACAGGGCGACCCCAAACAGCGTCAGGGGTAGCTGCGGCTTGCCCGCCAGGATGGTGCCAGTGTCGCCGACGATGACGTTGTGGGTGGAGTCCGCCTGGAAGATGCCGTCGAGCTCCGTTGTCACACCGGACTTGAGCGCGGTCCAGGTCTTGCCGTCGAAGTAGATGTAGGCGCCCCCATCACCGACGGCGGCGCATCGGCTGCTGTCCAGGCAGTGGACACTCGACAGGCCATTGCTGGTGCCTGAGGGCTGAGTCGCCAGGCTCGAGCCGTTGTAGAAGAGGAGGGTGCTGTCGCCCACGATCCAGCAGTGGGACGGGTCGGTGCAGGCCGTGCCTTCCAGCTCCTCGGTGACCCCGGAGTCAATCGGTTTCCAGGTCCCATTGCTCAGGACCGTCAGGACCCCGGCCTGTCCGGCGGCGACGCAGTGTGTGGCGTCACCACAGGCAACCGTCTCCAGCTCGATCGACGTCCCTGAGGCCTGCGGGGCCCAGGTCTTGCCGTCGTAGAAATCGATCAAACCGTTGGTGCCAACCGCCCAGCAGTGACTGCTGTCCAGGCAGCTGATGCCAAACAGGTTCTGGATGGTATTCGCGCTCTGTGGAGTCCAGCCGCTGCCGTTGTTGAAGAGGATGGTGCCGGCGTTGCCGGCGGCCCAGCAATGCGTCGAGTCGACGCAGCTCACGCCGAAGAGGTTCTTGGTGGTGCCTGAATTCTGGGAGGTCCAGCCGCCGGTCTTGTTACTGAGAATCGTGCCGGCGGAGCCAACCGCATAGCAGTTGCCGTGCCCGGCACAGGAAACTCCAATCAGCTCTTGACCGGTGCCCGACTGCTGCGGGGTAGCGCTGAGGCCGACAAAGAACTGGAGCAGCAGACCCAGGGCGAGGGCCACCAGCAACAGCGCAATGAGGACGATTTGGGCCCGGCGGGTTGTCTTCCTAAACAACACGTCTCGGGCTCCCGGACGTGGTCCCATTGGCGGAGACTGTGCGGCACAACCGCGGCATTGTCAATGATCTTGAGCAATCTTGAGCAGATTGCTAGTTTTACTAATAGCCTTGACAAAATGGCAACACATCCCTTATATATTGCGTTATGAAAGACGCACGCAGAGAAATTCTCAGCCAGGTGGCCGCCGGCACACTGAGTCCGGCTGAAGCCGCCTCCAGGCTCGACGAGGTCGAACGAAGCCAGGCTGACTCTCCCGGCAGGATCCCCACAGCCGCGGCGGCGGACATCCGGGGTGTCCGGGTACGCAGCGATTACGGTCGCATCATCGTCCTCGGCGATGCCTCCGTCGACCAGGCCGTGGTTGAGGGCCCCCATGTGGCCCGCAATGAGAACGGGATCCTGGAAATCGAGACCGACCCCAACTCCGAGGGTGACTTCTGGTTCGGCAGGCGCGATGGAGGCCATTGGTGGGACAGCTTCCGCGGCCCGACCGTTACGGTCCGGATGAACCCCCGCCTCGAGGCCTGGATCAACGCCGACGCCGGCAGCGCCACGGTACGAAATGTCCTCGGTCCCATCCACGCCGAGGTCCAGGCCGGCTCCCTGGTGGTCCAGGGGTTTGCCGGGCCGATCGACCTGGGCGCCAGCGCCGGCTCGATTCGCGCGGAGGGCAGCCTCAGGGAGG
>JBARRR010000083.1:0-6841 GCA_049644325.1 Candidatus Dormiibacterota bacterium
GCGTCTGCTAGTCAAGCAGCACATCGACACCTGCTCGGTCTGCCAGGCGGTGCTGACGCCGGCGACGCCTGGGGGGGACGATGGCGTCGACCCCGACGCCGAGGCGGGCTAGAGCAGCCTTGCCGCGGCGGCGCTGACGGCAGCCGCCGGGGCTTCAAGCCCCCGCGCTTCCACCACCTCGTCGAAGGCGTCCTCCAGCGAATCCTGCCAACCGTGGCCCAGGCTCCCGGCGACGCAAACGCTGCGGATGCCCAGTACGCGCGCGCGCCGGCCGGCGATCACCGGGGCCTTGCCGTGGAGGCTCTGGCGGTCGAGCCGACCCTCGCCGGTGACCAGCAGGCCGGCACCGGCCAGCCGCGATTGCAGCCCCACAGCCTCGATAACGGCATCCGCCCCGGGCGCCAGCCTCGCCCCCAGGAAGGCGACCATGCCCGCGCCCAAACCGCCGGCGGCGCCTCCCCCGGGGAGGGCCGCGACGTCCACGCCGAGGTCGGCGCGCACCACTTCGGCCAGGCGGGCAAGCCCCTCCTCGAGTCGCTCGACTTGCTCCGGGTCGGCGCCCTTCTGCGGGGCGTAGACCTCGGCGGCCCCGGTGGGCCCCACCAGCGGGTTGTCGACGTCGCGGGCGGCGGTGACCTCCAGCAGCGCCCAGCTGCGGTCGAAGCGGGCGACGTCGATATGGTGCAGCCGCTCCAGCGGCCCGCCGCCCTCGGGCAGCTCGCGGCCATCTCCGTCCAGGAACCGGTAGCCCAGGGCGCGGGCCATGCCGGTGCCGCCGTCGGTGCTGGCGCTGCCCCCCAGCCCCACGAGGAACGATGTGGCCCCCGCCTGGCGCGCCTCGGCCAGCAGCTCGCCAAGGCCACCGCTGCTGGCGCCGAGCGGGTCGAGGTGCTCGGGCGGAACCAGGGCCAGCCCCAGGGCCTGGGCGCTCTCAACCACGGCCAGCGTGCCTGCCGCCTCGCGGCGGAGCCCGTAGGTTGCCTTGACCGGCGCGTGCAGGGGACCTCGCACCAGCAGCGCCCGACGTTCCACCTCCAGCGCCGCGCCGACCGCCTCGAGAAAGCCGTCGCCGCCGTCGGCGATGGGACAGATGTCGACCTCGACCTCGGGACGCGCCTGCCGCAGGCCCGCAGCCAGGGCATCAGCCGCCTGCAGCGGGGTGAGCGTGCCCTTGAACGCCGTGGGCGCGGCGACCACCTTCACGGGGGAAAGCTTGCCCGATCGGGCCGAGGGTTAGGGACCCGCGCCGGTCAGTAGACCGGGGTCAGCCAGTCCAGCTTCTCCTCTACGCGTCCCTTGCAGATGTCGAAGTACAGCGTCTGCAGGGACTTGGTCACCGGCCCGGCGGTGCCCTCCCCGATCACGCGGCGGTCGATCTCCAGCACCGGGGCGACCTGGGCGCCGGTGCCGCAGAGGAAGACCTCGTCGGCGACGTAGAGCTCGCTACGGTCGAGGGATCGCTCGACCACCGTCAGGCCGAGGTCCTCCCGGGCAAGCTGCATCAACACCTTGCGAGTGACCCCCTCGAGGATGTTGTCGCTCTCAGGCGGTGTGATCAGGACGTCATCGCGGACGATGAAGAGGTTCTCGGCGCTGCCCTCGCTGACGTGGCCGTCATGGGTCAGGACGATGGCCTCGTCGAAGCCGTTGTCCATGGCGTCGGTCTTGGCCAGGGCCGAGTTGACGTAGATCCCCGTGATCTTGGCTCGGGCCGGGGCGGCGTTGTCGTCGACCCGTCGCCAGGAGCTGACCATGCAGCGGATGCCGTTGTCGACGTCGACGTAGGCGCCGAAAGGCGCGGTGTAGATGGCGAAGGAGTCCTTGAGGTTGTGCAGGCGGACGCCGATCTCTTCGGCGGACTTGAATGCCAGCGGACGAACGTAGACGTCCTCCTGGAAGCGGTTGCGGCGGAGGATCTCGAGGGTGGCGTCGATCATCTCCTGGGCGCTGTATTTGAGATCGATGCGAAGGATCTTGGCCGAGTTGTGCAGCCGCTTGAAATGGGGCTCGAGCAGGACCAGGAACATCTGCCGCTGGGTCTCGCTCCAATAGCCGCGGATGCCCTCGAAGCAGCCGGTGCCGTAGTGGAGGGCGTGGGTCATCAGCCCCAGGTGTACGTCCTTGTACTGCTTGAACTCCCCGTCGAAGTAAACCCACGATTCCGCCTGCGAAGGCGGGGCATACCCATGCTGCTCTGCTTCTATCGCCATGTCGAAAGCGTAAGCGATTCTTGGCGCCGAAGCTGAGAACCCCTGTAGACGTATACGTAAACAGCGGCGCCAACGACGCAACAGCCCAGCCAACTTTTGGTAAATGTGGTCGAGATCGGGATTCGGCGCTCTATATTGGCGGCGAGCCACTGCGATGAAGGAATCAAAGCGCCTAGCGGGTTTCATCCCAGACGCCGCCGCCCTGGCCGCGGCGCTGACCACCGTGGCCGCCGCCCTGCTGCCCGTGTCGCTGGCCACCAAGATCGAGATCCTCGCCGCCGCCCCCCTGCTGATGGCCCTCGGCTGGCTCTGGACGATGCACGAGCAGCGCGCCACCAAACGCGAGGAGGATGGCCGAGCGGCACGCCTGCTGGAGGAGAAGGTCGAGCTGGAGAGGCTCCTCGACGCGGCCATCAACTCGCAGATCGCAGCGACCGCGGACCTCGACCTCAAACGCACCCTGAGAGAGCTGGCACAGACGCTGGCCGCCGACCTGGCCGCCTGTTTCACATTGGAGAAGGACATCGGCATGCTCCGGCCACAGCCGGGCGCCTTCGGGGTTGGACCGGGGTCGCTGCAGGACTACATGCTCGGCACCCGAGCCGATGACCCGGTCAACCGGGTGGTGGCCTCGGGCAAGCCCATGCTCAAGGGCCGCAGTGGCGGCAGCAGCCCGCGTCTGCTGCCCAAGGGCTTCGCCGCCGGGGCGATGCTGCTGACGCCGATGCTGGTGGACGGCGAGGTCATCGGCCTCCTGGTGGTGGCGGCGCCGGAGCGGGAGAAGTTCTCCGCCAAGGACGTCGAGCTGGCGATGGCCACGGCATCGAGCTGCGGCGTTGCCCTGGTCAAGGAGCGGGTGCTCAACGTCAGCCGGCGCCAGCTGCAGCACTCGACGGTGATCAAGGAGGTGGCGCTGGCGGTCAACTCCAGTCTCGACCTGAACCAGATCATGCACCTCTTCCTGGGCAAGGCACGGGGGGTGATCGACTACGACCGGGCCAGCGTCGTCCTCTTCCGCGGCGGGTCCTACGACATCGCGGCGATGGTCGACGCCGAGGGCCACCTCCGCCGCAAGCTGACCACCAAGACCCACGGCCGGGTGAAGGGCAGCACCTTCGAGGCGGCACTGGACGGCAGCCTGGTCAAGCGCACCGGACTGGGGGTGAACCAGGAGTACGCCACCGAGGCCCCGGCCGAGCTGCGGCTGGGCGCCACCTTCAGCGAGGTCATGGTGCCGCTACGGTCCAAGGGCGAGGTCGTTGGCTGCGTCGCCTTCCGGGGGTCGGGAGACAATGCCTTCCCCGAGACCCTGCACGCCGTGCTCTATGAGCTGGCCAACCTCGGCGGCATGGCCATCACCAATTCGCTGGCTCATGCCGGCGCGGCGCAGCAGGCCCGCCATCTCGACCTCCTCCTGGGCTCGCTGCCAGAGGTCTCGCGGATGCTCACGGCCACCACCGAGGGCCCGGCGGCGCTGGAGCGGCGCGCGGTCGAGACCGTCGCCGGCCTGTTCCAGAGTGAGGTCGCGGTGCTGACCCGGGTGGAGAACGGCGAGCACCGCGTGGTGGCGGTGCACGGCGGCAAGGGTGCGGGCCTGAGTCGCGCCGACAACCTGGCCGTGGTCACCGGCGCCGGCCTGGTGGGCGCGGTGGCGCTGCAGCAGGGCGCCCTCCGGCTGTCCAGCGCCACCGAGAAGGACCTGGTGCCGCCCCTACCCCTGGGCAACGGCGAGCTGACCTGCGGCCTGGCGGCGCCAATGTTTGTCGACGGCACCCTCGAGGGTTCGCTGGCCGTCTTCGGCAATCACTCCTACGACGACAGCGAGACCGCCGTCCTCAGCACTGTGGCCAACCAGGTGGCGGTGGCGCTGCGCAACGCCGAGCTCTTCCACCGCAGCCAGCGCAGTCTCTGGGAGCTGGCCAACCTGCACGAGGGCCTGCAGGCGATCGCCGCCAGCCTCGACATGCAGGAGGTCCTGGACAGCATCCTCAAGAAGGCCGCCGCGGTCTCGGGGGCCCAGATCGGCTCGATCATGGTCCTGGAGGAGGGCAGGCTGCAGTTGCGCGCGACGTACGGCACTGACGGTCCGACTGCTGAGTCGCTGACCTTCGGCGTGGGCGAGGGTATCGCGGGCAAGGTGGTCGCCACGGGCAAGCCGATCCTGGCCAACGACGTCGCCAAGCACCCCGACTTCCAGCAGCCGCCACCCGAGCCCGGCTCGATCGTGCCCAAGGCCCTGCTCTGCGTGCCCATGCAGCTGGGCGACGCGGTCATCGGTGTCATCAACCTGTCGAACTACCTGCGCACCAACGTCTTCGACGAGGACGCCGTCCGGGTGGTCAGCTCCCTGGCCAGCCAGACCTCGATCGCGGTCCAGAACGCCCGCCTGTACACCCACCTGCAATCAGAGCGAGACCGCCTCATCAGCCTCGAGGAGGTCCTTCGCCAGGACATCGCCCGCGACCTCCACGACGGCCCCGTCCAGCGGCTGGCGGGCATGGCGATGAACATCGAGGTGATCCGGACCGCCCTCAGCAAGGACCCGGAGCGCGCCCGCCTGGAGCTGCAGGAGCTCGACAACCTGGTCCGGCTCACGATCAAGGAGGCGCGCACCATGCTCTTCGAGCTGCGCCCGCTGGTGCTCGAGACCCAGGGCCTGGGCGCCGCCCTCGAGTCCTACGCCGAGCAGTACGAGGCCAACAACGGCATCAGCATCGAGCTCGACGTCGACGAGGAGCTGGGCCGGCTGGCGCCCGCGGTCGAGCAGACCATGTTCTCGGTCGCCCAGGAGGCCCTCGGCAACATCCGCAAGCACGCCCACGCCACCCGCGTCGAGGTCAGCCTCAAGAGCGAGGGGGACACGGTCGTCGGCGTCGTCCGCGACAACGGCGATGGTTTCGACGTCGCCGAGACCCAGGCCAACTACGACAAGCGCGAGTCGCAGTCGCTGGGGCTGGTCAACATGACCGAGCGCGCCGAACGCGTCGGGGGCACCTTCCGCATCGAATCCGCTGCAGGGCAGGGCACCACCGTCACCATCGTCGTGCCCCGCCGTCAGCTGGAGGTGCGGAGCCTGAGCCAGGCCGGCTGACGGCTAGGCCGCCACCGCCTGTGGCTGGCCGCAGGCCGAGCAGCGCCTGGCCTTGACCGGGATCGACGTCAGGCACTCGGAGCACTCCCGGGTCTCCGGGTCCTCCTCGACCTTGGGCTGTGGCATCAGCCGAGCCATCGGTTTGACCACGAAGAAGAACACGACCACGGCGACGATTACAAAGCTGATCACGGCATTGATGAAGGCGCCGTAGCCGATCACCACGTCTTTGCCGTTGGAACCCTGGCCCAGGCTGATGGCAAGGGCCGAGAAGTCGATGCCGCCCGTGAGCTTGCCGATGGGGGGCATCATGATGTTGGCGACAAAACTGGTCACCACCGCCCCAAAGGCGGCGCCGATGACCACGCCGACCGCGAGGTCGACGACGTTGCCCCGGAGCAAGAACACTTTGAACTCTTTCACGGGGGTATTTCCTCCCTATCAAAGCGGACACGCGACGATACTCCGCCGCTGATAGACTGCGCTCGATGAGTCTGCGCCGTCCGGGCAGCCTTCGCTGGCTCCAGCCCGGTCTCCATATCAAGCGCTGGCTGCTGTTGATGGGCGTTAGCGTATTCGCACTCAGCCTGGGTGCGGGATACGCCCTACGAGGCCTCTACCAGACCGGCTTCGTCATCCAGGGAGACCCAGGTACCCTGGCGCGCGTCATCACGCTGGCCTTCCTGCCCAACTCGGTCCGTGCCACGATCTTCGCGGCCGTCGGGGTTGGGCTCTTGCTGCTGTCGATCCGGCAGCTCAGCCGCGCCATGCTGGTGCCCTTCCTCAAGGGTGACGAGGACCTCGCCGACGTCTACTACAAGCATCGGACGATGAAGAAGGGACCCGACATCGTCGCCCTGGGGGGCGGCACCGGGCTCTCGGCGCTCCTCCGCGGGATCAAGGACTACACCGGCAACCTGACCGCGATCGTGACCGTGGCCGACGATGGCGGCTCCTCCGGCCGCCTTCGGGAGGACTACCGCATCCTGCCCCCGGGCGACTTCCGCCAATGCCTGACCGCCCTGGCCGAGGCCGAGCCCCTGATGACCCAGCTCTTCCAGCATCGCTTCACCAACGGCGCCCTTGACGGCCACGCCTTCGGCAACCTCTTCATCATGGCCATGGCCGAGATCACCGGCGACTTCGAGCATGCCCTGCGGGAGTCGGGCAAGGTCCTGGCCGTCCGGGGCACGATCCTGCCCTCCACCCTCAACGACGTGGTCCTCGTCGCCGAGCTGGAGAACGGCCAGGAGGCGGTCGGTGAGTCCCGGATCCCGCTGTCGTCGATGGCCATTCGCCACGTCTACCTGGAGCCGAGCCACGCCATGATCAACCCCGAGGCAGAGCAGGCGATCATGGGGGCGGACCTGATCACGATCGGCCCCGGCAGCCTCTACACCAGCATCCTGCCCAACCTCCTGGTGGAGGGGATGGTGTCCACCCTCAAGGCCTCCAAGGCGCCCAAGGTCTACATCTGCAACGTCGCCACACAACGAGGCGAGACGGACGGTTTCACCGTCGGCGACCACCTCGAGGCCCT
>JBARRR010000084.1:0-5374 GCA_049644325.1 Candidatus Dormiibacterota bacterium
CCTCGGCGACCTGGCAACCGGTCTGGCCGCTGCCAACCACCAGCACCGTGCCTTCCGGTAGCGCGCCCGGGCTGGTGTAGCCCTCGGCATCGATGACGTGCAGGCCTGCGGGAAGGGTGCTCGCGCCTGGGGGGCGGTGCGGCTTCTGGTAGGCGCCGGTGGCGAGCACAACCGTCGACGTATGGAGATCGCCGTGGTTGGTCCGCAAAAGGAACCCACCATCAGCGCCGTCGAGCGAGGAGACCTCGACGCCCTCGCGGATTTCCCCGCTGGTCTTCTTCGCGTAGCGCTCGAGGTAGCCGACGATGTCATCGCGAGGCATGAAGGCATCCGGGTCGTCGCCGTCGTACTCGTGGCCTGGGAGCTGCAGCGTCCAGTTGGGAAGCACCAGGGTGAAGCTGTCCCAGCGACCGCGCCAGGTCTGCCCGACCCGGCCGCGTTCAAGGACAACGTGCTGCACTCCCCGCTGGGACAGCTCGTAGCTGACGGCCAGGCCGGCCTGTCCGCCCCCGATGATTACGACGCCTTCGACACCATTGCTTGCGGCCACCTTCGCACCCTCCTCACGTCTGTACGCGGCTCCTCGGCCGGCAAGTCGAGGATAAAACCTTTGGGAACAGAATCTAACGCCATCCCAATGCGAACAGTAAACTGGGTCGGAGTGAGCCAGCTCAACGTCATCGTCATCCACATTACGGCCGACGAGGCCGAGGAATACGAGAGGATGTTCGAGGAGGAGGAGCTCCCGCGCTGGCGCCAGTACCACGCCGATGGGAAGTTTCTGAACGCGCGGTTCTATCGATCCCAGTTCGGCACCGACGAGCGCAGCGACGTTGTCAAGTACGTGATCGTGGTCGAAGTCCCGGGCATGGCGGAGCACTCGGCGCATGACAGCGACCCCGAGTTTCAGGACTTCGACCGTCGCGTCGACAGGCTCCAGCCCGAGCAGCCGCTGGTGTACGGCGGCGAGGTGGTCCACTCAGTCGGCTGACGTTCGTGCCACAATTCGCGCCGGCCCAGTCGGCCATCGGGGAGGTGCGACGTTTTGACTGAGATAACCCACCGGCATGTCGAGACCAACGGCATCCGCATGCACATCGCCGAAGCCGGGGAGGGGCGGCCGGTCATCCTCTGCCACGGATGGCCCGAGCTCTGGTACTCGTGGCGGCGGATCATCCCTGGGCTGGCGGACGCCGGCAACCATGTGGTGGCGATCGACTCCCGCGGCTACGGGAAGACCGATGCGCCCGCCGAGGTCACCGACTACGACATGCCCCACCTCATGGGCGACCTGGTCGGCCTGCTGGACGCGCTGGGCGAGGAGAAGGCCGTCTTCATCGCCCACGACTGGGGCGCAATCGTCCTCTGGCAGTTTCTCCTACAGCACCCTGACCGGGTCGAGGGTGCGGTGAGCATCAGCGTGCCGTTCGCGCCCCGCGGCGAGATGTCCACGATCGCCCTGCTGCGGCTTTTGGCCGAGGACAAGTTCATGTACATGCTCTACTTCCAGGAGCAGGGTCCCGCAGAAGAGGAGCTGGCGCGGGACACAGCGGACACCTTCCGGCGCGCCATGTGGTCTTTGTCCGGTGGTGCCTCCGCCGCCGATCATCCCCCCGCGTTCGGCGACGGCCCGGGGTTCCTCGACGGCCGCAAGGGACCGGAACAGCTGCCCGAATGGCTGACCCAGGAGGACCTCGACTACTTCGCCTCGGAGTTCAGGCGCACTGGGTTCAGGGGGTCGCTGAACTGGTATCGCAACATGGACCACAACTGGGAGATCAGCGCCGATACCAGCGGGGCCCACGTCACCGTGCCGACCTTGTTCATCACCGGCGACCGCGACCCCGTACGCGAGCTGCTGCCGGAGTCGATCATGGATGGCTGGCTCGACGACCACCGCGGCAACGTGATCATCCCCGGCGCCGGGCATTGGGAAGACCAGGAGAAGCCGGCCGAGGTGCTGGCGGCGGTCCTGCCCTTCCTCGAGAGCCTGCCGCCGCACTGATCCATGTCCGTGATCGGTGCACCGCTCAGTCCAGCTGCTGAGGAGGAGCACGTCGCGGGCCTGAGCGCCGCCGAGGTTGCCGACCGTGTCGCCAGGGGCCAGACCAACGCCAGCGGTCACCACACCAGCCGGACCTTCGGCGAGATCCTGCGCGCCAACGTCCTGACCCGTTTCAACTTCATCCTGGGCACCCTGCTGGTCGTGATCCTGGCGGTGGGACACCCGCAGGACGCCGTCTTCGGCCTGGTCCTGATCAGCAACACCCTGATCGGTGTCGTCCAGGAGCTGCGGGCCAAGCGGACGCTCGACCGGCTGGCGGTGCTAAATGCTCCACGCGCCAACGTGGTCCGCGACGGCCAGGTCGTCGATGTCGCCGTCGAGGAGGTGGTGCTCGACGACCTGATGGTGATCAGGACCGGCGACCAGCTGGTGGCCGACGGTGTCGTCACCGACGAAAAGTCGCTGCAGGTCGACGAGTCCCTGCTCACCGGCGAGTCCGACCCGGTCGACAAGGCGCTCGGTGACCAGGCGCTGTCGGGGAGCTTCGTCGTTGCCGGCTCCGGGCGGTACCGCGCCACCGCCGTGGGCGCGGACGCCTACGCGCGCAAGCTGGCCAGCGAGGCGCGTCAGTTCACGCGGGTGCGGTCGGAGCTGGTCGACGGGATCAACCGCATCCTCCGCTACATCACCTTCGCCATCCCCTTCGCCGCGGCCCTCCTGCTCTGGAGCCAGTTCCAGGCTCACGACGACTGGCGTGAGGCGCTGGCGGGGACGGTCGCCGGCATCGTGGGGATGGTGCCGCAAGGCCTGGTGCTGCTGACCAGCGTCGCCTTCGGCGTCGCCGCGATCACCCTGGCGCGGCGCAAGGTCCTGGTCCAGGAACTGCCGGCGGTTGAGGGACTGGCGCGGGTCGACGTGGTGTGCTGCGACAAGACGGGCACCTTGACCGATGGCTCGATCGCCTTCGACCGCGTCGAGCGGCTGCACGAGTCGGAACACGTGGAACACGCTCTCGGGGCGCTCGCCGACGACGAGAACCGCAACGGCACCCTGGTGGCACTGGCTGACGCTTTCCCTCCGACCGACGGCTGGATCCGCACCGGCGCGATCCCGTTTTCGTCCGCCCGCAAGTGGAGCGCGGCAACGTTCGGCGAACGAGGGTCGTGGGTGCTGGGCGCGCCCGAGATGGTGCTCGGCGCCCTGGAGTCGATCCTCGAGGCGGCCGAGGCCGCGTTGTCGCGAGCCAACCAGCTGGCCGACACCGGTGAGCGGGTGCTGGTCCTCGGCCACAGCCAGCAGGCCCTGGAGGGCGAGGTGCTGCCCGAGGGTCTGACGCCGGTCGCCCTGGTGGTCTTCGCCGAGCAGGTGCGCAGCGACGCCGAGCCTGCGCTGGGCTACTTTGCCGAGCAGGGGGTAGCCATCAAGGTCATCTCCGGCGACAGCCCACACACCGTCGGTGCAGTCGCCGGCAGGGTGGGGCTGCCCCACGCCGACAAGCCCTTCGACGCGCGCCAGCTCCCGGAGGACATCGACGAGCTGGCCGCGGTGCTGGAGGAGCATTCGGTCTTCGGCCGCGTCACGCCGCGGCAGAAACAGGCCATGGTCAAGGCGCTGCAGGCGCGCGGCCACACCGTGGCGATGTTCGGCGACGGCGTCAACGACGCCCTCGCCCTGAAGCTGGCCGACACCGGGGTCGCCATGGGCAACGGCGCCCCGGCAACCAAGGCGGTGGCCCAGCTGGTGCTGCTTGACGGTCGCTTCTCGACCATGCCCGGGGTGGTCGCCGAGGGCCGACGCGTCACCGCCAACATCGAGCGGGTGGCCAACCTCTTCGTGACCAAGTCCGTATGGGCCACGATCCTGGCCGTCGTCGTCGGGGTTACCCTGGTCCCCTACCCCTTCCTGCCACGCCACCTGACCGTGGTCGACGCGCTCTCGATCGGCGCCCCCGCCTTCTTCCTGGCCCTTGCCCCCAACCTGCGCCGCTACGTGCCAGGTTTCGTCGGCCGTGTCCTGCGCTTCGTCATCCCCGCCGGCGTCATCGTAGCCGGCACCATCGTCGGCGCCTTCTGGCTGGCGCACTCCCGCGAGCTCCCCATCAACCAGCAGCGGACGGCCGCCGCCATCGTCACCCTGATGTGCAGCCTCACGATCCTGGTGGTGCTGGCCATGCCCATGACCTGGCGTCGAGCGTTGCTGGTCGGCCTGATGATCGCGGGCTTCGTCCTGATCTTCCCAATCCAGGCGGTGCGCAACTTCGCGGCCATGGAACTGCCGGCCTCGGTGATGACCGAGACCCTGCTGATTGGCGCGGCGGGCGTGGTCGCCCTGGCGGTCGGGCTGTCCCTGGTGCGCGAAAGAGCCACCCAGGTTACCCCGGGTGGCTCTCCCATCTAACGGATTCCCTCGGTGGAGGAAACCCCTCTAGGCGACCGCCTCCTCCGCCGTGATCGGAGCCTCGGACTCCGCACTGAGGACGGACTCGGACGGTTCTTGGACGATGGCCTTGCTCGCGGGCAAAACGAACCAGGCGGCCTTCTGTGACCCGGGTCAGCCGGTCTGCATCAGGCCGATCAGGTTGCCCTCGCTGTCCTTGAACCACGCGGACCGGTGCGGCCCGCTGGTCGCCACACCGTCAACCGTCTTCAGGCCGGGCCAGTCGTACTCCTCGAAGACGACTCCGCGGGCGCGAAGGTCGCGCACCAGGGCGCTTACGTCGGCCACGTTGATGTTGGCCTGGGTGTGCCCGCCGGGCCGGTTGCCGCTGGGGTAGAGAAGGAACTCGCCGCCGCCCTCGAGGCGGTAAAGCAGCCCGCCTGGGTTCTCTTCGGCAGGGGCAAGGCCCAGCTTCTCCTCGTAGAAGGCGCGCGCCCTCTCGATGTCCTCGACGGGCAGCGCGGTGTAGACGTGGCCACCTCTCAGCATGGCAGCGATGCTACCCGCCGGGCGGAGGCTACGGGCTGAGTCTGGGCGGGATGGCGGCCGGACGCTGGCCGGCGGTCACGGAATGGCGCACGGCGGTGCCAGGGCTGGTCTGGGCAGTTTCGAGCTCACGGGCCTCCTCGGCGCGTTGCTTGGAGTCCTCCCAGAGGCCCCTGACGACCATGTAGCCAAGTCCCGCGGTCAGCCCCGCAGGCACAAGTCCCAGCACAATCGATATCGCCACCAGGGGGATCGCCGAGGACCCTGGCGAGCAGTTACCGATGCAGGCGAAGTACTGGGCGACGAAATACAATGTTGCAAGGGAAACGGCCAGCCAGCCCGCACCCACGATGACCGCGGTGAGTTTGAGCAGGCGGCTCGACGAGTTGTACCAAGAGCCGGATAGGAGTGGGTCTCTGTCCATCAGTCCTTAGTGTTGCCGTCGTT
>JBARRR010000085.1:0-7668 GCA_049644325.1 Candidatus Dormiibacterota bacterium
GGTTGGTGAGGATGATGAACCACAGCGGCGGCGACTCTCCGCTCTGGGTGATGGCCTTGAGCTGGTCGGTGGAGATCTGCAGTGAGATGAACGCCAGCAGGGTGCCGAAATAGAGCCCGAGCGAGACGGCGTGGAGCGCCGAGTCTGCCCGGAAGCCCCGGAGGAGACGCGCGCCTAAGCCGCGAACCGGGGGCAGCAGGCAGCCGACGGCCAGGATCCCGGCGACAAACAGGATCAGGGTGCCGGCGACCTGGCGCTCGACGGAGACCCCCCCGGCCACCTGTCCGACGCGCCCACCGATGGCCAGCAGCAGCATCCCAAGGACGCTGGCCAGGCCCACCGCCACCGCCGGGACAGCCAGCATGGCGTAGGCCGCCCACTTCCAGGCGACGTGGCGTTCGCCGAGATTGGCGGCCAGCAGCAGGCCGACGAGATAGGCCACCCCGATGGCGGCCTGTATCAGCGTGCTGATCTCGTCCTGGGTCAGCGCGAGGGGTGGGACCAGATTCAGCTCTCGTCGGTGGGCTGAACGAGCTTCGGCGCCGGCCGCAAGTCCTCTCGCTTGGGCGCCGGCTCCTGAGCCTCCTGTTTGGTAGCGCGAAGCCCCATCAGGTCCTCGATGATGTCGATCGGCAGCGGGAAGACCACGGTGGTGTTCTTCTCCACCCCGATCTCGGTTAGCGTCTGCAGATAGCGGAGCTGCAGCGCCGCCGGCTGGCGCCCAATGACCTCGGCCGCGTTCGCCAGCTGCCGCGAGGCCTCGAACTCGCCCTGGGCGTGAATGACCTTGGCTCGCTTCTCCCGCTCCGACTCGGCCTCCTTGGCCATGGCTCGCTGCATCGTCTGGGGCAGCTCGACGTCCTTGACCTCGACGGTGCTGACCTTGATACCCCAGGGCTCGGTGTGCCCATCGATGATCAGCTGCAGCTTCTCGTTTACGTTCTGGCGCTGGGCTAGGAGCTCGTCGAGCGTCGATTCACCCAGCACCGATCGCAGCGTGGTCTGGGCGATCTGGGAGGTGGCGTTGACGTAGTTGAGGACCTGGGTCACGGCGAGCCGGGGGTCGATGACACGGAAGTAGATGACCGCAATCACCTTGATGGTGACGTTGTCGCGGGTGATCACCTCCTTGGGCGGCACCTCCAGGGTCAGGGTGCGGAGGTCGATCTTGGTCACGCGGTCGACGCCGAGGGGGATGATGAAGAACAGGCCCGGGCCCTTGGGCTCGAGCAGCCGGCCCAGCCGGAACACGACCCCGCGCTCGTATTCGTTGACGATCCGGACGCTCATGATCAGCAGCACCACCGCCAGGACGACGAGCACCAACACCACTAGCCACATGGCACTTACCTCCATAGGGCTCCATTTTCGCGCATTCGGACTCCAGTGCCAGGGCGATGAGCGTCGATTGGGCCCCGCGGTCCCGGCCACGACCCGTGTTTCACCGCCCTGAGAAAGCGGTAGACAGAGCGGCGCTGTAACAGGTAACGGGCTGTTTCACGCGCCTCGATGTAACAGCGGCTTCCTATACGGGGTTGGCGGCGGTCTCGACCTCCAGGCGGAGCCCGTGGATGGCGCGCACGCGTACCCGCGTGCCCCTGGGGATCGGCTCGAGCGACTGCGCCTGCCAGAGGGCGCCATCGACCATCACCCAACCGCCCTCGGGTCCCAGGTCCTCACGGACCTCGCCCTCACTTCCCACCAGCCTCTCGGACCCGGTCATCACCGGCCGCCGTCGCGCCGCGATGGCGCGGGAGACGAAGAACGCAAGCACCACGCCCACCGCCAGGGCGGGGACGATTGCCAGCGCCGGGTTGGGCGTCAGGAACGGCCCGGCGGCCCCCAGGACCAGGAGCGACCCCACCGCCAGGGAGATGACCCCCGCGCCGGTGAGGACCCCGTGGGTCGGGGCCCGGACGTCGATGGCGAAGAGCAGGGCGGCGAAGGCCATCAGGGCGATGCCGGCCCAGCTCACGGGCAGCGTTTGCAGCGCCACCAGGGCGAGGACCCCCGCCAGCGTCCCCACCACGCCGGGGATGACGGCGCCGGGGTGGATCACCTCGAAGCCGATCGCCAACACCGCGGCCAGCAGCAGGAGCAGGGCGATCTGGGGGTCGGCGATGAAGTGGAGCAGGCCGGTGACCAGGCCCAGCTTGTCCTCGGTGATCGTGGCATCGGCGGTTTTGAGGGTCAGCGCCTGGCTGCCCTTCTGGACCTGGCGGCCGTCGAGCTGCCGCAGCAGGGTGGGGGTGTCGGGACTGACCAGGTCGGCGACGTGGAGGCTGACCGCCTGGTCGGCGGGCACGTTGGCGCTGTTGCGCACGGCGTCGGCGGCCCAGTCGACGTTGCGGTGGTGAAGGTTGGCCAGGCCCTGGATGTATGCCACCGAGTCGTTGAGCACCTTCTGCTCCTCGACGGTGGGCGCCGAGGTGGGCGAGCCGTCGGCGCCGATAAGCACCGGGTGGGCGGAGCCGATGTTGGTCCCGGGCGCCATCGCCACCACGTCGGCGGCCTGGGTTATGAAGAGGCCGGCACTGGCAGCCCGGGCTCCCTGCGGCGACACGTAGAGGATCACCGGGAGGCGCGTGTTGAGGATCGCCTGGATGATCTGGCGCATCGCCGAGTCGAGGCCGCCGGGGGTGTCCATGGTGATCAGCACGGCGTCGGCGTTCTCGGTCTCAGCCCGACCGATGCCACCAGCGATGTAGTCGGCGCTGAAGGCGTTGATGACGCCTTCGATGCGGAGCTGGTGGACCCTCGCGCCGGCGGCGCGCGCTGGCTGGGGCGCGGCGGCGATCGCCCCGGCAAAGGCCGCCGCCAGCGTCACCGCGACCAGCGCCCGGCGCCACCGACCGGCTACCCCTGGTGGTCCCGCGGCGACCATGAACCGATCTTACGGCGCCCCATCAGGATCGCGGTGCAAGGATTTCGCGGTCCGCGCGTCGGAATGGACATGAGACGGGACATTTCAGATTTTGCGTCGGCGTTTGCATACGTCACACCGGGGATCCTGCTACAGTGTGCAGTTCGACGCGTCAGTTAGGGATTAGACAAAAGTAGACTCGGCTGGGGCCGGGGTTTAGGAGCGGGAGAGCTTGTCAGGCGCGATGGGACAGAGTTCCGGCGTTGATGTTGGTCGGCCGGCCAACCCAATTCCTTCTGATGTGCGCGCGGACACCGCGGAGCTGAACTCGGGGGCCGTCTTCTCGGTCCAGCCATCTCTCCGGGTACTGCCTGCCCTGCAGCCCGCCATCAAGCGGTTGATGGACGTGGTCGTTGCGGGGATCGCGCTGTTGCTGTTCAGCCCCCTTTTCCTGGCGATCGCAATCGCCATCAAGCTGACCAGTCCGGGACCGGTTTTCTACCGCCAACGCCGGCTGATGCGGGGCGGCGGCATCTTCATGATGTACAAGTTCCGGACCATGGTCGACGGCGCCGAGGCGATGCTCGACCAGGTCTCGCAGCTGAACCAGGCCAGCGGTCCCTTGTTCAAGTCCCGGCTTGACCCGCGTGTCACCGCGGCGGGCCGGTTCCTCCGCATGCACTACCTGGACGAGTTGCCCCAGCTCATCAATGTCCTCCGTGGACAGATGAGCCTTGTTGGTCCGAGGCCGTGCTTGCCGGAGGAGGCCGCTCGCCATCCGGAGACCCTGGCCTTCCGATTCACCGTCCCCCAGGGGATGACCGGTCCGTGGCAGACAAACGGTCACCATGGCATCACGTTCGAAGAGCAGGTGCGCGTCGAGCGCCGGTACGCCGAGGAATGGTCCTTGGCAAGCGACCTGCAGATCCTGATACGGACGGTGCCGCTCGTCTTCCTCCGAACCGGCTTCTAGCCAGCCGTTGGGCGGGTCTTGGACCCGCCAAGCGACGGGAACCCCTGAACCTGCCGTAACTATGATTTGAGGCGTGTCCGTTCTTGCACGTCATGGCCGAGTCGATCGGTAACGACCGCATCGAGGCTGACCTCCGCCGGCAGGCGGGAGAGTACGAGCGCCTGAGCGCGGAGGAGGAAGACGCCCTCCTCACCCGCCGCGACGGCGACGCCGTCGACACCCTGGTAAAACACAACCTCGACCTCGTTGCCGACCAGGCCGAGGCCCACCGGGACCGCGGCCTTGGCTTCGCCGACCTCTACCAGGAGGGCAACCTGGGCCTGGTCGACGCCATCGCCGCCTACGACGGCAGCGGCGATTTCCGGGACTTCGCCCGCCTCCACATCGGCCTGCAAATGGACTCCCTGATTGAGACCGAGGCCAGCGCTCGCACGGAGGCCGCGGCCGACCTCGAAGACGTGCGCGCCCTCGACCTCGCCGAGGTGGCCCTGCGCCAACAGCTGGGCCGCGCCGCCAGCCCCAAGGAGCTCGCCGACGCCCTCCACTGGGACACCGAGCGCCTGGAGAAGGTCGCCGCCAACCTCGAATTCGCTCGCAGCGAGAACGACGCCGCCACCATCACCTTTCTCGACGAGCACAGCTCGGACGAGCTCGGCGTCGACTTCCTCGACGATTCGGCCGAGCCCGAACCCGATCCCCGGCGCCGGCCCCAGGGAGCCGGCCCCGACGATTGAGGGTCGTCAGGTGACAACGACCTCGCAGACGACGCTGCGCACCCCGCTCTACCAGCGCCATGTCGAGGCCGGCGCGCAGATGGTGGAGTTCGGCGGTTGGATGATGCCGCTGCAGTACACGTCGATGCGCGACGAGCACCAGGCGGTGCGTCAGGACGTCGGCGTCTTCGACGTCTCCCACATGGGCGAGGTCCACCTAACCGGCCCGGGGGCGCTCGACGCCCTGGAGCAGGTGGTCACCAACCGCATTGGCGACATGGCCTTTGGGCAGGCGCGCTACGCGCTGATCTGCAACCGTGACGGCGGCATCATCGACGACGCCCTCGTCTACCGGCCGGCGCCGGATGTCTTCACTGTCGTCGTAAACGCCGGCCCACGGCCGGTCGACGTTGTCCACCTCGAGGCCGAAATCCGCGGCGCCAGCGAGATGCGGGACATCACCGAGGACCTGGCGCTGATCGCCGTCCAGGGACCGCGCGCCATCGAGATCCTGCAGCCGCTGACCGACACCGACCTGTCGTCGATCGCCTACTACCACTTCCAGGAGGGCAGCCTGGGCGGCACCCGGGTCAGCTTCAGCCGCACCGGCTACACGGGCGAGGACGGCTTCGAGTTGTTCGTCGACAGCGGTGCCGCCGTCGGCACCTGGGACGCGGTGGTGGCCGCCGGCGCCAGGCCGTGCGGGCTTGGTGCCCGCGACACCCTACGGCTGGAGGCGGCGATGCGGCTCTCGGGCCAGGACATCGACACCACCACCAACCCGCTGGAGGCGGGCCTCGGTTGGGCGGTAAAGCTGGACAAGGGCGACTTCGTCGGCCGCGATGCCCTTTTGAAAGTCAAGGAGGAGGGTCCCGCGCGCAACTTCATCGGGCTGGAGCTGGAGGGCCGCGCCATCGCCCGGCACGGCTACGCGATCAAGGACGGCGGCCGCGAGGTCGGCGAGGTCACGTCGGGGACCTTTTCGTTTACCCTCGGCAAGGCGGTGGCGATGGGGTACGTCGAGAGTGGGAGCGCCGAGTCCAGCGCGCTGTCGGTCGAAGTGCGCGGCGAGCCGGTGGGCGCGATTCGGGTGCCGCTGCCGTTCTACAAACGAGACAGGAGCTAGAGAAGCTTGGACCTCACCGACTACCGCTTCAGCCAGACCCACGAGTGGGTCCGAGCCGACGGGGCCAACGCTCGCACCGGCATCAGCGACTACGCCCAGAGCCAGCTTGGTGATGTCATCTATGTCGAGCTGCCCAAGGTCGGCGCCGAGGTCACCGCCGGGGGCAAGTTCGGGGTGATCGAGTCGGTCAAGGCGGCCTCTGACCTATACGCGCCGATCAGCGGCAAGGTGATCGAGGTCAACGAGGCGCTGACGACCAAGCCCGAAGCGGTCAACCAGGACCCCTACGGGGAGGGCTGGATGCTGATGATCGAGACCACCGAGCCACCCTCGCCGGAGCTGCTCGACGAGGCCGGCTACAGGTCATTCGTGGAGGGACTGTGATGGCACCCACAGGATTCGTGGCCACCGCGCCCGACTGCCTGCGCTGGAACCGAGCCGCCTGGGAGCCGGTCCGCTGGCCCCGCGCTACCTGGCCGGTGGCGCCACAACGGCGCGCTGGCTGGACGCTCGCGGAGATGCCATGCGAGTGGCCGGCGGTGCAGGGTCCGCTACTGCGCTGGGGCACCAGGCCCTGGTCGGCGCTGCGGTCGCCGTGGCCGGGTGGCATGGGCGTTGTGGTCGTCGTTTGACCGAACACCGCTACCTCCCGCTGTCGGTCGCCGACCGGGAGGCGATGCTCGCCGAGGTCGGCGTCGCCAGCCAGGAGGACCTGTTCGCCACCGTCCCGACCGAGCTCAGGCACGAGCTCGCCCTCCCCGACGGTCTATCGGAGCCCGAGCTGGTCGATTTCTTCGTCGGGCTGGCGCGCCAGAACCGCGACCTCGGCCAGGTCCATAGCTTTCTCGGCGCCGGCGCCTACCGTCGCTTCATCCCCGCGGCGGTGACCCAGGTGATCAGCCGGCCCGAGTTCTTCACCGCCTACACGCCCTACCAGGCCGAGGCCAGCCAGGGCTGGCTGCAGTCGATCTTCGAGTTCCAGTCGATGATCGCAGAGCTCACCGGGATGGCCGTCGCCAACGCCTCGATGTACGAGGCCGCTAGTGCCCTGGCCGAGGCGGCGGTCATGGCCGTCGTCCACAGCGGCCGGCAGAAGATCGCCGTGGCGGGCGCGATCCATCCCGAATACCTGGCGGTGCTGCGGACCTATGGCGAGGGCCGCGGCTTCGAGGTGGTGCACGTGCCCCACTCCGGTGGCCTGGCGCCCGCCGACGCGCTGGCCTCGGCGCTGGAGGGAAGCGCGGCCCTGGTGATGCAGCAGCCCAACTACTTCGGCCTGCTCGAGGACGCGCCCGGCCTCACCCAGCTGGCGCACGCCGCCGGCGCCCTGGCCATCGTCTCCGCCGACCCGGTTTCGCTGGCGGTGCTGGAGCCGCCCGGGGGCTACGGCGCCGACATCGCCGTGGGCGAGTGCCAGCAGCTCGGCATCCCGCTGTGGTACGGCGGCCCCTACTGCGGCTACCTGGCGGCCACCCCGGAGCTGCTGCGCCGCGTCCCCGGTCGGCTGGTCGGCGAGACCACCGACGCCGACGGCAACCGCGGCTTCGTCCTCACCTTGCAGGCCCGCGAGCAGCACATCCGTCGCGAGTCGGCCAGCAGCAACATCTGCACCAACCAGGCCCTGATCGCGCTCGGCGCCACCGCCTACATGGCCACCATGGGCGGCGCCGGGATGCGCAAGGTTGCCGAGATCAGCGCCCAGCGGGCGCACCACCTGGCGGAGAGGCTGGCCCACCGGCCGGGGTATGAGCTGGCCTTCGACGCGCCCTTCCTCTGGGAGTTCGCCCTCCGTTGCCCGAAGCCCGCGGCCGAGGTGCTGGCCCACCTTCGCCAGCGCGACGTCATCGGCGGGCTCGACCTGGGCGGCTCCCCGGAGGCCGGCCCCGGCGACCCTGCCCTCGCCGACACCATCCTCGTCGCCGTCACCGAGACCAACAGCCCCGCGTCCCTGGACGCCTTTATCGAGGCGCTGCCATGAGCGAGGACGCAGGCG